>CAZRGL010000396.1:0-10787 GCA_964599485.1 uncultured Polyangiaceae bacterium
TCTGCCAGGTTCGAGACAGTGAGCTGAATCAGCTCACGCGCCATATCGTGGCCGATCGCAGCAAGCTCGATCCGGAGCTCAACAAGCAGCTCGACGAGGCTGAGAAGCAGGTCGACAAGGCGGGCGACAAGCAGCTCAGCAAGCTACGGAAGCAATTGAAGAGCCGGCAAGCCGAGGCCGAGCAGGTGCGGCAGCAATCCATCGAGGCCGAGCGCAGGGTCCACAGCGAAAACAGCGAGCTCGATCAGCGGGAAGAAGCGCTCAAACAGAAAGCCGCGACACTACTCGGCCAAATCGACGCTCACAACCGGCGCATTCGCGATCTCGGAAGTGGTTGGGGTTTCTTCGCCAACTTTTTCAAGATGCGCAAATTGGCTGCCCGCGACCGGCAATTGCGCGAGGCGCACGACGACATGCAAGAGCGCATCGAGGCCCTACGGGCGCGCTGGGCGGTTGTCGATCAAGACCACGTTGCCGAGGAAATGAAGCTTCAAGAGAAGTGGGTGGCGATGCGTGCGGAGATTGCCGCGCTCGAGACGAAGCTCTCGCACTTGCAAGAGACGATGCCGCGCATTCGCTTGCGCAGCACCGTAGAGCAAGTGCTCTTTGCGCGCGGGCCCGAGCTACGAGCGCCTCGAGCCAGCGATCCGCCTTGTCCACGCTGCAAAGTGCCAAACCCGAGCAGCAACCACTTCTGCCACATCTGTGCCAAGCGACTTCAAGATGATCGGCCCGATCTCGAGGGCAGCCTTGCGGAGATCGCCGAGCTCAACCTGCATCATCAACGATTCGGCGAGGGCATGAAGGCATGTCAGGAGATCATCGGGCTGGTCGGGGGGCTGAAGTCCGGCATCGAAGCGTTCATGAAGAGCGTCAGCGAGGTCATGGTCACCGAGCGCGTACACCCCGTTCCGGCGATGAAGATCGACGTGCCGAGTGCATGCATCAAGTATGGCAAGCACTTCGATCGTTTTGCAGAGGCGGTCGAGGATGCCGCAAAGCTCTCGCTTCACCCGACACGATTTGGCGAGAACATCGGCAAGTGGGTGGACGATTTCTTCACCGAAGAGAACATAAAGCGGTACTTCGAAACCATGGGTGAGGAGCTGTCCAAGCAGGCTGATGCCCAGTGGTGATGTGAGCGGCCAGCAGTGAGAGGCCCAGTGGTGAGAGGCATAGTGGTGAGAGGCATAGTGGTAAGAGGCCCAGTGGTAAGAGGCACAGTGGTGAGATGAAGCGACTCGGCGCGGTGGTTTTGATCCTTCTTGGAGTCGGGCTGATCGGGCTCGGCTTGTTGTTTGCGATGGCCGCCGGCGGAGGAAGTCATCGTTTGCTCATTGGTGTGGCCGCTCTGGCCTCGGGCGCCGTGGCCAGTGGTATTGGTTTGCGGCTCTACAAGCAGGCCGACGCCGCCAGTCCGGCGCAGTTGCGGGCCGAAATTCTCGAGTTGGCCCGCCGACGCAACGGCGAGATCTCGCAAACCGACGTTCAGGCACTGCTGGGGCGTCGCTCGGCAGGAGCGGCCGAAGTGCTCGCTGAGCTGGTGGCCGACAAGCAGTGCAGCCGTAGTGTCAAGGACGGCACAGACTACTATCTGTTTGCTGACTTACAGCCGCGTGTGATGATTCGCCGCTGTGAGTTTTGTCGCGCTCAACTGCCGCTGTCCGAAGAGCTGCTCAGCTGTCCCGAGTGCGGCGGCACGTTCGATCTGAAGGTGGAGCGTCGCTCCTTGTCCCAGGATGACGCCTACAGCATGGACGAATGAGCACAGGAGCCCTGACCGGTAGCTGATCGAGGGGTCGCTTTGGCTCAGTGGGGCATTTCTCCAGGTAGCGCTGGATCCGCTCCGCCCAGCGTGCAACAGATACCGGCGCGAGCTGAGTCGTCATGCGATTGGCCTTCCTGTCAGCAAATCGGCAACAGATGCCTGATGCGGTCGTTCCGCTGGGGCTGTTGTCCGTCTGTGCGGCCTGTCCCGACCACCACGAAAAGCGATTCTGGGATCTCTGCTTCGAGCAGGAGCCGCTTGCCTATTTGGCCGACAAGCTTGCGGCCTACCAACCTGATGTCGTGGCGCTCGGCTTGCGCAACGTGCAATCGAGCGATTACTTGACCACCACCGGCAACGTGCATCTCTTCCAGTCGGTGGCGCACACCATTCGCAGCAGCTGCGATACGCTTTTGGTGCTGGGCGGGGGCGGCTTCTCGGTCATTCCCGTGGGCTTGATGGAGCTGCTCGGCGCAGATTTTGGTGTGGTGGGCGAGGGCGAGGGGGCCTTCGCCCAGCTGTTGGCTGCGATTGAGCAGGGCAGCGGTTTCGAGGCGATTGGCGGCTTGTACCGCCGCATCGGCGATGAGGTCGTGCCGCCGCTCAGCGCGCCACGTCCCGTGAAGCTCGACGCCCTGCCGGCGCTCGATCGCAGCCTGATCGATTCGCGCTACTACAGCAAGTTCGGCATCGACTCGTTGCAGACCAAACGCGGTTGCTCGCAGAGCTGCACCTATTGCACCTACCCGACCATCGAGGGCCGCACGATTCGGCGTCGCGATCCCGATCGGGTGGTCGAGGAGCTGCTTTCGATGAAGGAGCAACACCCCGAGGTGCGCCACGTCTTCTTCGTCGATGCTGCCTTCAATTTGCCGCCTTCACATGCCAAAGGAGTCTGCCGAGCGATTATCGATCGCGGGATTGATCTGCCCTGGACTTGCTATGTCAATCCGATTGGTTTCGACGAGGAGCTGGCTGAGCTCATGGCTGCAGCCGGGTGCACTGGGATCGAGATCGGCTCTGATTCGGGGTGTGACGAGGTATTGGCACGGCTGAAAAAGGGCTTCTGTGTGGCCGACATCGAGCAAGTTCACCGGCTGGCGCGCAACGCTGGGCTCAAGGATTGCCACTCCTTTTTGCTTGGGACGCCTGGTGAGACCTTGCAGCAGGTAGAGCGCACCTTGCAGTTCATCGTCGATCTCGATCCGGTGGCGGCCATCTTGATGACCTGGGTAGACGACGACGAGGCATTCGATCCGCTTTTGAGGCAGCAGCGGTCACTCCTGCGCGAACGCATCGCTACCCTGCTCGAGCGCTCGAAGAGTGCTTATCCACGCTGGATCATCCCCTCGCTGGGCGTCAATTTCGACCCGCGATTGTTCGCCTATTTGCGACATCGCGGCTTTCATGGTCCGCTGTGGCAGCACATCGATCGCCGCACCACGGCCCCGCCCCAAGAGGAGCAAGTCCGCGCCCGGCGGCCGCAAGTGGATCGATCCGCCAGTTGAGAAGCGGTTGCGGAGTCGCCATGCCGTCCCCACACCAAGCTCCAACCTTGGCGGAGATCTTCCGAGTGCTGAAGGGGCGGCTGTCCGAGCCCGATCTCGACGAGCAGGTCGGGGCGGTCGAGGACTTGGGCGACGTGCTCGAGTATGCCGACTGGACCGAGGAGCAGGTCAGGCCCATCTTGAACGGGCTGGTGGCTCGCTTGCCGACCTCCAACAGGGATCTCGACGAGGCCATCCTCAGCGACTTGCTCAAGGCGATGGCTCGCGATCTTCCGCTCGAAGTCGACCTAGAGCCGCTGGCCAATCGACTCGGACAATTGCCGCCGCCGCTGCTGAGCTACGGGCTCGAAGCGCTGGGTTGGAGCGGCAAGGAGCAATACCGGCAGCTGCTCGTCGGCTATCTCGAGCATGAGTCAGAAGAAGCTCGACAGGCCGCCTCCGATGCAGTCAAGGAGCTCGATTGGGCCCAGTCGGCACCGTTCTTCGATCTCGTGGCGCGACTCGTTGGCCTCGCGTCGCTGCAGCAGCATGCCATCGAGAAGGTCTTGGGGCGCCAGCTCCAGCCGGACCCAACTGCGCACAACCCGACCTGGACGCAGCTCGTTTGCACAGCCGGGCCCAGCGACCCATTCAGGCGCGCGCATTTGTGGCTGAGCCACGCCTCTGGTGGTCGCCGTCTTCGTATCGAGGCTGTCACCAGGGCGCGCGAGGCCATGTTGCTGCGACGAATCGATCCACTGCTGGCCGCACCGTTGCTGTGGGGAGGGCCTGGCCCACTTCCGTCGCCGCCGCCGCAGGGGCAAGCAAGTGCGAGCTACGACGAGGCCGTTCGCCAATGGCAGCAGCGGCGCACGCTGACCGGACAGACAACCAGCGCAGGCAAGCTCATCGTTGGGCTCGATGGCGGCTACGTCGTTTCGGTCGCTTTGCACGACCCCGCCTGAGGTCGGCGTGAAGGCCGTGTGAGGCTGGCGCGTCGTAGCGTGAGAAATAGCCCCGCCAGCCACAACCAATGCCCCCCGCCCGTAGCAGGCTCAGCACGAAAGGTGCAGCGCGAGTCGCTCGTGGCGCCGGGCGGCGCGGCCGCAGGGCTACTCGACGGCTTGGGCGGCGCTTTGGCTGAAGATGATGTGGACGGTGACGGCGAAGCGCCGGCAACGCAGCGTTTGGCTTTGGTGCACTTGTCCGGCGCCTTGCACACGCTTGGATTGGTGGAGCAGAGCCCGCTGACCAAGGTGCGTTGGTAGGTCTTGTCTGGCGAGCGCCGGTGGCTGTACTTCTGCACGTGCGTGCACTGGGCGATTTCCTTGCAGATGGATCCTGCTGGACACTTGTCGCCCACGCAATCGTACGCCACGCAGCCTGGTCCAGCGTGACCCGTTACGGCTCGAGAGCCAGGTGGGCATTTGGCTGGTGGTGGCGGCACATCGTCCGCGCGCGCTGTAGGGGTCGCCAACATTGCTGCGCTCGACAGCCCCAGGCCGATAGCCAGCGCAACCGTCAAGGTGCGACGTTGCCCATGCATGTGAGACATTGGCAGCAATCTACCTGAGCTGCAGCACCGCCGCCACGACTCGTCTAGGCGGCTGTCAGCGTAGCTTGACTGCAACCGCAACTCGACGTTAGGGCCAAAGTCCTGGCCGGCCAGTTGGCGGCATCGCTCATGAGCACCACCGGGCAAAACACCAGCTTTGACGTGATCGTCATCGGTGCAGGCGTCGCTGGTTTGGTGGCAGCGGCCAAGCTGCAGCGAGGGGGCAAGCGGGTGTTGCTGCTCGAGCAACACGACAAAGTGGGCGGCTATTGCACCAACTGGCAGCGGCAAGGCTACGTGTTCACGCCCGTCCACTTCGTCGCAGGCTGTGAGTCGGGCGGCGCGCTGCACACCATCTTGCAGGATTGCGGCGCCCAAGATCGGGTTGGCTTCGTCAAGCTGGAGCCCAACATCTGCAAGCTGATCTTGCCGGATCGGCAGCTGCAACTTCCATCGACGCTGCCAGCCTTCGCAGCAGTGCTGGCCGAGCATTTTCCCCACGAGAAGGGGGTGGCGCACTACTTCGCTGCGCTCGAGCGGATCTACGATTTCGTAGATACCATCGGCAGCAAAGATCGCTCCGTGTTGCGTAAAGCGCTGTTGACCGTTTCGAACCTGCGCGGACTGTGGGGTTTCGGGCGATATCTGAATGCCCCACTGGCCGAGTTGCTCGACAAGCACATCTCCGATCCGCAGGTGCGGCATATTGTTTCACAGCTCTGGGGTTTGCTCGGCGCGCCGCCGAGTCGCCTGTCCTTGCTGTTCTTCGTGATGGCCTTCATGGGCTATTACAAGACGGGCGCCTACCACATCGAAGGCGGAGCCCAGAGGCTGTCTGATGCGCTGGCCGCGAGCTTTTGTGACCACGGCGGCACGCTGCAAAGCTGCGCTGACGTGACCCAGATAACGCTCGAGGCAGGAGCTGCCACTGGGGTGGTCTGCGACGTGGGCGGCGTCCGGCAGTCCTACGCGGCAGGCACGGTCATTTCTGCGGCTGACGCGACGCACACCTTCCGCGATTTGGTAGGCGAGGCGCACTTGCCCGCGACCTTTGTTGCCGAGCTCGCTGCGTTGCGGCCTGCTATCTCGGTTTTTGCGGTCTACCTCGGGGTGGAAATGGACTTGCCTGGCGAAGTGGCTGAGGACTTCGAGATTATCGTCAGCAGCTCGACCACCGATGCCGATGCGGTGTTCGAGCGAATGCTGCGCCGCGAACGCTTCGACGATATGGCCATCACGCTCTACAGCAACATCGATGCGAGCATGTCGCCGGCGCCCGGTCGCAAGCACACCATCTCGCTGCTCTCGATCATGAACATGAACGAGGAGACGCTCGAGCGGGACTGGGACGCCAGCGACATCGCGCAGCGCGGCGAGGCTTACCGCGCCCGAAAACAGCACTACGCCGAGCAGCTCATCGACAGCGCGGAGCGGGTCATTCCGGGGCTGCGTGCCGGCATCGAGGTCATCTCCATCGCCACGCCACTGACGATGAAGCGTTACACCCGCAATCGCAACGGCTCCATTCTCGGCTGGGATAACTCCACCGAGCAGTCGATGATGCGCCGGCTCAAGCAGCGCACGCCCATCGCCAACCTCTTTCTCGCCGGAGCCTGGACCTTCCCGGGTGGGGGAATCAACGGCGCCTCGCTCAGCGGAGCCACCCTGGCCGACCAGATCCTAGAAGCTGGCTGAGCAGCGGAGCACAGCGACCCTGCTGAACGTCGACGCTGGGGTTTTGCTGTACGTTGACAGTCGGGTTGGTGGCCGTCAGGGTGGTGGTGTGAGGCCAGGTTTTCATCGTCGGACCGCACTGCTGTCACAGGGCTTGCTCGTCGCGCTCGCGCTGGTGTTGGGCGGCTGTGGTGAGCCGACACGCACGTCACCACCCGCAGCGCCAGTTGTGAGCGTGGCAGGAATCGCAACAGGTCCCTCGACTGTTTCTCGTGTTGCCACAAAGCGCACCGCCCTCGATTGGTTGCAGGGCAAGTGGATGGTCGTGCGGCTCGAGTCGAAGAGCGCGCTCGTGCAAGAGGCCGGCATGCTGGCGATGATGCTCATGATGACCCGCTTCGAGATCGCGCAAACGCGCGTCTTCGTCGAGCTGGTGGGAAGGCGCACCGAGGGCAAGCTGGTGGCCGTTGATGACAGCCGGGGGTCGGGCAAGGCAGGGGCGCAGCCGGCGCGCGCCGGCCAGCGCTACAAGCTCCTCGGTCTAGGTGAGCACCAGAACAAGTCTTGGGTCGGTGGCGGCGTGCTCGAGGCCAGGGCCGGCAAAGCTGTTTGGCTCGACTTGCCCCAATGGGCCATCACCCTGCGGCTCGCTCGAACGGGCAGCGCGGCAGCGGCCAAGCCGCGGATCTGCCAACCTCCGCTGTTGGCCATGCACGGCAAGCTGAAGTGCGAGCCGTTTACGCCTCCCAAGTGGCCGAAACCTGGCTCGAAAAAACAACCGACTGGCCCCTGAGCGCCTCACTGGGGCCCCGTGTGCGTGTTGACATGGCGTCGGCCGCTGAGGCGCGGTACATGGGCAACCGCAAGTTCTACCCGGAGGCGACCATGGCCGAGTTCTGTACCGACATCCGTGACATCAAGTTCGTGCTTTTCGAGCAATGTGGCGCCGAGAAACTCTTCGGCTACCCCAAGTACGAAGGCCTCGACAGAGCCACCTTCGAGGCGATCATCGAGGAGGCGAACAAGTTCGCCACGACCCAGCTAGCGCCCATGAACGCTGCCGCAGATCAGTTCGGCAGCGTCTTCGACAAGAGCACGGGCGAGGTGAAGCTGCCCGAGGCATTCAAGCCTAGCTATACGCTCTTTGCTGACAACGGTTGGCTGGCGCTGAACCATTCGCCTGACTTCGGCGGCCAAGGCATGCCCTACAGCCTTGCGCTGAGCTGCAACGACTTCTTCTTCGGTGCCTGCTTGTCGTTCTGTTTGCAAGGGCTGCTGACGACCGGCGCGGCCCATTTGGTCGAGGTGTTCGGCACCGATGCGCTCAAGCAGGCCTACGTCGAGAAGATGTACACCGGCAAGTGGGCTGGCACGATGTGCTTGACCGAGGCCGGCGCTGGCTCCGACGTGGGCGCTTGTCGTACCCGCGCCATCAAGCAGGACGATCACTATTTGATTGAGGGCGAGAAGATCTTCATCAGCTTCGGCGAGCACGATCTGACCGACAACATCATCCACGCCGTGCTCGCTCGCGTCGAAGGCGCGCCAGCGGGCTCGAGGGGACTGTCGTTGTTCTTGGTGCCAAAGATCCGCATCAACGATGACGGCTCGCTCGGCGAGGCAAACGACGTCAAATGCACGGGCATCGAGCACAAGATGGGCATCCACGCATCGCCTACCTGCACGCTGATGTTCGGCGAGAACGGTGCCTGCAAAGGCTGGCTGCTCGGCGAAGAGAACAAAGGCATGAGGGCCATGTTCCAGATGATGAACGAGGCGCGCATTTCTGTCGGGCTGCAAGGCGCGGCCATCGCCAACGCCGCCTACCAGTTCGCGTTGCAGTACGCCAAAGAGCGCGTTCAGAGCAAAGACTTGTCGGGCAAGACGCGGGGCGCTGTGCCCATCATCGAGCACCCGGACGTCAAACGCATGCTGCTGTGGCAGAAAGCCATCGGCGAAGGTTGCCGGGCCCTGTTGATTCGCACTGCGTTTTACGCCGACTGCGCGGAGGCGAGCGGAGACGACGACGAACGCAAGAAGAACCACGGTCTGGTCGAGCTGCTCACGCCGGTGTGCAAAGCGTACGCATCGGACATGGGCTTCCGCTCCACCGAGCTGTCGCTGCAGACGCTGGGTGGTTATGGATACATCGCCGAGTATCCGGTCGAGCAGTACTTGCGCGACAACAAGATCGCCTCGATCTACGAAGGGACCAACGGTATCCAGGCCCTCGACCTGGTAGGACGCAAGCTGGTCAAGAATGCGCCTGCTTTCCAGGGGCTCATGGGTACGATGGCGAAGCTGGATGGCAAGAATGCTGACCACCCGGTGCTTGGAAAGGACTTGGCGGTGTTCGCCGAGGCACGCGGGGCGCTGGTCGCTGCAGCCATGCACTTGGCCAAGGCCGGCGCCGAGGACCACATGGTTCCCATTGCCAATGCCACGCCCTTCTTGGAGCTGTTTGGAAACGTCTGCGTTGGCTGGTTGCTGCTCGAGCAAGCAGTTCTTGCCCACCCGCGTTTGCAGGGTGTTTGCGAACAAGCGAATGTCGATCCTACCGACGGCGCCGCGCTCGCGACGCTGTGCGCTGACAATGATGAGGCGCGTTACTACGACGGCAAGCTCAAGGTGGCGCAATTCTGGGCGCGCCAGTCGCTCGCCAAATGCCGCGCCGAGGCCGACATCATCATGAGCGGCGATCGAACCCTGCTCGATGTCAATCTCTGAGGGCTGATGCGGCGGCGTGCGGTGGTCGCCACACCTGACGAGGTCCTAGTCGACCTCTATGGACTCGACCATCAGCTCGCGGCCGTTGACGATTTGTACGTCATCGCTGCCGCAGCCAGCGCACACGAAGGGAAGGCGCTCGACCGCGCTGAGCTCATCGCAGCGCGCGCACGCTACGCGCACCGCGACATTGTGAATCAGCAACTCGGCGCCCTCGAGCGGGGTCTTGTCGCTGACCTGAGCAAAACAAGCGCGCAGTGAAGCGGGGACCACGGCCGAGAGCGTGCCGACTCGTAGCCGTACGCTGCGCACCCTCACTGGTTGGTTGGAAGGCAGGCTCTCACGGACGATATCCATGATGCGAATGGCGATGCCCATCTCGTGCATGACAGCTGCTCAGTCGTCCAGTCGCTCAGTCGTCCAGTCGCTCAGTCGTCCAGTCGCTCAGTCGTCGTCGATCTGCGACAAACGAACCGGCTTGTTCAGAGCTCCCGTCAAACCCGCATGCAATGAACGATAAGCGCCGGCCAGAGGGCCGGACAGCAGCTTGTCGACGCCGATGGCGCGCAAGCCCAGGTCGCTCGCGAAATGGCCCAAGCTGGGGTGCGGCGGCTCGTAGCGCTGCCTCGTGACGAGCTTGAGCGCGTTGAGCTTGTTGCAGGATGAGACGCACACGCCGCAACCAATGCAGCGGTGTTCTTTGAGCAACAACTTCTTGTGGAAGAGCTTGAGGGCGGCGGTGGGGCAACGTCGCACGCACTTGCCACAGTCGTTGCAAGTCTCACGGTCGACCTCGACCATGAAGTGACTGTTGGCCACGATGCCCGGTCGGTTGAACTGGGTGATGGTGCGCAGACCAGCGCAGCAGCAAGCGCAGCAAGAGCACAAGAAGTTCGCCTTGGCCACGTTGTCGGCCAGGTGCACCAAGCCGGCTTTTTCAGCGCGTCGAGCTGCGTCGTACATCTCGGCCTTGTCGGCTTTTCGGGCGAGCTTTCGCTGGATGACGTATCGGGCCAGCGGTCCGAACACCATGCAGACGTCCTTGGGCAAACCGCAGCCTTCACCGGTCAGCTCGCGTGAATGACGGCACGAGCACACCGCGAGAGCGAATTCGTCGTGTGACTCGATGAGATCGGCGACACTATCGGACGGGAGCACACCGGGCTGGTCATCGATGTGCTCTTCGACCGCGATGACCTTGACCACGCCATCGGGGATGGCCGGGGGGTAGTACTTCTCGTCGTAGTAGGACTCGAACGCTTCCGCGAAGCTGCGTCGCTGTGGGCTATCCACACCGCTGCACATGAACAGCTCGAACAACCCCGGGATGATTGGCAGCAGGGCATACTTGTGCTCGTCACCGCTCTCGTAGGCCAATATGCTGCCTCTTCGATCCAGGTCGGCGAGCAGCTTCTTGGTCTTGTCGAGATCTCCGTCGGACCGCTTGCTGAGCTGGGCAGCCGTCGCCGAGAGGCGAGGAAAGCAAGCCACCAATGCGGCTTCTTCATCGCTGAACACGGCCCGCAGCATCGTTACGAGCTTCTCGTTGACCGGTGAAGAGAAGGGCGCCTTGCCG
>CAZRGL010000397.1:0-10761 GCA_964599485.1 uncultured Polyangiaceae bacterium
AAAACCGCCGCCGGCGCCACGGTGCATTTGAGCAACGTCACCGACAAGGTGATGACCATCACCGAGATCGCCAATCCGCACGCGGTCGACGCCTTCAAGTACGCCTTCTTGGGCGCGCTGGTCGGCGCGCTGATCCGGCCTGTGGGCGGTTGGCTGAGCGACAAGCTAGGCGGAGCGCGGGTCACCCAGTGGGACACCTGGATCATGGTCGGTGCCACCATCGGCTGCGGCTATGTGGTCAAGCTGGCTAGCCAATCGCCGTCACCCGAGAAGCTCTTCGGCGTGTTCCTAGGCCTGTTCCTGCTGCTGTTCACAACGACGGGTATCGGCAACGGCTCGACCTTCCGGATGGTGCCGATCATCTTCGAGAAAGCACAAGCCGGCCCCGTGCTCGGCTGGACCTCGGCGGTAGCGGCCTACGGCGCGTTTTTGATCCCCAAGATCTTCGCCACACAGATCAAAGCCGGCACGCCTGAGTACGCGCTGTACGGCTTTGCCGTCTATTACGCCAGCTGCTTGCTGGTCAACTGGTGGTTCTACGCACGCAAGGGAGCGGAGATTCCATGCTGAAACGACGACTGGCAGCGGCAGTCGGCCTGTGGGCGGCCGCCGTTCTGACGGCCTGGGGTTGCGAACCCACCAATCAAGGCTACGCGCCCGAGCAGCCGATCAACTACTCGCACGCGGTGCACGCCGGAGCGCTGCAGATCCCCTGTCAGTACTGCCATTTCTCCGCCGAGCGAGGGCGCTACGCCGGCATCCCGCCAGCCAACATTTGCATGAACTGCCATGGCGAAGCGCTGGCCGAGAGTGAGCCGATGAAGACGCTCGCGGCGAGCCCGGAGATCAAGAAGCTCAAGGCCGCCCTCAAGAGCGGCGAACCGATCGCATGGCTCAAGGTCCACGATCTGCCCGACCATGTGTACTTCAACCACAGCGTGCACGTTCGCAAGGGCGTGGCCTGTGAAACCTGTCACGGCGACGTCCGCGCGATGGGACGGGTCGTGCAGTTTGCACCCCTGACGATGGGTTGGTGCATCGACTGTCATCGCGGCGATCCGAAAGCCGACAACTATGACCGCGGCAACGCCCTGACCGACTGCGCAGTTTGTCATCACTGAGCCGAGCAGAGCATGGACGACAAGAAACAAGCCGACGAGACACTCGCACTGCCCTGGATGGATCTCGATCCGACTCTGGTGCATGACCAACCCGCGCATCCCGGCGCCGCGACGAGGGCGCTCAGCAGCCTCTCGCGCCGCGGTTTCTTGACGGCGCTCGGCCTCGGCGGGGTGATCTCGCTGAGCGGTTGCGAGCGTCGCAGTGACAAGCACGCCCTTCCTTTGCTCGAGGCCAACGAAGACAGCCAACCGGGCGTCGACGTGCGCTACGCCAGCACCTGTCTGAGCTGCCCAGCTTCGTGCGGTCTGCTCGTAACGGTTCGTGACGGTCGACCCATCAAGCTCGAAGGAAACCCCGACCATCCGCTGTCCAAAGGCGGGCTATGTGCGCGCGGCCAAGCCTCGGTACGCGGCCTCTACGACGCGGGCCGACTGACCGGGCCACGCCTCGATGGCAAAGACGCAACCTGGGCGCAGCTCGATGCACGCGTGACGGCTGGCCTCGCTGCGGCCAAGGGCAAGATCGTTTTGCTCAGCGGCAGCATCGTCAGTCCGACGACCCGCGCAGTGATCGATCGCTTCCTGAAGAAGGTCGGCGGCCGACTGGTGCAATATGACAGCGATCTGGGCCCATCTTCGGCAATTCGCGAGGCCTACCGCTTGCTCGACGGCAAGGCGCGCCAGCCGGTGCTGAGCCTCGAGAAGGTCGAGCTGCTCATTTCCCTCGGCGGCGACATGCTCGGCGCCGCAACTGAGGCTGTTTCCTTCACGCGCGCCTACGCAGATCGGCGCCGCCGACGCAGCGAAGTCGACTTTCGCCATGTCCACATCGAGGGCAATCTCTCACTCACCGGCGCTGCCTCGGACGAACGCGTCCAGGCGACAGCGGCTGAACGCTTTGCCATCGCTGCCGCCCTACTGCGAAGGCTCGATGCCGGCGAGGCGGGTGCTGCTGGCTCCCACCAGGCGCTCATCAAGACCATCGCTACGCCCAAAGCTCACACCAAACGGATCGAAGACCTGGTCAAGCGTCTAGGCGCGCTCAAGGGCCGCGCCGCCGTCGTCAGCGGCTCCCGCGATCCTGCGGAGCAAGCGCTGGTGGCGCTCATCAACCGAGCGCTCGGTAGCGAAGGAAAAGCGCTGCGCTTCGATTCGTCGCCAGCCATCCATCAGGGCAGTGACGGCGCAATGAGCAAGTTGCTGGCCGACATGAAAGCAGGCAAGGTCGGCGCCCTGTTGGTGCTCGACAAAAACCCCGTCGAGCTGTGGCGGGGCGGCTAGGCCTTGGCAAAGCAAAGCGCGGCGCTACCGCTGTCCGGGGCGCTCAGCGCCCGGCCGACCGCGACCGCCAATGCTTGCAAGGTCGTTGCCGCGGCCCACCACCCACTGGAACGCTGGAGCGACGCGGCGCCCCAACGCGCCGTCCTCAGCCTCGCCCAGCCAACCATCCGTCCGCTGTTCGAAACGCGTGATCCGATGACCAGCTTGTTGCGCTGGGTGGGCGCCAAGCGAGGCAGTTACGAGCAGCTGCGAGCCGAGTGGAAGCGCGCTTACGGCAAGCCGAAGCGTTTCCCCCAGCTCTGGGACGAAGCGCTGTCGAGCGCCTCCATACCCGCCGACGTGGCAACTACCCTAAGCGCCGCGCCCGACGCCGCGCCGGAGGTTGCCGATGCGGCCGTGCTGGCCAATCTGGTCAAGGCCCGACGAGCCACGCCAGAGCTCGAGGTAGAGTTGCTCGAGGAGGTGGGCCGCCGCGACGGCAGCGATGGCTTCAATCCTTGGTTGGTCGAGCTTCCCGATCCGATCACGCGGGCGAGCTGGGTGGCCACCGCCCGACTAGCGCCCAAGCTTGCCAAAGCGAAAGGGATCAAAGATGGCGATCTCGTGCGCATCACGGTGGGCAAGACCGCGGTACAGATGCAGGCCCGAATCGTGCCGGGCCAACACCCGCGGGTCATCGGTGTACCAGTCGGTTACGGAATGAAAGACGCCGTCCGTGCGGTCCGCCACGGACACCGCGAGAAGGTCGATCCGTCGCCCAAGGCGGTCCCCGAGCAAAACGGTTACCGGTTGGCCACACTCGCTCCCGCTGGGCTGCAAATTGCCGGCTTGGCCGCAACCCTTCAGTCCGCGGGAGGCAAACGCCGCCTTCCACTCATGCAGTGGCACTCCAAGACCGAAGGACGACCCATCGTTCATCAGGTGCTCGAGCCGAACGGCAAGATTCCAGCTGGCCATCACGGCCATCACACGCTGTGGGGTGACGAACGCAAATACAACCCGAGCTGGCACATGACCATCGACTTGGATGCGTGCACCGGCTGCAGCGCTTGTGTTGTGGCGTGCCAAGCCGAGAACAACATCCCGGTGGTGGGCCCCGACAACATGGCCGACCACCGCGACATGCACTGGCTGCGGATCGACCGCTATTACCAGGGCTCCGAAGACGATCCAGAAGTGCTCTTCGAGCCCATGCTCTGTGCTCAGTGCGACAACGCGCCTTGCGAAACGGTCTGCCCCGTGGCGGCCACGGTCCACTCCGCCGATGGCCTCAACCAGCAAGCCTACAACCGCTGCGTCGGCACGCGCTACTGCGCCAACAACTGCCCCTACAAGGTGCGGCGCTTCAACTGGTACGACTTCACGCCAAAAGATCCACTCGAACGGTTGGTGCTCAACCCCGACGTGGTCGTGCGCGACCGCGGCACCATGGAAAAGTGCACCTTCTGTGTGCAGCGCATCCAGCTAGCCCGAATCGACGCCAAGGGCGCCGGCGACAAGGGGCCGCTGCAGGTCCAAACCGCTTGTCAGCAGAGCTGCCCCGCCCAGGCAATTCACTTCGGTGACGGCCACGCCGATCGGAAGCTTCGCGATCAAACCCACGAGCCCCGCGCCTTCCAGGTGCTCGACGATCTCGGCGTCAAACCCTCGGTTACCTACTTGGCGCGCGTGCGTCGCCGCCCGCAGCGACCAGGAGACAAGACATGAGCAGTGCTGCACTGACCGACTTCGAGGCCAGCGCCATCCAAGCCGAGGAGCACCTCGAAGAGGAGCCACTGGTCGAGGACAATCCGAGCTACGGCAAGGTGACCGATACCATCGCGGCTCCGCTCGAGCGACGCGCGGGCAAGCTCTGGTGGCTAGCGTTCTTCATCTCTTGCTCGGCGCTGATCACCGGCTTTGTCGCCGTCGTCTGGTTGATCATGACCGGCGTCGGCACCTGGGGCCTGAACCGCACCGTCGGCTGGGGCTGGGGGATCACCAACTTCGTCTTCTGGGTGGGCATCGGTCACGCCGGCACGCTCATCAGCGCCATTCTGTTGCTCTTCCGGCAGCGTTGGCGCACCTCGATAGCTCGAGCCGCAGAGGCCATGACGATCTTCGCGGTGTGCTGCGCCGGGATCTTCCCCATTCTGCACATGGGGCGCCCCTGGCTCGCCTATTGGGTGCTGCCCTACGCCAACTCGCGCGGCTCACTGTGGGTGAACTTCCGCTCGCCGCTGCTCTGGGACGTGTTCGCCATCAGCACCTATCTGATTGTCTCGCTGCTCTTCTGGTACGTCGGGCTCATCCCTGACTTCGCCACCATGCGCGATCGCGTAAAGAAGGGCTGGCGCAAACGCCTGTACAGCGCGCTTAGCTTGAAGTGGGACGGCTCGGCACGCACCTGGGCGCGCTACGAGAAGGCCAGCTTGTTGCTCGCCGGTCTGGCCACGCCCCTGGTGGTCTCGGTGCACACCGTGGTGTCCTTCGACTTCGCCACCTCGGTCATCCCCGGCTGGCACGCGCCCATCTTCCCGCCGTACTTCGTCGCCGGCGCCATCTTCAGCGGCTTTGCGATGGTGCTCACGTTGTTGCTCATCACGCGCAAAGTCTTGGGCTTGCAGAAGCTCATCACCGTCAAGCATCTAGACAACATGGCCAAGGTGTTGCTGGCCACGGGCATGATTGTCGGGCTTGCTTACAGCACCGAGTTCTTCATGGCTTGGTACAGCGGCAACGCTTACGAGAGCTTCACGTTCATGAACCGCGCCTTCGGGCCCTATGCCTGGGCCTATTGGACGATGGCGGCCTCCAACGTGCTCGTGCCTCAGATCTTCTGGTTCAAGAAGGCGCGCCGCTCGGTCTGGCTCCTGTTCATCGCGTCGATATTGGTCAACATCGGCATGTGGTTCGAGCGCTTCAACATCGTGGTGACCTCCCTGCACCGCGACTACTTGCCGTCGTCTTGGAGCTACTACTCTGCCAGTTTCATCGAGGTGGCCATCTTCGTCGGTAGCTTCGGCTTGTTCTTCACGCTGTTCTTGTTGTTCGTCCGCGTAGCGCCAGTCGTGGCGGTGCACGAGGTCAAGCACACCCTCGCCGAGCAAAAGGAGGACGCCCATGCCCACTGAGGACGCCCTGGTGGCCGATCGCATACGCCAGCATGGCCTGGTCTTCGAAGATCCGGTGGTGACCCTGGAGGCGGTCAAGACGCTTCGAAAAGAAGGCTTCGAGGTCGCGGACGTGCACTCGCCCTTCCCCATCCACGGCATCGACGAAGCCATCGGGCTAGCGCCGACGCGACTGCCCTGGGCAACCTTCGTGGGCGGAAGCATCGGGCTTTGTGTAGCGCTCGCGCTTCAGACTTGGACCCACGCAGCCGACTGGCCGCTCAACATCGGAGGCAAGTCGAACGTCGCGATGCCCGCGCTGGTGCCGGTTGCGTTCGAGCTCACGGTGTTGATCGCCGCCTTCGCCACGGTCGGCACCTTGCTGTTCCGTTCGCGCTTGTTGCCGACGACGAAGACCACACTGCCCAAAACCCAGCCGATCGAGGGCACCACCGACGACCTGTTCGTGGTTCTGGTGGTGGAGCGCGACGGCAGCTTCTCTGGCGAGCTCTTCGACCAACTTTGCGAGCAACTGCAGGTCAAAGAGGTTCTGCGCAATCGGAGGCCAGCATGAACCGCACGAGCTTGCTTTGTGCCCTCATCACAGCCGCCGCCTCGCTGCTATCGACTGGCTGCGATGGCGACGGCCAGAAGAAGGGGCTCATCGTCCTGCCGGGGATGCACGAGTCGATCCCGTACGATGCTTACGACAAGCACCCCACCATCCGACAGACCTTGAGGCTGCCTCCCGAGGGCACAGTCCCCTTCTGCGCCAAGGCCACGGCCCCCTTCTGCGCCAAGCGCCTCCACTATGGCAACACGGAGCCGGAAGCCAAACGCGCCGGGCTCGAGCTTCGCAATCCACTCGCAGCCAACAAGCAGAATCTGGAGCGCGGCAAAGCGCTGTTCGAAACCTTCTGCGTGGTGTGCCACGGCGCGAGCGGTGAAGGCGATGGCCCGATGTTGGGACGTTTTGCCATTCCTAGCGTCAAGGCCCCAAAAGCCAAGGCCTTTGCCGATGGGCAGCTCTTTCACCTGATCAGCTACGGACAGGGCACCATGGCTGCCTACGGTGTTCAGGTTCTGCAGCAGGACCGCTGGCGCATCGTTCAGTATCTGCGCGCACTCCAACGTGAGCTGCCAGCAGCGCCTGGTGGCGCGGCCGCGGCCAACACTGCAGCTCCTGTTGACACTGCAGCTCCAGCTGACACTGCAGCTCCGGCTGACACTGCAGCACCAACTGACACCGCCGCTCCAGCTGACACCGCCGCTCCAGCTGACACCGCTGCTCCGGCCGACACCGCAGCGCCGGCCGACACCGCTGCTCCGGCCGACACCGCAGCGCCGGTCGACTCGAAGGTGAGGGACGAGCCATGAGCAACACGGCAACACAGTCCACGTCCGTACCCCGCATGCCACACCTCAAACTGGTGCTCACCGTCTGTCTGACGGTGCTCGCCATCGGTTTGGTGCTGCAGCCGCAGCGTGCCTTGTCAGGCATACTCACCGCCGGCGTCTACGGCGCCCAGATCGCCATCGGCGCTCTGGTATTCACCTGCTTGTTGATCGTCACCGGCGCCAAGTGGTGGCGCCCAGTGCGACGGGACTTCTTGGCCATCGCGCGCATGGTGGCGGTCCCTGGCCTCGCGGTACTTCTCGTTGCCGTCCTCGGCTTGCCGGTCCTCTACAAATGGGCTGCGCCGGGCGTCATGGACACCAACCACTTGCTCCACGGCAAGATGGGCTGGCTCAACAAGCCCTTCTTCATTGCCCGCGTCGTTGCGGTCATTGGAATCTGGTTGCTGCTCGTCAAAGCCATCGGCGGCGCGGTCGAGCGACACATGGCGCGCCCAACAACGGCTACCCGAACCAAGCTGACGAGACTCGGTGCCCTCGGCATCGTGCTGCTCGGTCTGACCATCAGCGTGGCGTTCTGGGACTGGACCATGTCGCTGGAGCCCGAGTGGTTCAGCAACATGTATGGCGTGTACGGCTTTGCCGGCGCGTTGCAAGGCGGCATCGCAGCTGCAGCAGCGCTTTCGATCTACAACTCGCGCAAGCACCCCGAGCGACGCATCGGCCCTGCCACCCTGCATGACTACGGCAAGCTCTTGTTCGGCTTCAGCATGTTCTGGGCCTACATCTGGTTCTGCCAATACATGCTGATCTGGTACGCCAATCTGCCCGAAGAGGTGACCCACTACATCACCCGCGGCGCTGGCGGTTGGGGCGTGCTGTATTGGCTCAACCCAATCGTGAGCTTCGTCATCCCCTTCTTGGTGTTGCTATCGGCCCGCCCCAAAAAGAAGGAAGCGGTATTGCTACAGGTGTCGATCATCGTGTTGGTTGGCCGCTGGATCGACATCTTCATGCTTGTCGAACCCTCGACGAGCCCGCATCTGGTTCTGCCTCTCTACGGCGTAGTCGCCACCATCTGCGTCGTGGCAGCGATGCTGCTCGTAACCACCCTCCGGCGCCGCTCCAACCCAGCCAGCCGTGCTGCAAGCAGCTAGCAACTGTGCGCGTCTAGTCACACAGAGACGCACAGCAAGACACGATGAGAGACAGAGGTTCTCTTCTCGGCTTGACGGTCAGCTCATTTTTCGATCGTTGAAGAAAACGCTGATCCACGTTTCGGCTCGCAATTGTGGCGAGGCGTGAGGCTCGGCTTTGCCCCTCCCCTCTCTGTGTCTCTGTGGTGAAAAAATGCGGCGCCAGCCGCGCGCGTTTTTTTACACAGAGACGCACAGAGAGACACGAAGAGGGACACAGAGGTTTTGTTTCATGGTTGGCGGTCAGCTCATTCCTCAATCGTTGAAGGAAACGCTGATCCACGTTTCGCCTCGCGTTTTTGGACAAGGGGTGAGGCTCGGCTTTGCCCCTCCCCTCCCGCGACCCTTTCGAACGCGGCGGCGAGCGCCTAGGGCCAGCGCCAACAGCACGGCCAGCCAGCCGCTGGTGGCACGATTGGCGATACCTAGGCGGCATGCGCAACTGCTGGAATCGCCCGTTTCGGGCGCCTCAGCGCCAGAGCCCAAGCCACCAGCGCCGCCCGAGCCACCGGCGCCAGTTCCTCCGCCCGCCCCACCGCCGCCGGTCTGTCCCGGCGCGCAGTCGATGAAGTCCGCAGGGTTGCGGCTGGGATCGGGCAGCTCGATGTAGGACGCCTGCTCGGCGCTGTGGTGGATGCGCACGTTCACCGGCGGGCCTTTGCCGGTGATGGAAGCGGGGTAATCCAAACCGTTGTGCTGGTTGACGGCGAAGCGGGGATAGTTGCCCGAGGTGATGGAGATGCGCAGCTGGTGTCCCGCCGCCAATATGATCGACGTGCTCCACAAGTCGACGACCGCCTCGACGAGGGCGCCTGGCGAAATGGTGACCAGACCACTGTTGTCGGCCTTGGCCGCCAGGCGGCGGGCACCGTCGGCAATCAGCATCGAACGACCATCGGGATAGACGTCGCTCATGCGCACCATCAGATCGGCATCGACCTGATCGATGTCGACGAACAAATGGGCGCGCACGCGACCGGTGATTTCGAGGGGCGCTTCGAGCACGGGCGTCGAGAACACGACGACGTCGGCACGCATCTCGATGGGTCGTTGGTCGCAGGCGCCCGCCGGAATGTCCAGGTTGCGCCCGCAAATCGTCTGCGACGGATTTGCGGGGTCGAAGGTGTAGGCCGTATTGCCCGCATCAGTTGCCGGACAGCTCTCAGCCAGCGCGCCGCCTGGTTGCAGGTGCATCCGTACGGGCGCGGCCGCCGGGGGCCAGTCATCAGCGGTTCTCCACACGTTGCCAGGCGCATTGGGATCGTCCACATCGCCCATCACGTAGTACTGGACGTTGGGTACATCCTCAGGCTTGTCGGTGATCGACGAGGCCCCAAACGCCAGATAGTGGTTGAACATGGTCTCGAAAGCCGACGGGTAAGGCGGCTGTGCGGCGTTGCTCGGGTAGGTCAACTCGCCCGCTTTCTGTTGATAGAGCCCATGTGGCCACGGCCCCATGATGAGCTTCTGCTTGCCTTTGGCACCTGGGCCGCCGCTGTGGTGGTAGCCGACAAAAGCGTCAATCGTGCCCTGCCCGAAGATGTCATACCAGCCGCCCTCATGAATGCCCGGCACGGTGACATTGCCATATTGGTCCTCGGTCTGTGCCGAGTCCCAGAAAGCGTCGTCGTAGGGGTGCGCGGCGATCTCGTCCATGAAGTGCAAACTGCCCTGCCCCTCGAGCCAGCCGGTCACCAAGCTGTTGCGCAGCACGCCGCCGTAGAACATGCCGTCGCGGTACAGATTCGGCGTAGCCACCGCAGCATCCAACACCTTGAGCCCAGGCGGCTTGGCGCTGGCTTGCATGTATTGGACGATGCCCCGGGCGGAGCCGCCCCGGGTGCCGATGTGCCCATCGCACCAGCTCTGCGCCACGATCCACTCCATGGTGTCGTAGCCGTCCTTGAGCGCGCCATCGCCATCGCTGGTGAAGACCAAATCCTCGCCCTCGGAAGCGAAGCGACCACGCATGTCCTGGGTGACCACCGCAATTCCGAGAGGCACGTAGCTGAGCAGGCCACTGTTGTCGCTGCTCTTGTCGTAGGGCGTGCGGAACAGCAGCACGGGAAAAGGTCCCTGGCCGCTCGGCAAATACACATCGGTGGACAGTTTGACCTGATCGCGCATGGCCACCATTTCGGTGAACGTCTGGGCCTCGGCGTGAGCTGGGATCAGCAGAGGCATCAGGCTGGCAACACTGACGGTGACGGCGATGAACAGACGCATGGCCTCATGGTACATCAGCAAGGCCCCGAACCAGCTGGGCCAGCAACCTAGTCGTCAAGGTGTTGCCCGACGCAGGACCTTACTTCCCGCCAGCTAAGGGTGATGTAAGCGGTCAAGCGCGCGCGAGAGGCGCATGATCAAGCTGGACGGGCTGTGCCCGATCCTCCAGGCCGCGCATCACCACCGCCCTCAACAGATCCACCCATGCGCTCATGAGAACGTCTCACCCCAATTCGCCGCCTCATTTCCAACACTTAGGCCTCACTACCCGCGTCATGGAGCGACCATGAACACGGATGACCTCTGGCAGCGCTCGCTCGGCAGCCTCATCCAACCAGGAGAGGTGCTCGCCGACAAATACCGGGCCGACCGGCTGCTGGGCGTGGGGGGGATGGGCGTCGTCCTCGAGGCCTGGCATCTGAGCTTTGAAGAGCGTGTTGCCATCAAGCTGCTGATCCCAAAAGGCAGCGACCCGAGCCAGTCTCCAAG
>CAZRGL010000398.1:0-10730 GCA_964599485.1 uncultured Polyangiaceae bacterium
GACGCGATACGAGATGTGGACAACGCCTTTGGAAGGCTCATTGCTTCGGTCAAGAAGATAGCGGGCTACGAGAAGGCAACCTTCGTGGTGTTCAGCGACCACTCGCAGGTCAACCACCTCAAGGACAACCTCACCTCGGATCAGACCGATCCAATGGCCATTCTCAGTAAAGCCGGTCTGCTCACCAGCGACGAGCAGAACGACAAGGGCTTTTTTGCGCTGACCGGCTCGAGCTTGGGCACCTTGCACTGGCATCCCGACAAGCCTGATCGCGAAACAGTCATCGCCAAGGCAAAACAAGTCCTACTCGGCCACCGCTGCGTGAATCCCGAGACTGGAGAAGAAGAGTGCCCCTGGTTCGTCTGGGATGCTGATGACGTCAAGGGCACTGCTGGCGGAATCACCGCGCCAGGCGAGCTACACCACGGTCATTTCGGCTCCGGCGAGGCGGGCAACAAGATCCCTTGGCCGGACCTTTGGCTGATGGCCAACAACGGCTGGCAGCTACCAGTTTACGACGGCGTCTTGGGCAACATCGGTGTGGAGTTTCCGGTGCCCATGCCGCCACTGATGGTGTTCGTCGGCGGGCATGGCGGAGTGGATACCCAACCGATCCTGATGGCCATGAGCGGCCCGGGGATCGCCGAGGGCCGGGTGCTGGACGACCCCAACTATCAGCAAGACTATCGCATCGCCGACTTGGGCGTGACGGTGGCCAAGAAGGTTGGCCTGAGCTTCCCGCACACCACCGTCGGCAAAGACCGCTGGGACGAAATCAAGAGCTGAATGAAGCTCAGCTAAAGAGACACTAGACAACCGCTAGGCCAATACGAGGCGCTAGCGAAGGAAGCGCGCGCCTTCGCCCCGTCAGGGGCGCGCGCGTCCGTAGCGCCCTTTGGGCCGAAGCAAGCTAATCGATGCGCATGTCCTCGGGGACCTTGGGCCAGGCGTAGCCAGTGGTGTGGCATTCGCTGAACCAATGGGGGCTCGAGTTGAAGTACTTGTTGTAGGTCTTGGCCTCGCCGGTCTGCTCCCATGACTTGGTAGCCGGGCAGCGCTCGCGGATGGCGTCCTTGAGATCGCGGAAGGTGTCCAGGTCCATCGAGATAGCCGTGTACCAGTTCAGCGGAACAGTATCGCCGGTCGCGATGTCGTCTTTCAACTCTTGGAGCGCTGCGCCGTTGTCTTGCTGGCCATAACTACGCACTGAAGTGTGGTTCTGCAGGTACGAAGCCACCAGCCCGCTGTGCTCGGCACCAGTGAACATCAGCATGTTCTCAAAGGTGTTCGTCTCGGCGTTGAGCGAGAAGTTGAGGCTGCCGGTGTAGAGCGTGTGCTCGTCAATCACCATGTACTTGTGGTGCATCTGCTTGGCGAACTTGTAGTGCCAGCGGTAGGTGTTGCACTTGTATCCAATGTGGCCGCCGAGACTCTCGATCTTGTTCTTGAGGGTGGCGATCGTGCCGCTCTTCGAGGTCTCCTGGCAGTCCAGAATGATGTCGACCTCGAGATCTGGATAGGCCTCGAGCTGATCGACGATGGCTTGGGCGATTGGCTCGTTCAGGAAGTGTCCAGTCGCAACATGTAGCGAATGCTCGGCGCGGCCGATGGCTTCCACGAGCGCGTCGGTCACCACCGTGGTGCCGAGCACCGACCAACCCTGGCTGCTGGTGGGCGCGAAGTTGAACGAGGTCAGCAACGCGTGGGTGTTGGGATCGTCGTTTTCCGCAATGAGTCCATCGGTGATGTCGCCGCGGGTTTGATCCCAGACCAGGCTGTCGTTGTAGACGACGTCCTTGCTGCCAGCCCAAAGGGTGTCGAAGTCGCGCTGAAGCCGTAGGGCCAGCTCGGGGTAGCCCGTCATGAACAAGGTGTTCTCGTCGTACAGCGTCGCCGCGCTGCTCGACCAGTTGCCGCTGCCGGTGATGATGTACGCGCTGCCGGCGCGACCCAGGGTGTCGTTGTCACGAGGGCCGTCGATGATGGCCAGTTTGTGGTGCATGATCTTGGTCACGCGGCGCACGTCGATGCCCATATTCTCGAGCCCCCCGCCCTTGCTGCTCGAGTTGGCCAAATCGCTGTTCGCCATGAAACGAATCTTCACGCCACGATCGAGCGCACGCTGCAGTGCGCTTCGTACTGGATCTTGGTGGCTGTAGCTGTACATCGCGATGTCGATGGTCTCGTCAGCTTCGTTGTCGATGATCTCGGCAATGCGCGCCAGGTGGCTATTTTCACTCGCTTGTGGCGAGAACAGCACCGAGATGTTCCCGTTTTCGCTGTAGATGCCGGTCAGCTTGGCGTAGGCGAGGAGCTTGTTGAGGCAGGACTTCTTGCAATAGCTGACGCTGAACAGCTCTTTGAGGCTGTCGAAGAAATTATCGTCATCGGCAGTGGCCGGATCGCCATCCCGATAGGCGACGATATTCTCAGCTGCTCTGGCGTTCAGCCCCACATGTTCGGAGCTGTCGAACTGCTCGACGCCCAACGTCTGATCGTTGGCGACTTGGAGAATGGCACGCGCCTCGGCAGAGCCTTCCGCGTAAGGGATCTGGTTGGATTCACTTACGTCGCTACCGACGTCGTCGCCAACGCAAGCTGCCAGAGTTGCCAAACCGAGTGCCGCGATGATGATGCCGAGCTGCTTGATGCGCATGGTCCCGCGGAAAGCAGGAATCGTACCAACGTCTACATGTGCCCACCATGTCGCTAAATGTAGGATAACGTGTGACCCCGGTTGGCATGCGGGTGGGGCGCGGCTCGTCCATGGTTGGATCGATCGCCACTGCAGCCCCGTATCAGCGACCGCCGCTGGCTCAGCTCATGGCTCCGTTTGGAGCAAGACGGGCACGGGCGGAAGCATCGACTCGCGCAGCAGGGAGCGATGTTCTTCATCGGACAGATCGGCGTCACCAAAATGCACGCTCTCTTGTACCCCGTAGCTCGCCTTCATCAGCGACTCGAAGTAGTCGGGCATGTACTTGATCCAGAGCTTGATGGGGATCTGATCAATCGAGTCCGGCGGGTAGTGACGCAAGGCCATCATGTACTCGAGAAGAGCGACGATGTTACGCGCGAGCGAGCCACGGTATTGCTGATCGCTTCGCTGTGCGAGAACCCGCTCTTCGTGCATCGAGCGGCCGATCTCGCTCTCGAGCCCCTCCTCGAAGCCGGCCACGATTACCTCGAGCACAACGTCGTCCTCACCCTCGCGAATGAAGCGATCGTAACCGGTGAGCAGGTCCTTGGCAGACATTCCGCGCGATTCGAGAACCCGCAATCGCTCGCCACTCGGCGGCCGCGACAGCAGAACATCCTTGTCGAGCACGTAGCGCACAGTGAGGTTGAGCGCGTTGTAAGCGCCCGAGTGAAGCTCGTACTCGATGATCTCCATGCGCGGGTGGGCGCTCAACAAAGCCGTGAGCCGTGATACCTCATCGTCTTCACAGATCGCCTTGACCCCCACGACATCGTTGATGTCGAGCAGAACCTCGTCCTTGACGAATTGGCCGGTACGCAAGCGTTTCACGATGCGGCGTTCGGCGTGCAAGAACTCCTCGCGCTGTTGCTCGAGCGGTGTGATGAGTCGATCGATGGGCACACCCATGCGGCCGGCACGCTCACGAGCCAGAGCTTGGGCTTCGTCTTTGATCTGTCCGAAGACGAAATCGATGATGCGTCGGGCAGACTTCTCTGCGACACGCCGAAAACGCTTGCGCCGGGTGGAGCCAAGCAAGCGGACTTGACTGTCGACCTGGGTGAAATAGACGATCGCGTCGAAGGGCGTCTGGCGATAGAAATCTTGCGGGTACTTGCGATACTGCCGCACCAACTGCTCGATGCGCGGATTGCTGTAGCGCGGATTGTCGACCATGAAGTCCTTCAGGACTCCTTTGGTGCGCACCCCGAAGCTCGCCACCGGCGCGGGCGCGAGCTCGCCAAAAATATAAGAGGCAATGTCATCGGCCAGATACTTGGCGATGTGGCAATTGAAGTTGATCAGCTCCTTGAGTGAGCGGACGTCGTTGGGCTCGAGACGATCGACCATCCAGCGACGAATGATGTCGGCGAGCGCTATCCGATGCAGAAAGCTGTTGAAGCGGATCATTGACTAGCCAAAACGCTGCTCGTCGACGAAGCGCTGCAGCAGGGGCTCGATCTGACCGTATCGTTTGCGAACCTCACTAGCGATCAAGCGCTCAATCAGCCCCCCGAGCGCGAACACTTTCACCTCGACTTTGCCATCGAAACGCATCCGGATGCCGCTTCCTTCGACCTGATAGCTCACATCTCCCCCCACCCGAACGGACTTGTCAGCTTTGCTCTCGATGTCCAAACGAGTGGATTTGGTCCGCGGATCGAAGGTGGTCACCTCCGTGTAGGCGATCTCGTCTTCGCCAACCAGCTTGAGCACCGGCCCGGGCAAGCTGATGTCGGGCACAACCCTGATCTTCAGCTGCTCCTTGCCGTCCGGCAGAATGTTCTGCTCGACGACCGTACGCTCGCGAAGCTTGGTCTGCTCGGCCACGATGCAGTTGAACGCTGGACTGTGGTAGGCCGCGCGCCATTGCTCGAGGGTCACGTTGTTGGTCATCAGCTCGATGCGGAGCTTCATAAGCGCCGCCATCATGTCAGCCGCCCAGCGGTCCGACAAGCCCCGCCTCTACTAAGGCTTTTTTAGGGCATTTTGAGCAGATCGGCGACCGCGCTACGCACCCGTGCATCGAACGCAGCCACGGCTGCAGGGTCATCTGCAGCTTCGGGCGGCATCTCGGGCCAAATCGGAGCGCCAACGTACTGAGTCAGCCGCACTGGAAAGGGCAGCGGACCAAGGCCTATCACCAGCGGAGGCAACGGTAGAGAACGGTTGGCCCCCAAAGCACGCTGCAACGCTTTCCCGATCGTCCAGCCGTCGAATGGCAGAAAATACGCGTCATCTGCCGCTGGACACGCAGTTGGGATCACCGGGGCAGCGGCCCGAATCGCCAAACGCGCATAGCCGCGATGCTCGCCCCAGCGCAATTGTCGGCGCAGCGCCCGATGACGGGACCACTCGAAGCTGCCTCCCGGCATGCAAGACGCAAGCGCGCCGGAGCGCAGCAGAGCGAGCCCGTTTTTCTGCGTTCCGACCACCGTACCGAACGTGGTGAACAGATCGCGAAGCCCCGGGATCATGAACACGATCTTGTCGGTCAGCCCCCGGATCACCCGACCATCGCGCAAAAAGATGCGCCGGCCGAGGAGGAAGATGTCCACCACCGCAAAGGAGTGAAAGCTCACGAGCAGTCCCGGGCCAGAACGCGGCAGGTTGTCGAGACCGACGACCGAGTAACGGAAGTAACGATCCCACAGAGCCAGCCAGCTCATGATCCACAGCGCATGCTCCACCTCAGGCGACTCGATGCGCGCCTCGTCACCGGGCTCGTAGCGTCGTATGCGTGGCACCAGCTCTTGGAACCGCTCGAGCATATCGGACCATCATACTTGCTCCAGCGGCAGGACCTGTCTTCAAAAGTCGGCCCGCTAGCGTGGTGACAACCGCTACTCCAACCCCGCTGCTCATCGCCTCACCTCACTTGCCAGCGCGCCAGCAGGCTCGAAAGAGAATAGCTCGATGCGCGCGTAATGGGGATCGACCATCGGGTCGCGCGTGAAGCTACCAATACGCTGCAGGCGACCGTTGTTGCGCAACGAAGACCAGGAGCGAACTTTGGACGAGACGACGATCCGTGGGGGGCGAAGTCCGCTACTCAGATCGGCAAGGATATCTTCTTGCGTCGAGGCACGCTTGGCTCTGACCCAGGGCGCGTAGTAGGCAAAGAGACGAATCTCCTCGCCGCCGTAGATCACCATTCCTTCAGGATCCATCTTCGAAGCAACGTGACGAACGAGCTGGAAGGCCGGCGACGGCTCAAAGCGCGCATGCTTGATTCGCGACAGCCCGACCGCCCCGACAGCGAGCACAGCAAGGGTGCTGATTAGCGAAGCCCATCTGCGTTTGGCACTGTGGCCTGCGTCGTCGAAAGGAACCCCGGCTACGAGCAACACAACCATCACGACCAGCAGCGGCAGAACATGACGTGGCTTCTCAGGGTTTTGGGCGACGACGATCCACAACAGATAGGGCAACAGCAACACCAGCATGAACGGCAACACGCGGCGCGCCTTGCTGCCGACGGTTGCTAGCGCTGCGACCGTTGCGCTCAGCCCGAGCCCGATGAAGACCGAGACCACAACGGTTGGTCCCGCCGTCCAGCCCATCCCTAATCCGTGGTTGAACAGATTCTCCGCCAAGCGTTGTAGCGACCACAGCGGCGACGCTGTTATCAACAAGCCGCCGCCCCAAGTGTTGAAATGCCCCGAGGTATGCCAGAGTGCCACCTTCCAGAGTTGAGTAGGGCCCACGACCAAGGCAAGCGGCACAAACCACGATGCGCCCCCTGCTGCGAGACCAACCAAGCAGCCAATAGGGCCGGACCGGCGCCGCAGCTCGTCGTCTGCGCGACGGCTCGCCACCCACAGCAGCACCATGCAGCTGAGCGCCAGCGGCAAGTAGGACAAGCGCACGCCCAGCCCTAGCCCCAGGCTCAACCCAATCGCGAAGCCAAGGCGTCGTTGTTGCCGCGGCTCGCCCCTACCGAAGCGTGGCCACCAAAGGGCAAGTAGCGAGGCAGCGATTGTCAGCAGCGCTAGCCCCAAGGCGTCCGAGCTCGGCTTACCCGCCGCGAGCCACAGCCCTGGACAAGCGATCCACAGCGCGCCCGCAAGCCGGCCACGAACAGGACCGAGCCAGCGGCGGTTGGCCAGGAAGAACAGCAGCAGCGCGGGTGCCCCCAGCAGCACACCAGGCAGCTCGAGCGCTGCCGGAGCGGGCAGCCCGAAGGTATACAGTGCCCGAGCGCAGGCCATGTAGACGGGGTAGCCCGGAAAGTGCGGCTGAAAGCGCGCTAGGTCGAAATTGCGAAGACCAAGGGCGAAGTTGGTGGCGTCGAGATCGCCCAGATAAGGCTGCATCGCTGCGAAACGGGTCAACAGGTAGAGCCCGAGCAGCAATGCCAAGAGACGCTTGTCTGGCGCAGCGCGCAGCCACTGCATCAATCTGTCGATGCTGCGGGGCTCTGCTGCGGCTTCTTGCATGGCTTCGAGGGTGCTAGCGTAGGTCGTGTCGTCCTCGCCAAGCAAAACCACAACGCGTCTGATGGCCGCGCTTCGACGCACGCTGTTGCTGTTGTTGCTCTGGCTCGGCGGAGCAGCGTTTCTCGGAGGCTGCGCGGACAAATATCATGGGGCCGGACAGCGCAGCACCCTGGGTGCCGACGCGCTGCTGCCGCGCATCCGAGATGGTCTGCTCAGCATCTGCGAAACCGCTTCGGCCACCACCACCCAACTGAGCTGCGATCAGGGTGCCGTCTTCTTCGACGAGATCGCCGGAGTACAGCTCGAAGAAGTTTGGGGCGGCAAGCTGCTCACGGGAAATGCGTGGACACTCTCCGTCGTGCTCAATGGTCGGCGGTCGCGCAGCGGGAGTATGGCTCTGGCCCAGCGGATCCCCGACGACACGGACCGGCTGAGGCAACTGGCTGACGATGTCATGGCCTACGTCCATGCAAACAGCTCCTCGGCGCCTCGGGCTACCGCGACCGCACCGCACCGCGACATCAAGAGCGCCCCGAAAGGCTGCCAGCACGACATGGAATGCAAGGGGACGCGGGTGTGCGAGGAGGGGCAATGCCTAAGCCCGCCGTGAGCAACCGCCGAACCGGTTTTCTGGGGGCGTTGGCGCTGCTCGTTGTCTCGAGCTTGCTGGCCTGCCCTGCCCGGCGCCTCGCGCTCAATCAGTTCCCTCCACCGATCCAGATGGATGGCAACCTGGCTGAGCGCCGTCAGCGCGCCGCGGAGCTCATTACCAAGACCCTGTCTTTCGACTGGACCTTTGGTGACCGCCCTTCGCTGACTTACGCCAACGATCGAGAGATCCGCTTCTCCTTCCAGAACACGGTGCACACCGGACCCTTCACTGAGAGGAAGACGACCTATCGAACGCTGAGCTGGCAAGACGTGGCCGAGACACGCATTCGCCGACACACCGATCCGTTCGTGGTTGCTTATGTCGTCGAAGTACATCTCAAGACGCCTTCCGAGCAACACCCAGATCATTATGATTGGTTCGCCCCCGATGAGCAGCGCGCCATGCAGCTGGCGTGGGCGGTCGAGTATCTGGCCGCCCATGTCGCGCCACCCTCTGCTCCAACCGCAGCGCCACGCTCGACCACGACGACTGGCGCGACCACGTCAGTGCCGAGGGGCGGCTGCATGAACGATGAACAATGCAAAGGCGATCGCAGGTGCTTGGCCGGCCGCTGCCGAGCCCCGGATTGGAGCCCAGCCGCGGCCTGCACCAGGGACATCGATTGTCCTGGCGATTGGATATGTGAGCAGAAGCGCTGCCAGCAGCCCGCGGCCGCTGCTGATGCCGGAGCACCTGAGCCTACTCCTGAGCCGGACTGAGCATATCGAGCAAGTCGGCCCATTCGGCATCGCTCAGCTCAACCCGCTCGCGATGAAGGGGCAGGATTTGCTCCCACCCCGCTCGATCGAGATGCCCTGGTGCCGGTAGCGGATGACAGCCGGTGCACTCCGACCTGAAGTTGCTGCGGGCGCGCAGCTGCGCGGCGCTCATCGGCGTACACGCATCGACGGCTACGGCTAGCAGCGCGGCGAGACAGAGCGAGCTGGCGATGGTCTTGAATCTGAGCATGACGGCACGGAGTTAGAAGCCATAGGCAACCGAAGCGACGAAGCGCAGCTTGGGTCGCTCGGCGAAGAAGTCGTTGAACAGCGAGGGGTTGTCTCCGGACGCGCCGTTGCGGAGCAAGTGAACCTCGGTCTTGAGAACGGCTGGGAGCACCGGGCGGAAATTGAGTCCGAGCACAAGATCGGCCCGGTCGCCAGCGCTGCGCACATCCTCGTTCATGTCCACTTGGCTGTAGCGCGTGGCAATCGCCATGGTCGCGCTGCGCATGTCGTCGGGCATGATGGCGCGCAGCGGCAGGCGATAGCGCGCTTCGGCGAACAGGCCATGCATTCCCGTGGGAATCGCCGATCGGGTGTTGGCGGTGCTACCTTCTGCAAAGCCTTCGGTGAAGCCATCGTCGGCGAAGAGCTTGGCGTATGAGAACAACAGCTCGAACCCGCCGAAGGTGAGCATGGTGTCGGCGCCGAGCATCCAGATGCGATTGTCTTGCAGGTCGTAGTCGCCGGTGTAGAAGGACAACCCGACGTCCACGATGGGGTGAGGCCTGTAACGCAACTGTGCAACGACACCTTTGTCGTTGTTGTTGTCTTCGAAGAGCGAGCCGCGTGCCGCACGGGTACCGAATTCGTCCGAGAGCTTGGCGTCCAAACCGTTGATGAAATAGGCCTCGTAGTGCAGCTCGTGACCCCCGCCGAGCTGAATGTCACCGAGAAACCCCGCTCCCGCTTCGAACCAAGTCGTAGGGATGATCAACTGATCAGAGATGGGTCGGTCGGCTAGATCTTGCCGTGGCGCATCATGAAGCTGATTGAAATTGCCGAAGGGCACCAACAGCACACCAGCCCGAGCAACCAACCACTCGAAGATCTCGAAGTCGACCGTAGCTTGTTCGAGGATCACCTCACCATGATGCAGCTCGCCGGCGCGCTTCTCTGGCGAGCCGCCCCGCTCGAACTCAATCTCGGCGGTTGCCGAAATCCGAGATGAGATCTTGCTGTGTAGCGCCATGACGAAGCGTAGCGACCCGAAGCTGCTGTTCTTGTCTTCCTCGTTTTCGAACGTGAACTCGGCGTAGCCGCCGAGCTTGGTGCCTCTCAAAATGCTGTGAGGACGCTTGGCAGGTAGGCTCGACGCTGGCGGTTTGGCGGTCGCGGCCGGCGCTACGACAGGGGGCGCCGACTTGGGTGCCTCGACAGGGGGCGCCGACTTGGGCGCCTCGACAGATGGAGCCGACTTCGGCTGGTCAGGCCGGATGGGCTCCTCACCTTTGGTGGGGGGCCCTGGCGGTTCTGGTTTTGATGGGGACTCGGGCGGGGCAGCCGCAGCTGCTTTCTTCTCTGGCGCGGGCGCATCCTGCCCTTGGGCTTGTGCTGTGACCGGCAGCATCAACAACATCCCCACGCAGATTGCCGCGCGCAACCAAGGGGGCTCTACCAAAACAGCGGATGGCACCATCATCTACCCACTCAGTTACAGTCCGCGAAGGTCTGCTCGAGGCCAAAAGCCGCGGTAATCTTGGTCACGATGGCCGCAGTATCGACCTCCGAAGGAACGTCCTTGTCCACTACGGCGCGAACTAAGGCTGCGTCAGCAGAGTTGTTCTCGATCATGAAGGGCTCGAGAATGCCGAAGAATACGCGGCCCTCGATGAGCTTTATGGAAGGCTTGTCCGAGGTGGGCAAGTCACGGAATTCCCTCGCTGCCGAAAGCGCGAACACAGTCAGCAGCTGCAGATCGATTTGTTTGATGAGCTTGTCGAGCGCCGGCACAGTCGTCGGATCTACCGAGTCAGTTCCAGCAGCTGTGAGCGCCTTGTCCAGCTCACACTTGGCCTCGATGAGCTTGGCGAAAATGATGTCGTCGATGCCCAGTCCGCAGTTGTCGTCGCGAGACGCCACGGTCGCGGAGATCCCGCCCGAGGGGTCGCCGTCAGCGTCTCGGCCGTAGTAGCCAAACGCCTCATCCCAGTTCTTGC
>CAZRGL010000399.1:0-10693 GCA_964599485.1 uncultured Polyangiaceae bacterium
GGGCGGCGCCCACGGCCTGACCATCGCACCCATTCCGGTGGTTCATCGCAACGCCAGCGGCCTGCAACTCGGGCTTATGCACTATGTCGGCAAGGACGCGGACGTCGGCCAGATCGCGCCCCTGTTCAACTACGTCGGCAACGATCTCGCCGGCGCTCAGATTTCACTACTCAACATAGCAGTAAGGGATGCCTCCGGACCGCAACTTGGTGTGCTAGCTGCTTATGGTGGGCACGACGTTGTGGGTACGCAAGTCGGGCTCATCGCTTTCGCGGGAAACGACGCAGGCGCACTACAGATCGGACCCATATTCACATACGCTGGTGGCGACGCAGACGTGTTTCAACTCGGCGCCGTGAACATTGTTGGCGAGAGCATGGACGGTGTGCAATTGGGCGCGGCGCTTGCGTACGCGCGCGAGGACGCGGTGGGGTTCCAGACGGGTGCGGTGACAGTGCAGAGGACGCACCCATGACGAAGTTAGGGACCCTAGCAATTATCTCATTGTTGGCATTGGGCGTAGTGGCTTGCAACGCGAACGACCCGGCGCAGAACGATGGAAACGACAGCCCCGGGGACCAGCAAACATCGGCGGGCGGAGGCGGAAACGGGTCGGCGAGTAACCTGGGTGGCAGCGCTGGAGCGACCAATCAGGGTGGCGGCGGCGGAAGCGCTGCGGCCTGCGACGCGCCGGAGCAGGGCACGGGCAAACAGGTTGGTGATTTGATCGCCAACGTGACCTGGGATGCACCGGGCAACACCCAGCTGGTACTCCACAGTTTCTGCGGCAAAGCCAAAGCGGTTTGGATGGTCCTATCAGCCGGCTGGTGCGAGCCCTGCAAAGCGATGGCACCACAATACGACAAACTGTTTCTGAAGTACCGCGAACAAGGACTGGAGGTCGTGCTGGTGGTGGGCGAAAATGCCAGCGGCAACGCGGCCACCGTCGATTACGCCGCCACCTACAAAGAGGCATTGAAGCTCAACGATGACGTCCATGTGGTGGCGGACCCGCATTTCAGCAAGCTAGATGGCGCTGCGACGCCCGGGCAGTTCTTACCCAGTGATGTCATCGTCGATTCGAAAATGAAGATTCGCTATCTCACAGGCGGCAGCGATTTCTTGAGCACGGCGGAGGCCGTAGTGCAGCAGATCCTGGCGGAAGATTGAGCTCGAGCTCATGTCCCGCAGTGTTGAGCTTCGATACAAACCCGCTGTCGCTCCGAACAGCGGCGCATCAGCGCGTGGTCCACACGCACACGGGGTGTGGTCCACGCACGCCTCGTGATCAATAGAAGAAGCCCGCCACGCCGATGTCGCCCGTGTTGGTTGATAGGCCGATTCGACCGGTTCCCTCGCCGAGCGTACCGGTGAGCGAGCCATCGTCACTGGTCATGTCCGTCAGCGGCAGATCGAGCACTCGGATGTCACCGTCGCCGGTGCTGGCTGACAGCTCGGCGGAGGTGTCGAAAGGCACGAACAAGGTCACGTCGCCGCGATCGACGACCACGTCGACTTCACCGAGCAGCGCTAGCTCGGCAAGCACCACGGCGTTGCCCTGACGCATGGTCAGCGTGATGTCGCCCTCGACATCACAAAGCGTCACATTACCCTTGTTGCTGTCCACCAAAAGCTCACCGCCCACCCCTTTGACGTCGATTTCGCCGCGGTCGCTGGTGATCGTGAGATCGAGCAGAGGCGGGATCGTCAGCGTCAAGTCGATTTCATAGCGCAGCCCGTCGGCCGGCTGCACGGTTTCGAGTCGGCTGTGACCACCAGCGGTCGTGGTCTCGAGATCGAGCGCCGCTAGGGCCGCTTCTGCCCGGCTACGCGTCGAGGCCACCACACGTTTGACACCTTCAATCTGCACCACGTCGTTACCAGCCACGCCAGCAATACGAATGTTGCCCGCGCGGGCAGCGATGGTCAGAAGTGACAAGTCGTCGGCATCGATCTGAAGCGAAAAAGCCTCTTCGACCACGGCCTGCGATGCGCCTTGGCTCGGGGCCGGATCGACTTCGGCACAACCTGTTTGGGTCATCCCGCCGAGTAGCATCGAGGCCACCAGCATCACTTGGTACATCCACGTCGACCTTTTCATGATTCGATCTCCCTTTTGTGTTTCTGTGCACACAAGTGCACGCTTTGTCTCAAAAAAACCGGGACGCCCTATTTCTTCTCGCCACAACAGATCTCGGGACAGCACTTCGCAATCAGCGGCTTAAGCACCGCGACGATCAGCTCGAACTGCTCGAGCAGGGCGGCGCCATCAATTTGATAGATGCGACGCCGCCCTTGTTTCTCGCACTTGAGCACGCTCGCAGCGCTCATGCGATCGAGGTGCCGTGAGATGACGCTTCGGTCTTGCGGCAAGTGCCGTTCGATGGCGCCAACATCCGAAGGACCGTTGGTGAATAGGAACTTGAGAATCTCGTGTCGTACTGGCTCGGTGAAAACCTGGAAGAACTTGGCGTCGAGCGCCTCGGCCAAGTCGGGTGGAATCGGGTTGGTTGCCATCGACTACAGCAATATGTGCACGCGCGTGCACATGTCAACAGCACACGCCCACATTTTCAGTCGGCGGGCCTATTGCTCGGCGCAGAACGCGAATTGCTCTTGGGTGTCGAGCACTCGGTTTTGGGCGCGCAAATCGGCGAGCTGAGCGCCCTCGAGATGCGCCAAGTATCCGCTCTTGCCACGCAGCACGTATTCGAGGAACGCCACGGTCAGCCCACGGACGACCACCTGAGTAGGACCGTGGTCGGCTTGGTCGCCACGGGCGCAGCCCAGACAGGCAACGCAATTGTAGCCGTCGACCATTTGCATGTGCCCGAAGTCCTCGAGCACGACGTTCCACGCCTTCTGACCCGCCGGGGTTGCTTCGAAGAACCTGCAGCCGTTGCTTTTTCGAGGCACGCAGTTGGTGATCCCCACCGGTCCGAACTCGGTGGTCAAGTACAGCGCTGGCACCGCCATGCTGCCCATCATCTCGGGCGTCAGCGATGGCCGTTTCTTGGACGGGATGATGCCAGCAGCGTCGTCGATCGGATCGAGCCCGATCACCGCTCCGATGGCGGCGCCTTCCAGAGCCATCCAAATGGCCGACTTGCCGCCTAGGCCATGCCCCATGACGGCCACACGGCCGGCGTCCACGATGGCGCCGATCTTACCGGGCGGGTTGGTGGTGAGCAGCTCGATGGCTTTGAGCATCGCGTCAGCCCCAGCGTGGTGATCTTGATCGAGCGGATTCCACTCGTACTCGACCGTCGAGACCACGTAGCCAAACTTGGCGATGTGCTTGAGCGTGTCGGTGTAGGCCGTCTCGGTCACGTTGTCGCCATGGGCGAAGACCACGAGCGGGAGCTTGGTATCGGGCGCGACCGACTTGGGGAAGTAAACCGTGGTGTCGGGATCGAGCAAGCCTCCAGGCGGCAACTTGCCCGACCAGCTGTCGAGCTCCTCGGCCGGTGGCTCGAAAGGATTGGCCACCGGAGCGGGCGTGCCACCTTGGCCGCCACTTCCCCCATTGTTGCTACTGGAGGTATGACCGGCCGCGCCACCTACCGCTCCGCCGCCACTAGCGCTCGATCCGCCAAAAGACAACGTGCCCCCGCCCCCCTTGAGCGGGCCCGCTCCCTCGGCCGATCCGCAGCCGACCGCGGTGGCCGTCAAACCGATGAGCGCTGCCGCAAGCGCCGCCGCCCATCCACCCATTGCTCCGTCTCGTGCCACGCAGCCACCTCTCTAAGCCAAGCAGGGAGGCTCGCCCCCCAAGGTTCGACGCCGTCTGGCCAGGTCACGGCTCCTTACGGGCTAGTAGCGCACAGATCGGGCCATGTCGAGGCCGAGCCAGTTGGCTGCGTCAGCCGGCTGCCGCTCGTTGGCGTCGATTGTGCCCACGCGCCTGTTCGACCAGCTCTGTGAGGGCTTGCTCGGCCAGCAGTCCACGACGCACGAAGTAGCGACCGATCAGCGGTTGCCGGCGGCGCTGCGCCTCGAGCACGCTGCGGCGTTCTTGGTGGGTGATGTAGCCCAGCCTGCCGGCCGCGTCGCAAAACGCCTCACCCGGCTTGCAATTGGCGACGATGCGCTCGACCTCGGGGGCGGAGAGCAGACCCAGCTCGGCGGCGAGCTGGCCAACCAGGGGCCGGCTATTGCGCTGCCAAACAACCGCCTCGACGAGCTGCTGAGATGAGATTCGTCCCTTGTAGAAGAGGTATTGCGCCAGCCGCAGCGGCTGCTGGGGCATCGCGCGTTCGTGCTTCGAGCACGCCTGGAGGTCGGCAATCGGCATGGGGGCAAACGCAGCGGAGCGGCTGCAAGCGCAGCGTAATCGAACACAACCTGGCCGGACCAGTTTGCGGCGACTCGCTGCGGAGGGTTGAAACGGCGTCGCAGCACGTTCTCAAAGGAGCAACAGTGGTGTAGGGTCCCGGTCCCCAAATAGGCCAGGAGCAAGCAATGGCGCAGCAAATAGACGTCGACAAGATCATGGGCTCGATTGACGAGATTGACCACGCAGCTCTCTTCGAGATGCTCGGACTATCCAAGGACAACCTCGGCTCCTTCTGCGGAGAATGGATCGGCTCGGGCGACCCGCTCGAGGCGTACTCCCCCATCGACGGACGGAAGATCGGCACCGTGCAGCAGTGCACGGTCGAAGAATACGACAAGGTGGTCGACCGCGCCCACGAGGCCTTCCTCGCTTGGCGCACCGTGCCGGCACCACGTCGCGGCGAAGTCGTTCGCCAAATCGGCGAAGCCCTGCGACAGAACCAGCAGCTGCTCGGCGCGCTCGTCGCTCTCGAGAACGGCAAGATCCGTGCAGAGGGCGAAGGCGAGGTCCAGGAGATGATCGACATCTGCGACTTCGCCGTAGGCCTGAGCCGCCAGCTGTACGGGCTGACCATGCACTCGGAACGTCCCGGCCACCGCATGTACGAGCAGTGGCATCCGCTCGGCGTGGTAGGCGTGATCAGCGCCTTCAACTTCCCCGTAGCCGTGTGGTGCTGGAACGCAGCGCTGGCTTGGGTATGCGGCGACTCCATCCTCTGGAAGCCATCGAGCAAGACGCCGCTGACGGCCATCGCTTGCACCAAGATCGCCGCCGCGGTGTTCGAGCGCAACGGCTACGATCCCGCCCTGTCTTCGCTCGTGGTGGGGCGCGGCTCGGTGATAGGTGACCGGCTCTTGCACGACAAGCGCGTGCCACTCATCAGCGCTACGGGTTCTTGCCGGATGGGCTATAGGGTAGGCAGCATCGTCGGCGAGCGGCTCGGCCGAACCATTTTGGAGCTCGGGGGCAACAACGCCATCGTCGTCAGCGAGCACGCCGATCTGGACATGGCGCTGCGGGCCATCGTGTTCGGTGCAGTCGGCACCGCTGGTCAGCGATGTACATCCACCCGCCGCATCATCGCCCACAAGTCGGTCTTCGACACGGTGCGTGATCGTCTGGTAGCCGCCTACGAGCAGGTCAAGATCGGCGATCCTCTGGCCGAAGACACCTTGATGGGGCCACTGATCGACACCGGTGCTGTTGACGACATGATGAACGCCATAGTCGCCCTCAAGGAGCAGGGCGGAGCGGTCGTCTGCGGCGGCGACAAACTGGACAAGCCGGGCGGTTGCTTCGTCACGCCGTGCATCGCCACTGCTGAAAACCACTACCCCATCGTGCAGGACGAGACCTTCGCGCCGATTCTGTATCTGATGAGCTACGAAACGCTCGATGAGGCCATCGCCCTGCACAACGGCGTGCCCCAGGGGCTGTCGAGCTCGATTTTCACCACCAACTTGCTCGAAGCAGAGCGCTTTTTGGCCCATGCGGGCAGCGATTGCGGCATTGCCAACGTGAACATCGGCACCAGTGGCGCCGAAATCGGCGGCGCCTTTGGTGGCGAAAAGGAAACCGGCGGCGGCCGTGAGAGCGGCTCGGACTCATGGCGCGCCTACATGCGCCGGCAGACCAACACCATCAACTGGTCCACCGAGCTGCCGCTCGCCCAAGGCATCAAGTTCGGCTAGCGGGCCAAACGCACGGACGCGGCAGCCGCGGTTTCGCACTGGTAGCGCAGAGGCGCATCGGCCAACATTGAGCCATGAGCCTACCGCGCACGCATGCCCAACCTGCTCGAACCGCCACCCTTTGGTTGGCGGTAGCAGCGCTGGCAGCTCAGGCTTGCGCCGGCGCCGCTTCACCGCAGCCGCGTCCGAGCGCGAGCGTGGGCGGGCCGACAACTGCCGCGCCGCCACCACCGCCGCCACTGCCGCCGCCGATTGCCACCGGGGCCACTCTAGGGCCGGTGCTCGGCGGGATCGACGACCGAACCTGGGGTGAACGCCAGCTGGCGACATTGCTCATCGAGCCGGCAGCAGATCTGCGAAAGCTGGTCACCGCATTTGGTCCCAACTGCCATCCGCTCCCGGTCAGTGAAGTGCGCGCCACCGGCAGCGTTCCACAAGCAGCGCTGCTGGCCCTCGACGGCAACCCAGCCACCGCCTGGAACGCCCGCGGCTTCTCGCCGCAAGCTATCTCGCTGCGCTTTGCCGCAACCAGCGACGTAGTGGGCGTACTGGTCTTGGCAGCGATGCATCCGGCCACCGGTCCCGCCAAGCACCTGCTCGAGCCGTCGACCGATGGGCGCGTCTTCGCCGTAGGTCATATCGCCCAGGCGACGATGAAGGATGGCGCTGTCTATGCCCTGATCCCACCGGAGCCGATGCGAGCGCAGCTGCTGCGGATTCGTTCCGTCGCCTCGCCGTCTTGGATCGCGTGGCGTGAGGTGGTCGCATTTGGCTGCATGGGGCCCGTGACCATTCCTCCACAGGCCAAGCACGCCCCCCCCTACCCGACTGAATCGGCGCCGCCCAAGCCAGCCCCGCAGCCGCCCGGATTGGTCTTCAGCGATATCGGAGGCGGCGGGGCTTGCACCACCGACGCAGACTGCATGCCGAGCACCTGTTGCCAGCCAAAGAGCTGCATCAGCAAACAACACGCGCCCCGTTGCAACCGCGTCGGCTGCCCCACCCTGAGGGGTCCGATGGACCATCCCGGCGCCCGTTGCGCGTGTCAGCAAGGCCGCTGCGGCGCACTGTTACCCCCAGCAGTTGCCGCCAAGCCGAAGAGGCCCTGCGCTTGCGGCAAAGAGGATCTGCTGTGTCAAATGCGCTGCTCAAAACGGCACCGCGGCCCCCCCTCGAATTCCATACCCCAGCAGCCTAAGCACAAGCCGCCAGTTCTCAAGCCGAGGCCAAGCTGCGGATGTGAGCCCACCAACCTGATGTGCCTGATGAAGTGTAAGAAGAACCGCAAATGAGCAGGGGGTCAGCCGAGCCGGCCTGTGGTTCTTTGCTTGCGCAGCCAACCATCAGCGCTCCGTTGCACCGAGCCCACCGAGGGGCGACTCAATGCCTGTGGTAGCCTCGATGCCATGGCTATCAAGCTCGCTCGCGACAAGGACAAGCCCTCCGCTGAACCCTCCTCATGGACTGAGCTGCCCTCCAACAACGACAGCCAGGACAAGCCCAACGAGGATGAGGACAGCGACGACAGCGTCTCGGCGGCCGAGCTGAGCGCTGCTGCACTCGACGAGGTGCGACAGCTCGCTGGCAAGCTCGAGCGGGGGCTGCAGGGCGCATCCGCTGCTCTCACGCCACCACAAAGTAGTGATTTGCGCGCCTTGATGTCGAGCGTGAACCTGCCCGCTATCCAAGCGGACGACGCATTGCAGAGCTTGGCGCTGCGGCTGGATCGGGAATCAGACTACTGGCGCGGACTTGCACTCAGAGCGCTGACTCGTGCCGTTTGGGCAGACCGTTTCACCCAGGCGATAGCGGTGCTCGCGGCAATCGGCTGCGTCGGTCTCGCCATCACCGGCGGCCTCGGCGCTGCATTTGGCAGCGGCAATCTGTGGGCTCGACTCGCTCTGTTGCTCGGGGGCACTGTCATGCTCGCGGCGGGAGCCGCAGTGGTGGCCATCAGCTCTGCCGGCGTGCGACGAGCGCAACGCAGCATTGGTAGCGATGCACAAGCCCGAGCCGATTTGGCGGAGCTGCGCTTGCAGCGCGTCGCAGTCGTGCTGGCAGCCCGGCAGCATGACGAGCAGCTCTTCGTCGAAGCGCTGGCACGACTCGAGCGCGAAGTGACGGCGCCTACCGGTCAGCGCCGCACATGACCCTTGGCCCTCTTCGGCCGGTTGCGGCACAGTCGGCAGACTCACCGCGGGCGCACTATCGATCATGAGCACGACTCGGATTCTCTTCGTCGAAGACGACGCCTCGGGCCGCGAGGTAGGGGCTTTCAACTTGCGCAAAGCGGGCTACGAGCTCGAAGCGGTGGAGTCGGGCGAGGCTGCGCTCGAGGCCTTCGACAAGCATCCTCACGATCTGGTCATCACCGATTTGCGCATGCCCGGCATGAGCGGGCTCGATCTGTTGCGCGACATCAAGAAACGCTCCGCCGAAACGCCCGTGTTGGTCATCACGGCGTACGGCAGCATCGACACCGCCGTCGAAGCCATGAAGCAGGGCGCCTTCGACTTCATCGGCAAGCCCTTCAACCGCGAGCATTTGCTGCTCACCGTCCAGCGCGCGCTCGAGAGCCGGCGCATACGCGAGGAGCTACGCACCTTGCGCGTGCAGGCCGCAGGAGTGGAGCGGCCCATCGTCTACGCCTCCAACGCCATGAAGCGCGTGATCGAGATCGTCGACCGCGTGGCGCCCACCGACGCTTCCGTGCTGGTCACTGGTGAGAGCGGAACCGGCAAGGAGCTCATCGCGCGTCGCTTGCACGCCCGCTCCGAGCGCGCCGAGCAACCCTTCGTTGCCATCAACTGCGCTGCGGTGCCGGCCGAGCTCATCGAATCAGAGCTCTTTGGCCATGAAAAGGGTGCCTTCACCGGCGCGCACAAGGCGCGCAAAGGCAGATTTCGCCAGGCCGAGGGCGGCACCATCCTGCTCGACGAAATCGCCGAGCTGCCCATGCAGTCTCAAGGAAAGCTGTTGCGCGTGCTGCAGGAACGCGCCGTGGACACCGTGGGCCTCGATCAACCAACCGCGGTCGACGTTCGCGTCCTGGCAGCGACCAACAAAGATCTGAGCGAACGCGTGGCGCAAGGGCACTTTCGTGAAGATCTGTTCTACCGCCTCAACGTGGTCGAGGTGCAGGTGCCCCCACTTCGCGAGCGCCCCGCCGAAATCGACGTACTGGTGGCCCACTTCGTCGAGGAGATCGCCTCCGGCCGCCAGCTCGTCATCACCGCCGAGCTGCTCGAGGCCATGAAGGCGCGCCCCTGGCCAGGCAACGTTCGACAGCTGCGCAACGCTTGCGAGCGACTGGTCATCTTGTGTCCAGACGTCGAGCTACGCATCGAAGACCTGCCCCCTGCCGAGCGCGGCGGCCATCACGCCAGTGACGCGCCTGTGGCCAGCGCCACAGCCGATTGGCCTCCCCTACCTCCCGACGGTCTCGGTCTGGTCGACTTGGAAAAGAAAGTCATCAGCCGCGTGCTCGAGCTAAAAAACGGCAACGTCAGCCAAGCCGCCGCTTACCTGAAGGTGCCACGCCACATCCTCGCATACAGATTGACGAAGTATGGCATTGGTCGAGACTGAGCCTGCCCCCGCGCCGCGTCGAGAAGGGCTGCTGTCTGCAAAGATGTGGGCGCTGGTGTGGCTGCCGATCGTCGCCATCGCAGCCGCCCACTTCGCCACCGGCGCCAGTGAGCTGTGGGCTCACAACGTGCTGCGCCGCGTCTACTACTTACCCATCATCTACGCGGCCTTTCGGCTCGGCCTGGCCGGGGGCTTGACCGCAGCGCTGATGGCCACGCTGAGCTATCTGCCGCATGCCTTCCTGCACTTCGGCCACCTGCCCCACGATCCGGCCGGCACGACGGAGAAGGCGCTCGAGATCCTGCTGTTCTTCTTGATGGGCGCCGTGGCCGGCTACCTGGCCGAGCAAGAGCGCAAACGGCGGGCGGAGCTGCAAGCCTCGCTCGATGAGCAGCAGCGTTTGCAGCAGCAGCTGGTGCGAGCCGGCCGGCTCAGCGCCCTCGGTGAGGTCGTCGCTGGCATCGCCCACGAGATCAAGAACCCCTTGCATGCCTTGCGCGGCACGGCCGAAATCGTCGATCCGCTCATCGACGCCTCCTGCGAAGAGCGCCGCATGTGGGAGATCCACCAATCCGAAATCGAGCGGCTCGAGCGCGTCGCCGAGCGCTTCCTGTCCTTCGCTACTCCGCAACCGGCCGAGCTCGTCGAGCTCGACTTGCGGGAAGTCGCACAGCGTTTGGTCGAGCTCATCGAGGCCGACTCGCGCAAGAAGGGCGTCGCGGTCGAGGTCCGCACGCCCCCAGAGCCTGTCAGCGTCATCGGCGACCGCGATCAGCTCGCCCAGGTCGCCCTCAACATTGCCCTGAACGCCATGCGAGCCATTGGCGACGACGAAGGGACTATCCGGGTGAGCGTCTCGGCCAACCGAGAGAAGATGCCGACGCTGCGCCTCGAAAACAGCGGCCCAGCCATCGCCGAAGAAGAGCTCGAGCACCTGTTCGATCCCTTCCATGGAACCGACGAGCAAGGCAGCGGCTTGGGGTTGAGCATCTGCGCCCGCATCGTCGAGCAACACAGCGGCTACATCGAGGTCGCCAACGAAGGCTTGGGCGTTACCTTCACGGTACATCTGCCAGCC
>CAZRGL010000400.1:0-10674 GCA_964599485.1 uncultured Polyangiaceae bacterium
GCCACCAGTGCCAGCGGCAGCTCAGCCACCAGTGCCAGCGGCAGCTCAGCCACCAATACCAGCGGCAGCTCAGCCACCAATGCCAGCGGCAGCTCAGCCATCCGCACCTGCAGCTCAGCCATCAGCGCCAGCTCAGCCATCAGCGCCAGCTCAGCCGCCGGCGCCAGCGGCAGCTCAACCGGTAGCGATGGCTCCAGCAGCGGCGCATTCGGCGCAGCCAACCCGCGGTTTCGCTGTGGGCGTGCGGGTGATGGGGCAGTGGACCGATGGTTGCAGCTATCCGGCGACGGTGCGGCAGTATCACAACGGTTACTACGAGCTGGCTTGGGACGCTGGCGGCAGCGCGTGGCTAGCCCCTGACCAAATCCGTCCTGCCTAGTGGGCAACCATGATGACGGCTGGCGGCAAGCTGCAGCAGGCGCACGAGCACACTCAGTGGCTCGGCTGTTTGCTGATCAGCATTTGTTGTGGTTGCACCAGCCCCCCCGCTGAGCTTGGTGAAGCCTCGCTTGGGCCTATTGAAGCGGTCATCGATCAGGCGGCCCGAGGCCTTTGGCCAGGCCAAGATGATGTCGACGGCGTGCGCCGGGTCCCGCGTTGGTCGGCGTTTTACGACGGTGAGCTTGCGTCATATTGGTTTGGCGGGTTCGCCACGCGGGCGACCGCCGACGTGTTCTGGTTTTGCGGGCCCAATGCAATCGGTTGTCCACTCGACGACAGCGGTGTGCTGGATCCGGCTGCGGCAGTTGGCGATCCAGTTTTCGCGCGCATCCCGGGAGAGCACGGTTATTCGCCCTACTGGTTGGTCTGGGTGGTGGACGTGTCGGCCGACTATGCAGCCAACAGCATCAAGTCGTTGCTCGGTATCGAGCAAGCGGTCGAGGCAGGCGAGCTACAAGTGCGACCGCTCGTTTTTGATCACGGCGGCACCATTGGGCCAGCCGGTGCGGTGATGAATTGTCTGTTGGTTCTCGACGGCACCGAGCTCGAAGGCAATGGGCAAGATCTGGTTGGCAAACCGGGAGTGGCTTCGCGCTGGGTCCAGCGTCGACAGGGGTGGCACAAACGCTACCGATTGAGCTACTTCGATTTCACCGCGACTGAGGGGATAATCCCACCCGACGACGCCTCGGAGTCACGTCCGCAGATGCCCGCCTCGGACATGTTCATGGTGCAGCGAGACTGTGCAGCGGGTTCGACTTCGCCGGTTTGTGACGGCGCTAGCGGTCATCAACCGGTGAGCGAGCCGCTCCTCGGCGTCGACCTGAACGGTGACGGCGATGCGGCCGACAGCAACAATCTCATGGCTGGTTTTCCCGGGGCGCCAAGTCCCGATGAGGCCGACCGTCCCTATACCGCGCTTTGGCGACTGCTGTCGTCGACCGTCGAGCCCAGCCACGACGGGCAGCTCGTCCTGCTCGACACTGGCTCGATGAGCCAGCTGACCAGCACCACCGAAATGCGTGCGCTCATCGAGCTCGGTTGGCTGAGTGAGCCCGTCGTCGTCGCTCCCGAGCAAAGCAGCTCTGCCGACGAGGAGCTGCTGTTCAACGGCGCAGTACAAGTTGCCGATTAGGGCAAGCAGTGGGACAGGGCGGTCAAGCGGCGCAGTGACCGGTCGCGTCGCAGTTGTTCGAGATGCAATCGGCGTCGATGTTGCAATGTCCCGTGATGTTGGGGCACTTCAGCACACAGGGGCCGCCGCAGTCTGGGTCGGCTTCGCCGTTGTTGTGCACCGTGTCGAAGCAATTGGGCACGCAGTACTTGAGTTGTGGCTCGCACTCGTTGCCGAGGCAATCAGCGGCCTGCTCGCAGCCCATCCACGGACCACACAGGAAGGGGCAGACCAGGCCGCAGTCGAGCCCGCCTTCGCCACCGTTCTTGACGCCATCGACGCAGTTTGCCGCCATACAGCTGCCCAGCTTACACACACCGCTGTCGCAGTCTGCTGGGCCGCTGCAAGTGCTGCCGGGCGGGCAGCCGATGTTGCAGCTGGCGCCGCAGTCCAGTCCACCTTCGTTGCCGTTCTTGACGCCGTCGCTGCAGCTCGGCACCTGGCAAATGCCTATCGAGCAGACGCCGCTGCTGCAGTCGCCGCCGCCGCCGCAGCCCGCGCCATCCGCGCATAGCTGCAAGCAAACCGCTCCACAATCGATGTCGGATTCGAGGCCATTGTGGATGCCATCGGAGCAGGTTGGGCTGCAGATCTTGTTTTCGCATAGCCCGCCGATACAGTCGCCGCTGTCGATGCAGCTCGCGGCCGGAGCGCACAACTGGGGACAGGCCGAACCGCAATCGAGATCTGCTTCCAGCCCGTTGTGGACGCCGTCGCTGCAGGTGGGGGCTAGGCATGACCCAGCGGTGCAGACCTTGCTTGCGCAGTCCGACGCCGTGTTGCAGCTCGCGCCATCGACGCAGCTCGGGCAGTCGCCGCCCCCGCAGTCAACATCGCTTTCGTTCAGGTTCTTGATGTTGTCGGTGCAAGTTGGTGCCGGTATGCAGCTGCCGAGCTCGCAGGTCGAGCTGGCGCAATCCGCGGACGTTTCGCAGTCTTTGCCCAGGGAACAACTGTTGCAGTTGGGGCCGCCGCAATCGACGTCACTCTCACCCTGGTTCTTGATAGCGTCGGTGCAGCTCGGCTGGCAGAGGAGGCTCGAGCAGTTGGCGCTCGCGCAATCACTGTTGGATTTACAGGCAGCGCCGATGGGGCATAGCAGTGGGCACACGCCTCCGCAGTCGACGTCGCTTTCGTCTTGGTTGGCGATCTCGTCGCTGCAGCTCGGCAAGCAGACTTCCTGAGCACACTTGGAACCTATGCAGTCGAGCGCGCTATTGCAGGCCTTTCCAGGGGGACACTTGGGGCAGCTCGGGCCCCCGCAATCGACGTCGCTCTCCGCGCTGTTGGCAACCCCGTCCTGACAGGTCGGCTCGACACAAGACTGACCGATGCAGGCTTGGGTGGCGCAATCGCTGTGCTCGAAGCAGCTGCTGCCCAATTCGCAGGTGCCGCAAGAACCTCCGCAGTCGACATCACTCTCGTTGCCGTTGGCGATGCCGTCCTGGCAGCTCGGTGGCAAGCATACTTCTACGCTGCACTTGCCGCTGTCACAGTGTGTGTCGAGCGCGCATTCGATACAGCGACCATCGCCGCTGCACACCCAGCCATCTTCGCAATCGTGGCCCATGGGCTGGTAGTCGAGTGAGCAAACGCCGTCCTGGCAGCGCTTGCCACCACATTCGTTGGGCAACTGTCCACAGTCAGCATCAATCGTGCAGACTTCGGCCGCACCCGTGCCTCCGCCACCCGCTCCGCCTACGTGAGGATCGACCTCAGAGGGATTGGTCGCGCAAGCGAATATGAGCACGCTGCCGAGCAGCCACCAGCGCATCTAGGGAGCATAGCGCCTGCAGATGGTGATATCAGCTCATCCGAGCAGACCCATGCATTGAAGAACACGGAGCCAGAAGCGCGACATTACTACGCAAATTGTGCGCAAACAGTGGAAATCAATACCATATTGCGCGAACGCACCGCCGGCGCTATGAATTGTCAACAGGAGCTCGCTACCTGGGAAATGGCGAGATGCTGCGACAATGAGCTCGACACCGCCGCCACTTCCGGGTGCCAAGTCAACTTCGGCACACCAGCCAAAGCAGATCGAAGCGCAACAAGACTCCGCGAAAGATGCCGCTGTGCCCCCCAAAGAGGCTGCGGTGGCCCCGAAAGAAACCGCCGAGCCCGCTGACAAATCCGGTGAGCCGATCGACAGCTCCGGCGCCAGTGACCAGTCGGGCGCCAGTGACCAGTCGGGCGCCAGTGACAAGTCGGGCGCCAGTGACCAGTCGGGCGCCATTGACAAGTCTGGCGCCAGTGACAAGTCGGCCGAGCCGGCGAAAGAACCGGCCGACGCTTCGGGCGCCGCCGGCGCGCCTGCCGGCGAAGCCAACGCGCCCATCGCGGATGGAGCCGACGCTGAAGCGCTTAGCGGTGAAGCTACGTCCACTGCGGCGCCCACCAAAGAGGCCGTGGGCGAGGTCGCCGACGATCCCGCTGACAAGAGTGGCGAGCCTGCTGAAGAAACCTCCGACGGGCCGGCGGACGGAGCTGCAGCGTCCATTGAAGACGGGGCCGAGAAGCCCAAAGACATAGCTGCTCGAGAAGCCGCAGACGCTTCGGCGGACAAGCCCACGGATGACGCTTCCAATGAGGCGACGGTGTCCGACGAGGCGGCCACAGCGGCCACAGCGGCACAGCCTGGCAATGCTGATGTTCTCGTAATCCCGCCGGTTGAAATGGAGGCCGATGGGGCCGCATCCGCAGCTGAATCAGCGCAGGGTCCAGACATGCGACCGCTCGTCGCAACGCTGCGCCCCGAGCCCACTCCGCCTGGCAAGAAGGCGGCTGAGGCCGAGAAGTCTGGATTCGCTGCAACGCTGCGCCCCAAGGCTAAAGGAGTCGCGGGTGGTTCGAAGGCCACGAAGCCGGTACACGTCGAGACCCTGCGCCCTGAGCCAGCCATGTTGGCACCACTCGAGGCCGCGGGGATGCCAATTGACGAGCCTGGGGCGGAAGCGGACGATGACGACAAGCTGCCGTGGGAGCGTGAGGACGGCGGCGTTTCGAGCGACGATGACCTCCCGTGGTCCGACGAAGAGGTTGCGTCGTCGCCGAGCGGCGACTCATCGGCAAACGTGGCCACGACGCAGACTGCCGCTGCCGCAACCGATGCTGAGCCAAGTGCTGCGGCGGTAGCCACCGAGGCCGTCAAGACCGCTAGCTCGGGCCCGCCAGGCAGCTCGGACCGGCCAAGCGGTTCGGACCCAGTTGCGGTAGCCAAGCCTTCGGAGCCGCCGAGCAAGTCAGGCCCCGCTGGCAGGCCACTGCTGGAAAGCGGCTTGATCGGAGCGGGCCTCACGGTGGCAGTGGTATTGGTGTTCTTTGCGGTGTGGCCGTGGCTCAGCCCCGCCGAAAGCCCGGCGCCTAGACCCCGGGCCAGATCACCCAGGACGACCGTTCCGCTGCAAACGCCGACAACGAGCCCTGCGGCAAAGAGGCCAACGCTCAAGATCGCTGTGTCGCCCAAGGAAGCTGAGCTGTACATCAACGAGCGGCGCGTCCACGCCAATCCCTATGCCGCCGAATTCGACCGAGGCCAGAAGATTGTCATTCGGGTCCAAGCCAAGGGTCATGTGACCAGTCGTCGCGAGCTGACCTTGCTCAGCAGTCATACCCTCGACGTGTCGTTACGAGAGTCGGGTGACGGTGGGGCTGAGGGGTTATCGTCGGCCGAGCCGGAGACCAGTGCGGCCCCCGAAACGAGCTCAGCACCGGCCGAGACCGCAGCGCCTGCGACCGCTGAGCCCAAGCCTCCTGCTACCGGCAAGCCCAAACCGCCAGCGACTGCCAAGCCCAAGCCTCCCGCTACCGGCAAGCCCAAACCGCCGGCGACTGCCAAGCCCAAGCCACCCGCCACTGGTAAGCCGGCTACTTCTGCCCGTAAGATCGATCCCAGCAACCCCTACGCGCAATGAAACGAATCAACTTTCAGGTTTTCTCCTTGGTGGTCGCGGTCCTGGTTGCCGCTTCATTTGCACCTTCGGCGGCAGTGGCCCAGACCAAGCCGACCCAGACCGAGCCAACCCAGCCCAAGCCAACCCAGCCCAAAGCAGCTGCGAAAGACACCAAGAAGGCCGACAGCGGGCTGTCGAGAAAAGAGAGAATTGCCAAGGCTGGTGCGCATTACGGGCGTGGTCTGACTTTGTATGGCGAGAAGAGCTATCAGCTCGCGCTCATCGAATTTCGTCGCGCCTACGAGCTGGCTCCGAACTACCGCGTGCTCTACAACGTGGGCCAGGTCTATTTTCAATTGAAGAACTATGCGCGCGCGCTCGACACCTTCGAGGAGTACCTGACCCAGGGTGCCGGGGAGCTGAAGCCGGAGCGTCAAGCGCAGGTCGAGGCCGACATCAGCAAGCTCAAGCTACGGGTGGCCCAGGTCACCGTGGTAGTCGACGTGCCAGGTGCTGAGGTCCTCATCGATGATCTGTCAGTGGGCAATTCGCCGCTGGCCAAAGCGGTTTTGGTCAGTGCGGGACGCCGCCGGATTACGGTGAGCAAGGGCGGGCGGGTGCTCACCAAAGCAGTCGACGTTGCTGGCGGCGATACGACGAAAGTGAGCTTCGAGCTCGGAATCGCCAAGGATCCGGTCAAGGATCCGGTCAAGGATCCGGTCAAGGATCCGGTCAAGGATCCCGTCGACAAGCAGCCCGAGTCGCCTTCGACGCCACCGAACATCCCTTGGATTGGCTGGGGCGTCACAGGCGGTTTGACGTTGGCTGCGATAGTTGTTGGTGCGCTCGCCCTCGATGCTTCTTCGGAGCTCGAAGACATGCGCAAGGGTGCCACAACCCGCACCGAGCTCAATGAGGCGGCCGACAAAACGACCGGCCTCGCCATCGCCACCGATGTGCTGGTAGGAAGTGCGATAGCCGCTGCCGGAGTGTCGGCGGTGTTCACCATCTTGGGCCTGAAGCCAGCGCCCAAAGAGCCAGATGGGGACAAGGCTGCCAAGCCGCAGGTGGACGTTTCGATTGGTCTGGGCGCGCTGACGCTGTCGGGATCGTTTTAGAAATCTAGAACGAGCTCGCGGGGTGTGTGTCGCACCCAGCCGCTAGCCGTGCGAAGATGGTCAGATGGTCAGATACTCGACCAGTGACCCATTGCCGTGGCGCTGGCTGCTGGCATTGTTCGCGATGGTCCAGCTCTCGGCGTGCACTTCGCCTAAAACGCCGCTGCTCGTGGACACTTCAGGCAGCCCGGGGCCTGCTGGTTCCGCCTCCGCCGCGGCTGCTCAACTGGACGAGGTCGCGGTGTTGTTGACGCAGTTGCGATCACATGCTGTGGCCGCTCAGCGGCAAGCGGCCGCTCAGCAACTGGCGGATCGTGGGGCCAAACGGGCCATCCCTTCGCTGATCGAGGCCTTGGCCGACGCCGATGGTGGCGTCCGCGCCGCCAGTTGCTCGGCGCTTGGCGTGCTCGTGGATTCAAGCGTGGAGCCGGCGCTCCGAGATCGCGCCCAAGCCGCGCTCGGGCGGTTGGCACAGGACGACGCGGATCAACAGGTTCGAAGCAGCGCCGCGGCCGCCCATGCCAAGCTCGAGAACATCAGCGGAGGGATTTACGTCGCATTAGGCGACATGGCGGCGACCCCCAGCGGCGAGGACGCGCTCAAGGCTCACATGGGAACGGTCATCGCCAAGGTCATCGCCGCCAAAGCGCCGACCATGAAGACCGCATGGCCTGGAGGTCCTCCGAGCTCCGAGCAGCTCAAAGCGCATCGCGCAGTCGGTTACTTCGTCAACGGCACTCTTGCAAAAGTCTCCGCGGAGGCAGCGGGCAAGTCGACGGCGGTGTCGTGCGGCGTCAGCATTTTGATCGCGACCTACCCCGACAAGAACATCCTCGGCTTTGCCGATGGCCAAGCCCGCGTTCAATCGGGTAGCTCGCCGAAGAGCATCAAATTCGGCAAAGAGGCCTGCGTCAGCGCGCTGGTAGAGAGCTTGGTAGCCCGCAAGGTCATCAAGACCTTGCAGAGCCATGCAGCCAACAAGCCCTGACATGCTGACCGCTCCGGCTCGGCAATTCGGTCTCCGCATGCTGGGCCGACATGGTACAGACCAAGGGAAACGCTAGTCGCAACGAGGAAGCATGAAGCCTGAAGACTCAGCTGTCGGGGGAACTGAGAAACACAACGCTGGCTCCGAGGATGTTCTGGCCGCATTGCAGCGTGGCGGATTGCACCAGCCAGGCGCCCCGCTACGCATACGGCTGACGCGCCAGCCAGGCCGGCAAGATGGCTACATCAGCATCGACGAGCAGGGTGGTCCAGGATCTGCCAGCGCCTCGGAATGTAGCGCTCCGTTCGACGATCTCACTTTTCCCGTTGGCGCGGTCGACGAGCTGGCGCTCGACCAGGTGCTGTCTGCCGCGCCTCTGGATGAGACTCTGGCCCGGCTGGGGCGTTGGTGCAGCTGGCTTTCGGAAGGGGCCTCGCTGCATCTCGTCGTGGTGGACGGGGGCGCGATCGCAGAGCGCTTGCTCTCCGGCCAAAGTATGCGGGAGTTGGCGGCTGCAACGAGCGCGCTGCAAGGTCGAGGCCCTGCTGAGCTCCGCGACTTGTGGACCCAGTCCAAACTGACGCTGGTGCTCGAACGGTTTGGCTTCGTGGTGCAAACCGTTGCTCGAGAGCAGCGTGATGGTCGCGCTTGTCTTTGTGTGGTGGCTCAGCAACATGCCGAACAGATGGGCCGTGCGTACGCCGAGATCGCGGAACGACTGGCTGGCGAGGCACGTGGCGCTCAGAGCGACGCTCCGCTCGCGCGGCTCGAGCAAGCACTACAACAAGTTGGTCACAAGACGGCCTCGGCTGGTGTTGCTGAGGTAAGCCCGCCGGCTCAACGCGCAGCATCAACCGCAAGCAAATCGCCTGCTGCGACAGAGTCTGCGGGGCCATCAAAAGAGGTGGCGAAGTTGTTGCGCCGCGGCGAGGTGCTGTTCGAATGCGGCGACGTCGCTGCTGCAATTTCCATATTTCGACAATTGGTCGAGGAGCACGACCATGCCGAGGCCCACAACAATTTGGCCGTCGTCTTGCTGGGGCAGGGCAATACCAAGCTGGCACGAAACCACCTGCACCGCGCGCTCGATCGAGATCCCAACATGCGCAGCGCGTTGGTGAACTTGTATGCTCTGAACCAACGCGACAGCGGTGATGAGCAGCTGAAGCCCCGTTTGGAGCGCTACTTGGAGCGCCATCCAGACGACGAGGAGCTGAGACGAATGATCGGAAACGAGAGCGACGGCGAAGCCGCGCCAGCGCAGGACTGGTCGTCGTCGCACGGTCCGTTGTGGGATCCCGACAAGATTGGCGACAACGAGGAAGCCTTACTGCTGCAGCTCAAAGGCAAGCCCATCTGTGCTCAGCTTCAGCGGGTGCATGTCATCGGCGCGCATCTGTTTCAAGAGGGCAAGCTGTTGGTCGAGATGCTTCCGAAGCTGCAGCAAGTCTGCTTGTTCGAGCCGCAACCGAAGTTCTACCAGCACCTGTCGAGCATTGCCGGCGAGAGCAAAGGTGTGCGCGTCTTTCCGTACGCCATCTCCGATCACGATGGCACGGCGACCTTCAACATCACCAACAACGAGGCGTCCAGCTCGCTGCTGGAGCTGGGCAAGCACAAGGAGCTGTTTCCGCACGTCGATGCGGTGGCGCGTATCGAGGTGCAATGCCGGACCCTCGATAGCGTCATCGACAGCGAGAAGCTGCCGCTGCCCGACTTCCTGTTCATCGATGTGCAAGGCGCCGAGTATCAAGTGCTGTCGGCGCTGTCAGAGCGTCTTCGGGGTCACGTGCGGCTCATCTACACCGAGGCCAGCCTCGAGGAAGTCTATCAAGGGGCCCGTCCGCTGAGCGCGCTTCGAAAACTGCTGCACCCGGACTTCACCTTCTTGGGCTTCTGTGCTCTAGCCGACCATTGTCGCAGTCACGGAAACGCCCTGTTCGTACGCACCAGCGACCTGCCCCTGGTCGGGCTCTAGCCCACTCGTTCCCAGGGGGGGACGCGGACGCGAACGCGGACTCGGACCCCGGCTCAGACGCTGGCTCGGGCGCCGGCTCGGACGCTGGCTCGGACGCGGCCACCCTCCTAGTCCGGGGCGTTCATTGCGTCGCGTAGCGCGGCGGGTAGGCAGCGGTGACCGGTTGGCGGTGCACGTCGGACCAGTCGGCCTTGCTCCCAGCTGACGCCGATCTTGCTCCAAACTCGGCGCAGCAACTGGCAGTAGTCCTGCACGAGCGGCTTCAGATCCCAAACCAGGTGCTCGCCGAGCTCGCTGGTGACGATCATTTGTGAGTCCTGAAGCAACAAATGGAGCACCGCTCCGTGTATCTGGGTGGCCGCTAGCCGCGTGCCCCGGCTCCTGTCCCAAATCCCGACCAGGCCGTTGGCGAAGCCCACCAGGATGGTTTCACCGGGGCCGTCGACGATTCGTGTCGGCTCACTGAAAGGTGTTCGCTTTAGGCGTAGCGCTGGCGTGCTCGAGGTCGGGTCAAGTGCTTGCAGTTGGATGCTGCCGTCGCGAAAGCCGAGCGCAACAGCGCCGCCCGCTGGCCCCAGGGCGACAATTCCTCTTGCCGCAGGCTGCTTGCTGATTCTCTCGCCACGCAAATCAAAGACATAGATGCTGCTCGTCGTAGCAATCAGAATGCTCCTGCCAATCAAGCCGAGCGCTCTGGGTCGTCCTTTTGTCTTCAGCTCGATGCGCTTGCCCTGGCGCGTCAACAGAAGCGCTTTTTCCTCGGTGCGCAGCAAGCAGCCATCAGGACTCGCAACCAGCTGTCTGGGGCTGCGGACGCGGCGCTCCCACAAGCGTCGATCGTCGGCGAGGCGCCAAAGCTGCAGGTGGCCCTCGTCGCTGTATGCGCAGAGCAAGCCCTTGGGCAGGTGAGCAGAGCTGAGCGCAGCGCCCTCCTCGAGCGCGGCGCGCAGTCGTGGGTGGGCGAGGGCGCGGCTGGTCTGCGGTTTGTCCCCGGCCAACTCAGCCCCGCCACGGGGCGGCAGCAGGTGTGGGGGGGCGGGCAACACCGCGCGGGTTTGCCAATGAGGCGCGGCGCGGTG
>CAZRGL010000401.1:0-249 GCA_964599485.1 uncultured Polyangiaceae bacterium
CCATACGATCACGCCACCCGAACAATTGTCGGTGCCCGCCGAGCACACTCCTAACAGACCGGTACTGCAGGCGCCGCCGCCGCCTGGGTTACCCTCGTCGACAGAGTTGTCGCAGTCGTCGTCTAAACCGTTGCACTGCTCGGTCGAGGAGCTCGTGTTCTGCGTGCAGACGATCACCCCGCCCAAGCAATTGTAGGTACCCGCAGCGCACACACCGAACAGACCCGTGCTGCAAGCGCCGCCACCACC
>CAZRGL010000401.1:259-5353 GCA_964599485.1 uncultured Polyangiaceae bacterium
TTTATGCTTTAATACGATCACCACTCCCTCGCAATAGTCGCTATCAGCCGGGGTCTCTCCGTAGATACCGGTTCTGCACGCGCCGCCTCCACCTGGGTTGCCTTCGTCTACGGCTTGATCGCAGTCGTCATCCAAACCGTTGCATTGCTCGGGACCTGCGCTCTGGTTCTGCGTGCAGACGATCTGACCGCCCGAACAGTTGTTGGTGCCCGCCGAGCACACGCCGAACAGACCGGTGCTGCAGGCTCCGCCGCCGCCCGGGTTACCCTCGTCGACCGAATTGTCGCAATCGTCGTCCAAGCCGTTGCAGCTCTCGCTCGAGCTTTGAACATCTTGCGTACAGACGATCTGCCCACCTATGCAGTCGTTGGTGCCCGCCGAGCACACGCCGAACTGGCCGGTAATGCAGGCGCCGCCGCCACCCGGGTTGCCCTCGTCGACCGAGTTGTCACAATTGTCGTCCAAGCCGTTGCACGTCTCGTTCGTGCTCTGGACGTTCTGCACGCAGACAATTTGCCCGCCCGAGCAGGTGTCGGTGCCCGCCGAGCATACGCCGAACAGTCCAGTGTTGCAGGCACCGCCACCGCCTGGGTCGCCTTCGTCGATGGCCTGGTCACAGTCGTCATCCAGACCGTTGCACTGCTCCGCCGAAGCCGGATTGGTCTGCTGGCAAACGATTTGACCGCCTTGGCACAAATCGGTGCCGCTAGCGCAAACCCCGGGCTGACCTGTTAGGCAAGGGCCGCCACCATCTGGGTTACCCTCGTCCGTGTCACCATCGCAGTCGTCATCGATGTTGTTGCAGAGCTCGGTGCTAGGCGACTGGTCTTGTACGCAGACGAGGCTGGCGCTCTGGCAGTAAAAGGTCCCCGCTTTGCATTTACCCAAAGCACCCGTGTCGCATGCGCCGCCACCGTCGGGGTTGCCCTCGTCGGTATCGCCGTCGCAATCGTCATCGAGGCCATTGCACTGTTCAGTTGCCGATTGCACGTTCTGACTGCACACGAGCGCACCGCCGCTGCAGTGCATCGTGCCGACCGCGCACACACCGAGCATGCCGGTGGAGCATACGCCGCCACCACCTGGGTCGTCCTCGTCGATGGTCTTGTCGCAATCGTTGTCTTTGCCATCGCAGGTTTCCGCCACGGGGGTCACGTCGTTGACGCAGGCCCCCCACTTGCCGCCCGTGCAGGTCTGCGTTCCGTCCTTGCACTCGCCGACGCCTTGAGTCGCGGGCGAACCGGAGTAGCAAGGCTGCACTTGCTCATCGATGCAGCTGCAACCCTCGTCGACATCACCGTCACAGTCGTCATCGATGCCGTTGCAGGACTCGCCAGCAGGATCGGGCGAGCCGGGAATGCACGGCTGGGTCATGCCGTTGTCGCATGCGTCCACGGTCACTTTGCAGATCCCTAGGCCGCAGGTGATGGTGCCCAGGTCCTCGTCGACTTGCTCGTTGCAATCGTTGTCCGCCCCGTCACAGACCTCTTCTGAAGGCAGCACCTCGCCCTCACAGTCGCCCCACAGCCCCTGTTCGTCACAGGTCTGCAGGCCCGCCGCACAAGCGCCTAGGCCCTCGAGCTCGGGTGGGCCGCTATAGCAGTCTTGGGTGTCGCCCGCGATGCATGGACAATCCTCATCGACCACGTCGTCGCAGTCGTTGTCGATGCCGTCGCACAGCTCCTCAGTGGCGCAGTCGTCGCCTCCAGTCCCCGTGGTGAAGCCACCCTGACCGCCACCACCACCATTGGAGCTCGTGGAGCCGTTGTTCTTCTGCACTGGCGCGCCAGACGAGCAGCCGATTGGAACGAGGAGCGAGCCCAGCGCGACGAGAATCGACGAACCGACAGCCAGCGTGAATGAACGCGATCGCATGGCAACCTTTCCACGATGAGCCCTTGTCGGGTCCGCCAACAGGGAAAAAAGATAGTCGGCTATTGTCGCAGTATTCCCGTCTCCACGCAAACCAACGCTGCCGCCGCGGCGCGCTCGCCTCGGCGGCCGCGTTGAGCGGTCCGAGTAATCGCTCGGGCCGCTGACATGCTGAGCACGCGCCTGAAACAAGACTCCAAATCTCCGGTCTGGGGCTCACCTCAATCGAGGCCGACTGCGACGACTGGTAGGTAGCTGTTCGTATGGCTACCATCGCCGAGTTGGCCGGAGATGGTGCGACCCCAACACGTTACGCCACCTTGGGAAGGACTGCACAGCTGTGAGCTCCGCCCGTAGCAATGGTGACCGCTCGAGGCAGCGCCGGTACTTTGTTGGCTGTCGAGGAGCCTAGCTGTCCGCTCGGCTTGCCCGTTTCCATCGCGGCACAGGTGTGGCTATACCCCGCAGCCAAGGACTTAGCGCAATTGGCGCTGCATGAATCACCGCTGCTGTTGCTTGTGTTGCTGTTGCTGTTGCTGTTACCAGTGCTAGCGCTGCTGCTGTTCGTGCTCAGGTTTCCGTCGTTGACGACCGTGGAGCCGCAACCAAGGGCCCCAAGCAGCGCCGCCAACGCCACCCCAGCCCTGATGAAAGACAGATCTGTAAACGTCGCCATGCTTCCGTTGTGTAGAGAGCACCAGCCAGGCGATGTGAAGAAAACCCCTGCGGTCGGGGTCATGTTGCCCGGCATGCCGCCGCCACCGTCCGAGCTGCTCGCGTGGCTAAGACTTCGGCGAGCTCGACCTCGGCGACAAAACCTAGTCTCTCGTAGAGGCGGATCGCGGCGGTGTTGTCCGCGTTGACGTTCAGGCCGATCACGTCGGCGTCCGTGAGCAAGGCTCGACACAATGCCGACGTGACAGCACGCCCCAAGCCGCGGCCTCTGCAAGCCGGGTCAGTAGCGATGTTGCCGAGGGCGGCCACGCCGAGGCGCGCCGAAAACACGTGCACGCCTGCAATGGCTACCAGCTTGCCCTCCTCGCGAACGGCGAAGTAGCGACGGGTTTCGAGCATCCTCGGATCGAACCAATTCCCGGGGTAGGCGCGCATGTAGAGCTGTTGTGCTTCGTCCAAGTGCTCGGGACCGAGCTGCTCGATCGGGCAGGTAGGCTCAGCGGCGCAAACCGCGTCGGGATCGCGCAGCATCATCCGCACATCCCGGCCCAGCTCTTCCAATTCGAAGATCTGCTCGAGGGTCGGCAGAAAGCATGGCTCGACGTGGGCGTACGCTTGGTCCGGAAGGGACTCGGCCATTTCGCCGAGGAGCTCGGCGGTGGCCTGCTGGTCCGCGCCGAAGATCAACAATACAGGTGGCTCCGTTGCGCGATAGGTCATCATCACCGCAGCGATGTCCCCGTCCCGTTCGAGTCCTTGGTAATGGGCGTGCGGCCGAAAGAAGGGATCCAGATCGCCCAGCGCATACAAATGGCGGCTCGGATCTCGGCGCAGGACGGCCTCCAGCCGTTGGTCGTCCCGCAATGTGATGACCCTACCCATGCGCCGCTCGGATCGGAGCTTAGGACAAAACAACCAGCGAGCGGTGGTGTTGTCGCGACAACAGCCGTGGTCGGCGCGGCGATGGGAGCGTCATCGGGCCCAACGCGCTATGTTGGGGCCCGCCATGTCGAATCTGATGAGCTTCGCGACAAGGAGAGTCTTCGCCCTCTTCCTTCTGGCTGCGGCGGGACTGATGGTGCAGGCCTGCGCAGAAGAAAAGAGACCTTCCGCGCGGCCTTGACGCGGGACACAAAGAGCACCTCGCTTCGCGTGTTTCGTCCTTGCCCTTCCGGCTCCTGCGACAGTTCGAGCCTGCGACTTTACGGTGCGCTCGAGGCGGAACTGCGCGGCCTAGTCGACCTTGCGGGCGGGCCACGCACCAGCTCGGAGCTTTCCGTCAAGCTTCCAGCCGACGCTGGACAGCCCGCGGCGCTGGTGTTGGTTCGACAGACCAACGAAACCGCGAGCCGCGAGATCCTGTACTTGTTGACCATGCGCTCCGAGCCTTCCCGAGGTGCTCTGGACGCAGGGCGTGAAACTCTCACCCGCAAGCGGCGGCGGTGGTTTTGTGACAATAGATGGACCAACCTTCTTGCGCCGCGACGAAGGCCCGCTGGCTATCAGCATCACTCAGACCGTCATGCCTAGAGAGGGAGACACGCAGTACCGCCCTGGGCCGCCCCTGAGGCAGATCTTCACGCTGCAAAACGGCACTTATCGCGCGTTCATTCCCCATTAAGAGCCTCGACAATCACGTGTGTCGCTGAGGTGGCCATCGTCACATCCAACGGGTCCTGATTGATGGGTGATTCGAGGATCAGGCCGCCTCTTCTCTCCAGACGGGTCAACTGACCGCGAGCTGCCCTTCAGTCGTGCTCGCTCCGTTGCTGTCGGTCAGCCCACCGTCACTGCGTCGGTGCCGGGGCGCATTTCCATGTTGCTGTTAACTTGCCAGCAGCTCGCGGCATCCACAGCTCGAACATCTGACCCGAAAACCACGGAAGGAGTGATCGATGAACGGTTCGCTATCGAGAATGCACACAGCGCGTTTCACAACTGGGGTGACGATGTGTTTGGCATTGGCTCTGGCTGCGTTTGTGCTGACTGGTTGCAGCTTCGGACAACCCCTCACCCCAGCAGACATCCAACAGCATGGGACCAAGGTTTTTGATGCGCCGAGCTCCGATGTCCTCGAAGCAGCGGTGGCTGCGCTCGAGGCCCAAGGATATGAGATTGCCAGGAAGGACGCTGAAAAAGGAATCATCCAAACCAAGCCCAAGCTCGTTCGGGCTGCGGCAAGAGGGTCGGCTGAGGGCTCGACGGCCATCGAGTACACCAGACGCTATCGACTGCGCCTGTCGGCCAAAGGAAAAGGTACTGAAGTAGCGGCCAAGCCGTCTGTTTTCGCAGGAAGCTCCGACATCTCTCAAAAGGAGGTGTGGGCCATACAAGGAGCGGGCGGAGAAATAGAGCTCTGGAATCAGCTCTTCAGGGAAATTGCCGACAATCTCTAGCGGTCTGTGTGGCTCGACGACCCCGCGGCGCCGCGACACGACTATTTGGCGATCTGCAGCGCGGCTTCGGCCTGCAACGTACTGTGACATACAGGACTGTCCCCCGAGACGGAACCGCGTGGCGTGGCCATCGGCGACCTGGACAAGGACG
>CAZRGL010000401.1:5363-10639 GCA_964599485.1 uncultured Polyangiaceae bacterium
ACACCACACCAGCCGTAACCGTGCTGCTGAGCAAACCGATACCCTGAGGTGGGTGGACGCGCGGATCTGCGCACCCCTCGGCGATCCAGCGCCCTTCATTCGGCTAGAACACTTAAAGCACCGTGATTTGTGGCAACAGCAACACGAAAGTGAGGACGCTCACCGCCACGAGGCCCCATCCGATTCTTCGAAGCTGCGACGGGGCCGCTCCGAGCAGAGCCAAGCCGAGCGCGCCAGCGGCGGCTGGTGTGAGGGCGCGTGCTGGCCACCACGGCGCTACCGCTGCCAACGCTGCCCCAGAGCAAATCCCGAGCAGACAGACAGCTATCAAGGGGGTCAACCAAGCCAGCATTCGCCCCTCCGGTAGTCGCCGGCGAGTGACGCTTCTCACCGATAGCGTACCGAGCACGAAAACTGCCCACCACAGCACAGCCAGTGCGATCGCCAGGCCCATCTCGATACCCCCCGCCACTGCGACTGGGATGGCCGTCGACGACATGCCGAGGCCAGCGACGAGCTCACCAGCGAGAGTTCTTTCGCGCTTCTTGAGCAGGTTGGCCAGCGCCAGAGCCCCCGGCACTACTCCGACGACGAGGGCTGCCAACAGATCGGCAGTTGGTGTCATCCACAGTGCTACGGCGGTGGACAGAAGCGCTGCAGTGCTGAGCACGAGCAGCTGAGCCCGGGCTCGGTGGCCGCGCTGTTGGCGCATGCGACGGCCGCGGCCACCCAGCATCACGACTAATGACTCATGGCCGACGAAGAGTGCGCACGTTGCTGCTGCAATCAGCCATGCTGCAGCCGTGCCCCGACCATGAATCAACACCGTCAAGAGCGGGAAACCGAGCGCCGCGTACGCGCCGTGCTCGCGTGGCAACAGCCAACTGTTACTGTTGTTCGATCGTTTTTCGGGACGCCCCATACCGCCTACATGATGGTCGTGGCTTCGTCGCTGGTCGCGCTGCGACGGTTCTAGCCCGTTGGCTAGGGCATGCTCGACTGTTGCGCGAGCAAACGCGGAAACAGAATGTTGTTTTCGAGGTGGATGTGCTCGCGCATCTCGGCGTCGAACGCCTGCAATCGGGCGTACAGATTGCTCCAAGTGCTGCAGGCCTCAGGTGGCGCGACGAAATTGTCCGTCAGTCGCTTGATCAATTCGAGGGACCGGCCAGCTCTGTCGTGATCTGCTTGCAACTCAGCGATCTGTTCCTGGGTGAAGTCTCCTCGCCGATCGGTGACTTGGGGAAACAACACGGTCTCTTCTTCAACCAGGTGGCCCGACAGGGAGAACTCGAGCTTGCTGATCGTCAAGGCCAGCTCACTCAGTCGAGACGGGTCCTTGGAGCCGTGTACCCGCTCCACCTTGTCAGCCATTCCTCGGAGCTGCGCGAGATCTTGGGGTAGGCCGCTGTGGTATCTGTCCACGATGTGGGCGACCAGCTCGTGGTTTGCGGCCTGATCCCAACGGCGGGCGGTGGCGCCGTCTGTGCTGCGACGCAGCTCCTCGATGACTTTGTCGACCGGGAGCCGAGCTTGCGCGCACGCGGCGGCGAGCGATTGCGTTCCTCCGCAGCAGAAGTCGAGCCCATAGCGCAGTAAGATCCGGCTGCAAGCCGGGTTGGCGCTTACGATGGCTCCGAGCGAAGTGGTTGATTCGACCTGCATGTGGTACCGCTCCTGAGAGACTCAACGGATGCCAGTGTCCCCTGACTCAGGAGATATTATTGTCTGTTATGGTTGTCAAGCGTGGTTGGTTCATGTGATCCCCACGCGAGAGTGATTTCGGCGCGTCGCAACGCTTGGTGCGTGACTTAGTGGACCGTGGTATCCTTTGAGGTGCAGGACAATGGTTTTCTCGCAAGCAGGGCGCTACGCGCTCCGAATCATGGCGATCGTCGCTAGGCAGCCACCTGGGACACGGCTTCGGGCCAAGGACCTCACCGAGTCGACTCGGGTGCCAGCCGCCTACTTGTCGAAGGTTCTGAGGAGGTTGACCCGCGCAGGCCTGCTGCTGTCCAAGAAGGGTCATCACGGCGGTTTCCGTTTGGCACGACCGCCGCAGGACATTCTCCTCGCGGACGTACTCGAAGCCGTGGACACTCAGCCCGACGCGGACACTTGCGTGTTCGGCTGGGGCGCTTGCAATCCTGACGACCCGTGCCCCTTGCATCCGCTGTGGAACAGCTTGTCGGGCGCCGTCGTTCATTGGACCGAGTCGGCGACGCTTGCTGAGGTCGAGGGTGTTGCTGTCGGTATCGACACCCCACGAGCGGCTCTTCGTGCGGAACGGGCGGAGCAGCTATGAACAAAGCGTCTCGTTGGGGCCATCGGATGATCGTGACCGATCGACCGATCCGACGCGCAGGTTTGACAAGGGGAGAAACCAGGTGCACATGACCGAGGCGTGTTTGCGGAGGCGATGAAGATGAACATAGCGAGGCATTCCACATGGTGGGGCGGGGTCGCCGCCATTGCGTTGATGGTCGGTTGCACGACTGCTCCTACCGACGAGCCCGAGGCGGACCTCGGACCCATCGAGAACATCGTCAGCGAGATCGATGCCACGATGTGGCCCGGCAACGTGCTCAGTGACGGCTCGCGTCACGTTCGTCGCATCAACGGGTTTTGGGAGGGAGAGCCCACGGCGTACTGGTTTGCTGGGTTCGCCTCCCGCATTCCGGCCGATGTGTTCTGGTTTTGTCGCGAAGGAGACCCGAGCTGTCCGTTGGGTGTCGATGGTGTCATCGACCGGAGCCGGACGGTGGGGCGACCGGTGTTCGCGCGCATCCCTGGCGATACTGGTTTTTCGCCTTTTTGGCGGATCTGGGTCGTGCAGGTGCCCGACGACTACCAGCCCAACGAGATCAAATCGGTGGCTGGTATCGATCGGGCCTCGCGTGCCGGGCGCGTGCAGGTCACCGCTGGGGTCTTCGACCACGGCGGAACCATTGGCCAGGACATGGCCATCATGCACTGCTTGCTGGTGTTGACGGACACGACGCTCGAGCACAACGGCGCTGACCTCATCAGCCAGCCGGGCGTGCCGAGCATGTTCATCCCCTCGCAGCTCGGCTGGCACAAACAGCATCGCGTGGAGTTCTTCGACTACACCTTTTCTGAAGGTGTGTTTGCTCCGGATCCTTCTTCTGAGTCCATCGCCTTGATGCGCTTTGGGGACATCTTCGTCATGTTCCGCGATTGCGATGGGGGCTCGCAGATGAAGACCTGTGAAAAGACGAGCTCAGCACTGTCAGCGGTCAGCGAGCGAGGCATCGAGACCGACCTGACCAATGACGACGATCGGGCCGACAGCAACAACATCATCTCCGCGGTTCCCCATTCGGATGTGGCCAACCCGATCGACCGCCTCTATTCACCCTTGTGGCGCGTGATGCGGGTGCGGATTCGCCCCGAGCACGACGACAAGGTGGTGCTCATCGACAGCACGGGTGATCAGAACGATACCATACTCAAGACACCCGACGATGTGCGTGGGTTGGCTCAGGCTGGGTTCGTCGACCCGCCAACCACCGTTTCAGAGGCCGCTGCGGGCAACCCGATTATCGGCAACGACAACGTGACCATGTTCAACTGTCCCTCGCAAGTAGCAGCGCCATGACGAAACTACCGCTCCTCCTTGTGGTCCTGGTGGCTACCGGTCTGCTGGCCTGCGAGCCCGCTGTCGACGTCGAGCCGCTTCCCTGCCGCAAGCGTGAGGCAGGTTCTGCCGATTTGGGCGGAGGAAATCTGAGCACGGGTTTTGTGCCGCTCGACAACGGCGACACCATCTTCGTGCAATTCGGGCCGCAGGGAATGCACATGATCGTGGTCAGCGTCGTCGTTGACGACTTCGAGCTTCCGTCTGCTGGCAGTTCGGGCAACGAGATCGCCGTGGCAATCCGCTACCAAGACGAGGTCGTGGGCGGCACGGTGACCCAGGTGTTTCCCTCGCTGAAGGGCGATACTGCGTCGTTTCTGGGATTGCGCGCGGTGATCACCCAGGCCGAGGTGGAGGAGCTAGCAAACGAGGCGGTCGAGGTCGACGCAACCGTTCGCGATGGCTGCGGCCGCGCCCTATCCCCCGGGCGTGAGCTGACTTTGCTGCTTTGAGTGGCTAGGGCTAGTGCTCCGCTAAAGGCGGTCGGCCGCCGAAGCGTCCACTGGCGCGCGCTGCGAGGTTTACTTTGCTTGCCAATCCAACCGGGCGAGGACAATTCCCGATGAACATGCGCCCGAGAGGCCCAGCGCCAAAGCGAGCGGGAGGATGATCGGAACGAAGTATCGCTGCTGTCGCCATGCCATGGTTCACCTGTCCGCAGGATAACCCAAGCTGGCCATCTCCCGCGGCGGCATGGGCAAGGAATGGCTCGTGCTAGCGCAGGGCTTTCCACGGCTTGGGGAACCAAGCCCAGTGGCCATTGACGAACACCAAGCCGTCGAAGGCCATGCCCAAGGTCTCGCCTGGCTTGACGAACTTCCAGCGAATCCAGGTCAACCCGGGCTTGATCTTGTCGCCGATGCGCTTGTAGCCGCCGGGAAACTTCTTCTCAGCGTTGCCCTTCCAAGCCTTGATGTCCTCGCTGCTGGCTGCCCACAGCAATAGCTCGGTTTGCCCGGGCTTGTTCAAGCTGCCGCCGCCTTCGCCGGCCTTCGCGAGTGTCTTCTCATAATGGGCCTTGGCCTTGGCGGCCGCGTCTCCCACGAAGACCGCAGCGTAGTCGGCCGGCTTGGGTACCAGCGTTTTGATGAGCGCGCCCTGATCGGTGCCGTCTTTCAGGAACTTCTTCAGTAGCTTCTCGGCCTCGGCCTTGCCTTGCTTAGCGGCGGGCTTTGGGGCTTTGCCGCCTACTTTGGCAGGTGCGCCGCTGGCTGCCACGTCACCGCTCGCCTTGGTCGGCGTGTCTTCGTTCTTGTCCTTGTCGCATCCAGCGAAACAGCACGTCATCGCGATCGTCGCGACCATCAGTCGTTTGTTCTTCATCATCCTTGATTCCTTTCATGCTGCGGGCGCGAAAGCTTGCGCGTCCGATTAGCCTGTCTGTCCAGCGCGCACCAGCCGAACGCAACTTTTCGGCGTTGCGTCTACTTCTACAATGCTTCACACCGACGCGGCGAGGTGGCGGAGAGCGATGCGTAGGACTTCCGTTTCAGAGCTTGCGGGGAGGGTCCGTTTCAGATGATGAAGCCGCGCCAGATCGTCGGGCCGCAAGCGGAAGCTCCGCAGGGTCGTCGGCCCCGTTGCGGGGGGGGCGCAGCGCGCGCCCCCTGACCAAGAA
>CAZRGL010000402.1:0-10618 GCA_964599485.1 uncultured Polyangiaceae bacterium
CCGCCCACACCGCAAGCCACCAGTTTTGTCGGGGTTCCTGCATGCAGCTACTCGCCCAAGCGTGTGCAGCGTCATGAGCCGTTGGCCCGGGCGAGCTTGGTATGCCTTCGGGGTCTTCTTGGCTTTGGCGCAAAGACGTCGGCGACGTGCTCCTATCGCCAGTCGCCCGCAATGAGCTGCTTTCCGCTTGGCGAGATCTACGCCTAGCCCGAGCCCAGGATAGGAGGGTCGATTTTCGAATGCTACTTGGGGGCTGCGTCGGTAGTGTCGAACGGCCATGAACCACCGAGAACGATGCACGGGCTGCGAGACCGCCTCGCCGTTGCGCAAGACCCTCTGCCCAGCTTGTGCTGCGGTATTGATCGCTGGTCTTCTCGGCGGGGCACAGCTGACCTCTGGCTGCCTTGCGCCGGATCAGCCCCGCCCTGAAGATCCGGCGGGCTTGATGGGCGAAGGCCGCTGCAACAATGCGCTCGAGGACGATCCGTTGTGCGCCGGCGGGCTGTACGGCGCGCCCTTTGCGTCATCAGCGCCTGCGCGGCCCGCTTCCACGAGCAGCAATAGCAACAGCACATCGACGAAGAGCGCTCGCTTCTCCCCCAGTAGTGACGACTTCTGATTGCGTTGGCGCAGCTGCGACCAGACGGGCGGCTCAGCGAAAGGCTGTGTGCATGAACTGCGGGAGCAAGAGGATCCGACGGTAGTTACACTTGGGGCATCGCTTCGATTCGCGTTGGGCCAGTTATATGGTGCGGTCGAGCTCGTCGCCATCTCAGCGCGGCCTGCTGACGTTTCTAGGCGTGCTAGACTCGTAATAGCGTCGAGCACCTGCCACGACCACGCTGCCTTAGGAGAGCTTCATCATGTCGACCACGCCGCGCCGCCTCGTGTCACCTGCTACTTATTGCTGCGCTGCCGCGCTGCTGGTTTGCCTGGCCGCAGCTGCAGGCTGCAGTGGTTGTGAGACCGAATCGGAAACGCCCGGGCCGACCACCGGCAGTGGTGGCAGCGGCGGCGACGCTGGCAGCGGGGGGGCGACCGGCGGCACCACAACGACCACGAGTAGCAGCGGCGGAGGCGGCGCAACCGGGGGCACCGGCGGCACTGGCGGCACCGGCGCCGCCGGGGGACCGCCCGACGAGTGTCCGGGCGGCATCATCATCGAGAACAGCGGGGCCGACACCTGTCCGGGCGATACCATCGTTCTCAATGTGGGCGACAAGTACTGCTTGCGTGGCGACACCTCGACGCTCACGCACGACTATTCGAGCTTTGCCTGTGGCGGGACCATTACGGACGGACCTGAATCGGTCTACGCGTTCGACATCAAGGCGCCCGGCTCCTTCAAGGTGGTCGTGAAAGCGGCCGAGGGCAGCACGCTCGATCCGTCGATGTATGCGCGCGCGCCCAATGGTTGCACCGACGAGACGGTCACCTCTTTTTATGGCTGTTGGGCCTTCTTCAATATCGATCATGAAGAGTACGCGCTGCATCAACCCGTGGCCGAGGTGAACTACTTGTTCATCGATGGTGCCAATGGCAGCTCGGGCGCCTACGAGGTGACTGTCGAGTACACGACGCCTGAGTGTGGCGACGCCATCCTCAATCCGGGTGAGGAATGCGATGACGGCAACAAGAACGACAATGACGGCTGCACCAATGGCTGCAAGTTCGATCTCATCAGCTTGTTCGACACCTGTGATGGTGAGCCCATCGTATTGCTCGCCAACCAACCCTTGGCCTTCCAGGGCAACACGACACCCTACGGTGATGACTACATTGCGCCGGCGGTTGATGGGTGCGTAGCGCAAGCTGGCGGCAAGGACCGTGTCTATCGGATAACCCCCGCGGTGGACGGTACGATTACGGCTTCAATTGGCTATGACCTCACGGGCACCTTCGACGTCTGCGCCCAGAATGGAATGATCGACCCAGGTTGCTGGGGCCGAGTGCTCTACGCCGTGGGGCCCGATCAATGTGACGACGGTATGGGAACGCTCGGACCTGCCATCGCTTGCTCACAAGGTGGCTTTGGAGTCGCCGAGATCACCTTCCCGGTGCAGGGCGCCAAAGAGTACTACGTGATCGTCGATGGCAACGGTCAGCTCGAGTACTACTACGGCTCCTACAATCTGCTCGTCGAGCTCACTCCCTAGCGGGTCAGCCAGGCGGCGCAACGGGCGCAACTTCGACAGGGATTCCGTCGAGCACCGCGGTTCCCGCGAGCTCATCCATGAGGCGCTCGTCCACTACGTCGTTCATGCTGACCCCGGCGTGGTTGGAGGCGACCCGCAGGCGGGTGCCGTCCCGGTCGTGTCCCCCGCCGTAGGGTAGGCAAACGACTCCCGGCATCATCTCGTCACTGACTCGGAGCTCCACTTCGATCGAGCCGACCCGTCCGCTGAGGCGGACCTTCTTCCCGGCCTCGATGCCGCGTGAGTTTGCGTCGTCGGGGTTCATCAGCAGCGTGCAGCGGTCTTTGCCCCGAACGAGCAGGGGCAGATTGTTCAGCCATGAGTTCATGCTTTGAAGGGTGCGACGACTGATCAACAGCAGGTCGTTGCTGCTTGTATTGGCGCCACGAGCACCATCGTGGCCGAGCTCCGCCTCGAGGCGGGCGAGATCTGCCTCGAGGATGCCGGGTAGAAGATCGATCGAGCGGTCCTTCGTGGCGAGCACTTGGGAGGCGCGCGGCTCGAGTAGCCCGAGATCGAGTCCGTGCGGCGCTGCCTCGAGGTCGCTCAACTTCAGGCGGTGCGGTCCCAGCCGCAGCAGCAGATCGAGCAGGCGTCCCGAGCCCAGCAAGCTGCCGAAGCCGCCAGCCAAAGCGGGCAGGACCAGGCGCTGCAAGCCGCCGCGCGCGCGGGCGAGACCGGCGACCATGCCGAGGATGATCTGCCAGTCGTGCTTCGATCCTGGGGGGGCCACAACGACCGGCTTGGCGTAGTGGGCCATGTTGCGCACGCCCATCGCGAGCGGGAGCAGCGGATAGTGTGACCCTTCGAGAGGCGTGACGGGGGGCAGAATCAAATCAGCGTGCCGAGTCGTCTCGTTGAGATAGAAATCCACGCAGGCCACGAAGTCGAGCGTCTCAAACGCCTCATCGAGGCGTCGGCCGTTGGGATTGGATAGGACGGGGTTGCCGGCGATCGTGATGAGCCCGCGGATCTGGCCAGGCCCGGGCGTGACGATCTCGTCGGCCAACGCCCCGACTGGGAACTCGCCATTGAACTCAGGCAGATCGCCGACGCGGCTACGCCAGCGATCGAAGTGTCCTGTCTCCCCGAGGCGGGTCGCAATCCCGGCCAAATCCGCCGCGGGGGTGTTGAACATGACGCCGCCGGCTCGATCGAAGTTTCCAGTCACGACGTTGATGACGTCGATGAGCCAGGTCGCGAGGCAGCCGAATCGTTGGGTGCTGGTGCCCATGCGGCCATACCAGGCTGCAGTAGGCGCCTCGGCGAACTGTTGGGCTAGCGTCTCGATGGCTATGGCCGACACGCCACAGAGCGGCGCGACACGGCTGGGCGTGTAGGGCTCAGCGATTCGGCGCAGGCCGTCGAGGTTGCGTATCGGCACGTTGGCGTCTGGCGTCACGCGTCCATGGACAAAGAGCTCATTGAGGATCGCCAGCAGAAAGAGCGCGTCGGTTCCAGGCCGGATGAAATGGTGCTCGTCGGCGACCTTGGCTGTTTCGGTACGGCGCGGATCGATGACGACGATGCGGCCGCCGCGGTTACGTATCGCACGCAAGCGATTCTTGATGTCCGGCGCGGTCATCGCGCTTCCATTGGACACGATCGGGTTCGCACCCATGACCACGAACAAGTCGGTTCGCTCTATGTCGGGAATGGGCAGCAGCGCCTGATTGCCATAGAGCAGTTTCGAGACGAGCATGCGCGGCAAAGCGTCGACCGAGGTGCTCGAATAGACGTTCTTCGTCGCGAGTGCTTTTACGAATGCAACCAAGGCGAGCAGGGCCTGATAGTCCTGGCCCAAGGGATTGCCGTAATAGAGGGCCATGGCGTCGTTGCCGTGCTGCCGCTGGATGGCGACTGTGCGTTGAGTCAGCTCTTCGAGGGCCTCGGGCCAGCTGATCTGTTCCCAGTCCGAGCCGCGCCGCCTCAGAGGCTTGCGCAAGCGGTCTGGATCCTCGATGAGCTCTTTTTGGGCGAGGGCTTTGGGGCAGATGTGCCCGCGGCTGAATGGGTCGGCCGAATCGCCACGGATCGATTGGATCTGGTTGTCGGTCACTTCGATCTCGAGTCCACAGACCGAGTCGCAGAAGGTGCATGATGCGTAATGAATGGTCATGGGCTGGTCCAACGATCGGCTGCATGAAGAGCGAGGCGGTAGGCCTGCATCCCTACGAAGGTCAGTGGCTCAGGTGGTAAGCGCCAGGGCTCGCGGCCAAATCTCAGTGGCGGCGCGACCTCGGTCGCTGCTAGCCCGAGCCGCTTGAGCACGGCTGGGGCGATGATCTTGCCGGCGTAGTTGGCGAGTGAAACACCGTGGCCGCTGTAGCCGCAGCCGTAGAACACGTTGCCCTGTCGGCCACTGGCGCCAAAGGTTGGGAACATGTCGAGGGTCACCCCGACGACGCCACCCCAGCGATGCGTGACCTTGGTCTCGCCGAGCGCAGGAAAGAACGAACGCAGGCGCACCTCGAGTCGCTGGAAGCAGTCCTCATCAGCATCGCGCAAGCGGCCTTTGAAGAATAGCTTCGCGTCTTCGCCACCGAAGAGGATGCGATTGTCAGCGGTCAGCCTGAAGTAGTGAATGAAGTTACGCGAGGTCTCGAGGCTGGTGCGCTTGTGCCAACCAATGGCCGCGAGCTGCGCATCACTCAGCGGCTCGGTCAGGACGATGTATGTGTGCACCGGAATGACCTGGTTCTTCATGAACCCGAGCGCGCTACCATAACCATTGACCGCCACGACTGCCGCGCGAGCCGTCAGCTTGCCGTGGTCGGTCCCAATTCGAATCGATTCGCCGTCCTCTAGGCTGTCGGCGGAGGTTTGCTCGTAGACGCGCACGCCGAGCCGCTCCACGGCAACCTTGAGACCGCGTGCCAGTTTTGCCGGGTTGAGGATGGAGCAATCGGGATCGAAACAACCGCCTAGGAAGCCGTCGCTGTCGACGTGCTCTTGCAGTGCGGTGCCCTCGAAGTACTCGTAGCCAAATCCGAGCTGTTTGCCGAGCTCGGCTTCTTCTCGAACATGCTTGAGTCGCTGCCGAGAAGTTGCCAGCAGCAGGTAGCCGCTGTCCTCGAGATCGCAGTCGATATTCTCTCGCTCAATCACCGCGCGCGTATGGGCGATGGCGTCGTACATCACGCGGTAGCCCTGCGCTGCGCGCTCGCGACCGAGAGACCGCACGGTCTTGGCTAGGTTCCAGCCGAGCAGGGGCATGAGGAAGCCCCCGTTGCGTCCGCTTGCCCCGTGGCCGACTACGTCGCGTTCGAGGACGACGACATCGAGACTTGGCTGGGCCCGTTTGAGCTCGTAGGCGGCTGAAAGACCAGTGTAGCCACCACCGAGGATGACGACATCACAAGTGGTGTCGGCGGAGAGCTTCTCGCAAGGCTCGACCGCGACCGTTTCTTGCCAGAAGCTCACGGGTTGGTAGTTACCGCCCGAGCTGACCGACGGAGGCAGCTCGACGAATGGACCAGGGTCGGCGCGCAAGGAGATGGGGCGCAAGGAAGTGGGACGGGACTTGGGCTCAACCATTCCGGATGCTCCATCTTTGGTCATCGACGAAGGTATCGAGGAAGGCCTCGAAGACGGCGTCGATGTCGACCGCCTCGGGCTCGATGTACCACTGCAAGAACACGCCATCGACGAAAGCGATGATCGCGGTAGCGAAGGCCTCTGGCACGGGTTTGCCGTCGAGGGTGTAGTAGCTCACCATCGAACGAAAGCTGCGGTACATGGCAGCGATCTGTGTGCGCACCTCCGAGCCGAGCTTGCGGTCGAACAATAGCGTTAGCAGGACCGTGTTGATGTGCGGCTTGTTTTTCAAGAAGCTCGCGTAGGCGCTCAGGAACTGTCGCAGCTCGAGCCCGAGGTTGCCACTGTCCGGGTGCTCCTCGACGAAACCGCTGAGGAACTCCTCGAACACCCGATCGACTACCCTCAGGAACAGATCCTTCTTGCTGCCGAAGTGCCAGAGGATGCTCGTCTTGGCAACACCGACCTCCTGAGAGATTCGGTCGAGGGTGACGCTGTCAGGCTCACGGCTCGCTAGGAGCTGCGCAGTGACCTGCAAGATCCGCTCGGCGGTCTTCTGTCCTGGGGCTGTTCGTGCGGCTTTGGGCATCTGGAGTGACTGTACTGAACGTTCAGTACAATTTCAAGTCACAACTATTCGACGCTGTCACCGGACGGTGTCACGGGATGTTCAGTCGGCGTACGTGGACACTCCTGACGGCGCGACCTCGTCCGAGAGCTGGGGCGTTACGGCCCCCCATTCACTGGCACGCACCTTGCGCGCACCTTGCGACTGAGGGACATCATGAAACGACCCCGTACGCGCGCGCCAGCAAACGCTCGCCTCGCACTCTTTGCGATGGCCACCGCAATGTCATTCGCACCGACAGTTGCTTGTTCGAACAACGGCAACGAGGCGATGATCGAGCAGGTGCAGAAAGCCGCGGAGCAGTTTTGCACCTGCCCGGACCGGGCTTGTCAGCAGACCGCGGCGGAGGCCTTCAAATCGGCTTCCGAGAAGCTGCTGATGAAGGGCAAGAACCTGTCCGAAGGGCAGCAGGCTTTGGTCGAGATGGCCAGCAAGCGGTTGAGTGACTGCGTAAGGGCCGCCCTAGCCAAGCCGAAGCGCTGATGAGCGGCGCCAGCACCGGCTGCGACTCCGCTTTGCTAGCGGTCAGCGCTCCAAGCGCGCCCCGGAGCTGACCAAGCCGTGGACGATCCGGTGGCCGAACGTGGACAGCGATGTTTGCGTCTAGCTCGAGTAGGTGCCTCGGGGTCCGGGAGATGGACCCCAAGGCCAGGAGCGAATGTCTACTTCACGCTCACGTTGATTGAGTAGTCGAAGGTGCAGTTCGGGCAATATGCCGACGCGCCAACCCAAACGAAATACGTTCCGGCTGAGGCAACGGTAGTGGTTGCCTCGGAGCAGTAGGTATAGGTCGGGGCGGACTTGAGGACCGTCGTACCGTCAGTGTCGAAGATGGTGAGATCGGTGTCGATGTTCCCGCCAGGACCGCACGTGTCGGTGAGACCAGCTTGTGTCTTGGCTGTGACCTCGTCGCCTGCTTCGAGCTCGACCGCGAACCAGTCGCCGTCGCCAGCTGCGCCGATTGCGGCGGACGTTGAGCCCTTACATACGGCGTCGGCGGTTTGGTAGGTGTCGTTGGGCTCGGATTCGCCGCTTGCGCATACGGCGATCGACAAATTGTAGACCGAGCCATCGTAGGCGTATTGTTGCGAGTTACGTACGCGCAGGTAGTAGGTGCCGGCGGCGGGGATGGGATCGCTGGCCAGTGTTTCGTGGTAGTCGGCGTCGCTGCTTTCACCGAGGCTGGAGGTGCAGTCGTCTTTGACCACCTCGAGCAGCGTGTCGGTGTATGTGTCGCCGGGGGTCGTCGCGACCATGAAGGAGCCGCCGACTGCGGAGGCGTCTACGGTCAGCTTGAACCAGTCCTCGTCGTCGGCGTCCGACAGGGTGAGGTTCTTCAGCGATGCGGGCAGTGCCGCCACGTCTTGTGCCGTCATGCAGGTGTCGTTGGGGAGCTCGTCGGAGGGGACTTCGTCGATTTTGACATCGAAGTCGTAGTCGGTCGTGCCGGTCTGATCGAAGTACACCACATAGTAGGCACCGGGCGGCACGGCCTTGCTCGACGTGAAAGCGAGCCGGTCTTCGAAGTTGCCGCTCGCGGGCAGCAGGAAGAAGGCGGCGTCGGCATCGGCATCCGCGGTCGTGGTCGAGAAGGTGCCCAGAGTCTTTTCCGGGACGGTGTACTCGAACAGATAGGACGCGTAAGCGCTGCCCATCTTGGTCGTGACGGGGGTGCCTGCGGTGAGCTTGACCGGCGTGCGTGCGGTGACGTCGAGCGCTTCGGGTGCCCGGGAGGAAACGAGGCTTCCGGTCTCGCCGCTCTCCACGACGACATCGGTCTTGCCTGCGGTGGCGCCTACGTCGAGGAACAGGATGTAGTCGAGCGCAACGCCCGAGGCGTCCTGGACGAGCCCGTAGCTGTTGCCGCTGGCCAGTACGCCGAGGTAGCCGAAGCTGTCGGAGGTGTCGAAGGGCTTGCTGGTGTCGACCAGCTCGGCGCGGCCGAAGAGAATCGAGCCTTGAGCCTGGGTTCCCACGACAGTGCCGTTGGCCAGTGGTGCAGCCACGGTGAAAGCGGCCGAGTAGGTGACCGTCTTGTCATCCTCGGTCACGGTCACGTCGCGCGTACCGAGCTTGGCGGTGGCTGCCACACTGATGGTGGCAACGATTGCCGTCGGGCTAGCCGTGATGGAGCCGTCCACGGTAATGCCCTCACCGAAGTCCACCTTGGCGGCGTCGGTCCAGCTGGTGCCAAAGCCGCTGATGGAGACCATCGTGGTGCGCTCGAGGAATGCACCCGTCGGCGAAACTGCGCTCACGCTGGGATCGGTCACGCCGCCGTCGCCGGTGTCGCCTTTGTCACCCTTTTCGCCTGACTCGCCGGCTTTGCCTGCGGCGCCAGTCGCACCAACCGATCCGCTGCAGCCCGCGGCGCCAGCCAAGATCACGAGTGCGGCGCCAAGCAGGGAAGTTCGGGACTTTGTAATCATTTTCTAAGCATCTCCGGTGAATATAGTTGTTTTCACGCTACTGTGAGTCGCAGGCTTACACCTGCGTACGCTCACCTACAAGCAGAAAGGGCGCGGCATTCGTGTTTCGCCCTCTCGGTGTGGGCCGAGACCGCACAAATTGACGGTGTTTCGACCCAGGTGTACCTTTGCTGGGTGCTGCCAGAGTGCGGCATGGGATGGGTCATGCAAGAAGCCGACTCGCAGGATGCCCTGTGGGGGCCAGGGACGGTGATCGGCGATCGCTACCGTCTGATAGATCGTGTTGGTGCTGGCGCGATGGGCGAGGTGTGGCGTGCTGAGCATGTTTCGCTCGGCACTCACGTTGCGGTGAAGCTGGTCGATGCGCGGCGCGGCGGAGAGCCGCGCGAAATCCTGGCGCGTTTTCGGCGCGAGGCTCGGGCCACGGCCAAGCTCAAGAGCCCCTTTGTGGTTCAGATCCACGATCATGGCGGCACCGAGCAGTTTGCCTACATCGCCATGGATTTCACCACCACATCTATGGAACGACAGCGGCGCTTCAGCTTTGCCAAAGCGCCGCATGGGCGATCTGCCCACCCCAGCTAGGCCGGGATTATGTCAGGTATTTGTTCAGCTACCAGTTGATCAGCTACCAGCGGCGCAGGTGCCGATTTCGGGCGCTGACTCGTAGTTGCCCTTCACGCACTTGAGGCTGGGGCCGCAGTCATCGTCGGTGCAGCAATAGCGCACGCAAGCGCCGCCGCCGCAGGTGTGGCCAGGCTGGCACCACGGGCCTGCGCCTTGGTCACAAGCGCCGCAGATAGGCTCGGTGTTGCCGTCGGGGAAGCAGACGAAGTTGTTTCCGTTGCTGAAGTCGCAGGCTGAGCCAGCGCCGGTGCAGCCTTCGTTGCTGACGGGGTTACATTCGTGGGCGCCAGACGGGGGTGCACCGCCCACGCCGCCGCCGCCGCCGCCGCCGCCGCTGCCGCTCGACGAGTTCGGGTACGGGAAGCACGAGCCCTTGCTGGGCCCTGGCGGTGCCGGCACGTCATCGCAGCCGGGGCCAGTCCCACTGGTCGAGCTGGTCGAGCTGGTCGAGCTCGTGCTCGAAGTGGAGCTGGTGCTGGAGGTGCTGGTGCTTGTGCTTGTGCTGGTGCTGGTCGAGGTGCTGGTGCTGCTCGACGAGCTGGTGGAGGAGTTGATGTCGTCCACCGGAGTCGAATTGACTGTGCAACCCATCCAGATCAGCACGGAAGCGGAAGCGGAGAAGAAGAGAAAATTGCGAAGCTTTTTGTTCATGAGACGTTCCAGGGTCAATGCGCAGAGGCCGCCTTCAAGTTGAGCTCGTCGGCTGCTAAATTGAACTTTGAGAGTACGGGAAGCACGGCTCGTCTTCTAAGCCTTTTTATAAGCCTTTTTATTCTAACGGCTTCCGCACGCCTTCTTTAGCAAGATTACGACGCCTGGGGAAGTCTGACAAAGGGGTTGTCGTCGACGCATTGCTGCTTTCCCGCCTCGCTCTCCCATGTGCGAGCGTGCTGGAAGGGCGTCCGGCGCGGGGTCCGGGGCGGGGTCCGATCCGGGTCCGAGTCCGGGTCCTGGGACCGCGTCCGGGGCGGTGTCCGCGTCCGGGGCCGCGTCCGGGTCGGCGTCCGCGTCTGGGGCGGTGTCCGCGTCCGGCGCCGCGTCCGGGTCGGCGTCCGCGTCCGGGGCCGTGACAATCCGCAGTTTTCGCAGCAGCGCTCGTGCAGGGGCGAAGGCGTGCTAGCCGGCCTCTAGCTTGAATTCCATGACGTCGAACCAGAAGCCCAAGCCTTGCACCGCGTCGAGCTCGGCCTGGACGATGGTCA
>CAZRGL010000403.1:0-10594 GCA_964599485.1 uncultured Polyangiaceae bacterium
CGAATAGCTGATGCCACCGTACACACCCAGCATCGACAAGGTGTCGAAGTCATAAGCGTCGGTGTTGAGGTTCTTCGACCAGTCGACCCGGAAGTACTCACGCTCGTACCAAGGCCGGTCGCTGGTATTCTCCTCGATGACATTCAGCTCTTCACCAGTGCTGGGATTGTAGGAGTGCTGGATGTCGAAGTGCTTGGTGATGTTGTAGACCACGACGAGCTGTCCGTCGGTCGAAGCGGGGCCTGCGCCCTTGCCATCACTGTCTTCGATGCGCTCGTAGGTCAGGCGGCCCAGCAGCAAGTCCTCGGTGATCACCCACTTCATCCGCGCGACCGATTGGGTGTACGTCGAAGTGAACAAGCCGCTCTGAGACGCTCCGTAGCCGACGTCAATCAACGTCGCTTGCGTCCAGAACTCTGGGTCATCCTGAGTGCCGTGCAGATCCTCACCGACGAAGAAAGACTTCGCCAGCGCGTTGGCTTGCACGCGGTTGATTGGATCACGCTCCTCGGCGCAGCCGCTGCCGCCGATAGATGCGGCTACGAGCGTGATCACGAGCAGTGCATTGCGCACCCATTTCGACGTCATCGAAGGACCTCCTTGAAAGTCATCGCCTACTACACAAGTCACACAGGCACCTACATGCCTGGAAAACTGATCAGTGCCCTATGCACAAACAGGACCAATTGCGGAATGCAATATTTCTCGACACTTGAAGAATGAAGGCCCTGCCACTCGAACCGTGGCGTCAGAACGCTTACCCCGGTAGCGTTAGCATTGCGTCGCGCTACATTGGATTGGGTGGGGTTACGGCCGCTGAGGGATAACCGGCCCTTGGGTCGCTGACAAGACCAATCGCTTACATGACGGCACAAGGTCGGCAACGCCGTCACACCGCCCCCACAGGCGACGATCCGAGCGGCGGATTCTGCTGTCAGACCACGCTAGTCTAGTTCGTCCAATGGCCTTCGCGGGCTGCAGCGTGATCGATGACCTTGATCTTGTGCGAAAGCGTCTCGCGAAATATGTGCTCATCGTCGGGCACGAGACCCTGATCGCCGAAATCTTCAGCGATTTCCATGGCTGTCGCCAGAATGCGCACGAAGCAGGCGAAGCTCGAAGCGCAAAGGACCGGCCTGATGTCGCTGCGGCCGCTCATGGTCGTCATCACGGGACAGTCGCCTTCGGCATCCGGTTTGCTCGTGTCCAAGAAGTATGGATCGCCCAAAAGTGTGCTGTGCGCGATGACGATCCAGCTGTCTCGCCAGCCGTTCATCGGGGGATTGTCGGCGTCGCCCGTACTGTAGCCGTTCTGCTCGAGCTCGAGCTCTGCGGCCGGAACAAACCGTATGCGTTCCGGTGGCGTGGCTGTCTCCACATCAACGGGGTCGGCTGCTTTCAGAAATTCGACATAGCGCCCAGGCAGGCGCAAGCGCTCTTTGAGCCCCTCGACTTCCGCGCCATGGTTTACGCGGAAGTCTGCGGGAATAAGGCGTTTTTCAAAGATGCCCTTCAGTGCCTGGACGGCTTCGGCAAGATCGCTGTCCACCGCAATTCCTCACGTCAAGCGCCCACCAAAGGGGCGTGTGCTGGGGTATAAGGCTTAACCACGTTTCGCGCGATAAGGGTAACAAAAAGAAATGTCGGATACCGCCTACGCCGTGAGCCGCTACCGCCCCGCCGTGCTCGAGCACGCATATGGTGACGGAGTTTTCTTACTCGACGATCCCTTTGCGTGGTCGCTTCTGAGCCGGGTAGGGGCGGCTGACACCGTCCAACCTGAGCTTGGCCGATTGGTCAACAAGCTCTACGACGGGCTCGGGCGGGTGGTCATCGCCAACGAGCTGCCCCACGTGCAGGTGAGCGTGCCGACGAGGATGGCCGCTGATCACCCTGAGGGTGTGTATCGAGGTCTCGTGGTCGATCGCAGCACTCGAGTGGCAACCGTGGGTATTGCTCGGGCCGGAACGACGCCCTCACAAATCGTCTACGACCTTCTGAACGAGGTCGTCGATCCAGCGTGCGTTCGCCAGGACCACCTGTTCATGAGTCGGCAGACAAATGAAGCCGGCGAAGTTACAGGTGCGAATTGGCACGACGCGAAGATCGGGCGTGACGTGGCCGGCCATTACGTGCTTTTCCCCGATCCGATGGGAGCGACGGGCTCATCGATGATCAGCGCGATCGACCACTACAAGAAGTCGCTCGACGGCACTCCGGCCAAGTGCATCGCGCTGCATCTGATGATCACGCCCGAGTACATTCGCAACGTGTTACAAGCACACCCTGACGTAGCGGTCTACGCCCTGCGGCTGGATCGCGGCTTGTCGAGCGAGCGCGCTTTGGCGAGCAAGCCAGGGCAGTATTGGGACGAGGAACGCGGCCTCAATGATCGGCAGTACATCGTTCCCGGTGCAGGCGGAGTAGGAGAGCTGCTCAACAATTCGTGGGTTTGAGTGGTGAACTTTGTGTTTCGTTCACCGCCCCATAGGAGCGTTGGCCAATAAAGGGCGCTAGCGAAGGAATCGCGCGCCCTCGCCCCGTCAGGGGCGCGCGAGTCCGTAGCGCCCCAAGGGCCAACGCGTTACCGCCGGCGCGGATTGTGCTGATCCACCAGGGTTTCGTAGTCCAAGTGTGGCTGCGGACGGCTGAGCTTCGGAGGGATCTCCTGGGCCTGTTGTTCTAGATCGGCCACCATCTGCCCCAGCTCGCTGGCTCCAGCCACTTGCCGTTCGGAAACCAGCGTGTCGTAGGCGTTGAGCAATAGCGCGATGCTGTCGCCTGCAACATGCCGGCGGCGGGCCAGCTCCAGGTAGCTGCGGGCTAGCGCGGCCCCATCGAAGTGGTGAACTACGGCCATGTTTTGGGCGACGCGTAGAACAGCTCGTGCAGACAGGCAACCGTCCTCCAGCAGCACGAAAGCGGCCTGCAGGTAATTGTAGAACGGCACAACACGTGAGCCGAAGCGGTCGAACTTGGATGGCGAAGACTGTCGTTCGAGGTGGATCAGAATACGTCTGACCACTTCGCCGGGTTGGATGTAGCTAGCGAAGCGAACCGCGTCGGCAATGTCGTCAGCGTAACAACCGCCGCGGTGCATGATGCGACCGAGCAAAGCGGCATCGACCGCCCCACCACACACGTCAGCGTACAGAGAATAAACGAACGCATCGGCCTCGGCGTCGTCGCCGAGCAACGCCTCGTGGACCAACTCGCCACGATCATCCCGTTGTTGCGCCATCTCGCAGCGGAGTCGCAACAGCGCCGGAAGCTTGTAGCCGAGCTGCCCACGTACGGCTCGAAATCGAAGCCGCAAGATGTTTCGCAGGTTGGGCTTGAGGGTCAAGCTGTTGAACCGCACACCGTCGAGGCGAAGCTTCTCGATGATTCGACCGCGAAGCTGCTCCGGGCTGCCGGAGAGGATATCGATGGGAACCTCTGCGCGTCCAAGCTCACGCATGAGCGCAGCGGCGCCAGGAACGGTACGCTTCTGGTCGGGCCGCTCGATCGCGGTGCGGATCAGATCGCGCACAGTGTCGAAATCAGTACGCAAATATGTCTTATCGAGGTCCCAACGCGCGACGAACATTCCGCTACTCACTCCGTCACCATCAACTGGCCCAGCACATTAGCCCAGCACATTAGGCTCAGCAGAACTTTAGGCTCAGCTCGTCATTGGGCCAGGGTGTCATTGGGCTGAGCCCTTCATTCAGCCCAATCCTCGCGCATGCGCTCGAGCGAGGTGACGAGCTCATCGCGGCGACCGTGTTGTGCGATGCGCAACGCCTCATCGAGGTGCGCGTTGGCGATATCATCTCGTCCGTCGTCACGGGCGACGGCAGCCAAGCTAGCGAGGATGCGGGGTCGTTCACTGGCGTTGGGGCCGGCCAAACCGAGCGCCTCGCGAAGCACCCCTTCAGCGTCGTTCAGCAACCCAGCGTCAGCGAGCGCGTCGCCCAGCTTGCAAGCGAAGATCAACACCGCACCCAGTGGATCCTCCAGCTCACCACGTGCCATTTCGCGCCGTGCCAAATCGAGGCCAAGCCTCAGCGCTTTGATGGCTCCATGTGGGGCGGCGCGACTGTGGGCGCGCTTGGCCACCGCCGCGAGCAACATCAGCGCCTGGAAGGTCTCGCCGGCGTGGTAAGCGTGCAGGGCGTGGGCCTCGGCAGGGATCTGGAGCTCATCAACCCCAAAATCACGGCGTGCTCGGCTATGCAGCGCGCGCCGTACTTCTCGCGGCGTCGACGCCAGCACGACATCACGAACCAACGGGTGGGAAACGCCGTGCTCGGCATTGCTGGTCACCACGAATCCAGCTTGTCGCAACAAGTTGAGCTGGCGCCCGAAGTCGCTGACCTCTGGCAAGAGCGCGACGAGCTGGGCTGGTGCTGCAGCGTCACCCAACACGGCAATGGCCTGCAGAAGATGGCATGCTTCAGCACCCAATCGCTCAACCCGCGCAGCGATGAGATCTGCAAGGCCGGGAGGCGGAGTAGCTCCTCCTTCGTCTTTGAAGCGCAACAGTTGGTCGACGTAGAGCGGCGCCACACGGGACATGGTCGCCGAGCTGTTGGCTTGGTCGCGGCTGGCCGTGCTGAGCATCCTGCCACCGCTTTCGATCAGCGCAGCAGCGGTGGATGTGGGCAGGCCTTGCAACCGCCAAACCTGGGCTGCCTCCCAATCGGGTGCTGTGAAACCCGGGTGATGGGTGGCAACGATGAGCGCTTGCACCAACGGCGGATCGGCGATGACATCGGCAAAAGCGCTACGGCTGGCACCATCGACAGCATGGAGATCATCGATGGCCAACACCACCGCTTGTCCTTCATCCGTCCTGCTGAACGCCACACCTAGAGCCCACCGCAGCGCTTCGGCAACCAGCAAGCGCTGACTGGTTTCATGGGGAGTCTGCGGCGGCGACTCCGACCAACGGCGCGCCGGCACGGCTTGATCGAGCGATGGGCTCGATGACTGAAAAATGCAACTGAGCCCCGCTCGCGCTTCAGGCGTTGCGCCGGCCCAGCCCGCCATCTTTCCTCCGTCGTGGGGCAGGTCGGCGAGCTGAACGATGGCCTCACGCAGAGCGTGGTAGCCGAGATCGCACCACCACGGATCGGGCGCGACCGATGTCACCACGTCACCGCGGCGCTCGAGCTCGCGCAGGAATTCCGTGAGCAAGCGGGATTTGCCGAAACCAGCAGGGCCCGAAATACACACTGCGTGCAATGCTTGTCCCAGCTCGGCGCGGCGCTCGAACAACCAATCGAGCTCTTCCTCGCGAGCGGTCAACGGCAGCGCGTCGGCGTGGTTCTTCACCAACTCGAAGCCCGCTGCGTCGTTCGGCGGGGGCGTCGTGCGACGCCGCTTCATCTGCCCGCCACAGTCGCCGCAGAACTTTTGGGTACGTGGAACAGCGGCTGAGCATGCCTCGCAACGAACCAGCTCGCCCGACCGGCGGCGTTCACGTGCCTCGCCCACGTCGATTGCTGCATCGAGCGCGCTGGCGAGCTCCCCGGCGCTCTGCGGACGTTCACTCGGCTCCTTGGACAAGGTTTGCACGACCACGTCAGCCAGCTCTGGAGGGATCTTGCGCTGAGGCGCCACGTTGCGTGGATCCGGGGGCAGGGAAGACAAATGCATCAGCACGATCTCGTTCGGCGTTGGTGCATCGAACGGCAACCGCCCTGTCAGCAGCTCGAAAAGCAATACGCCGCAGGCGTACAAATCTGCGCGGTGGTCGATCGTGTCGCCACGGACTTGCTCGGGTGCCATGTACTCCGGCGTCCCGCAAACCATGCCAGGCCCGGTGATGCGCTTCTTTTGGGGGCTTTCCGCAACGACGACGACCTCGCGCACCTTGGCGAGTCCGAAGTCGAGCACTTTGACGAAATCGCCACCAGAGCGGAGCGCCTCGAGCACGATGTTCTCCGGCTTGAGGTCACGATGAACGATGCCGTGGTGATGGGCTTCTTCCAGCGCTGCCAGGGCTTGGGTCATGATCCCGACGATGCGCTCGACCGACAACGGTCCTTCTTGATGGGCCACCGTCGCCAGATCCCGCCCGCGGAGGAACTCCATCACCATGTAGAAGCGGCCTTCGAACTTGCCGAAGTCGATGACGCCTACCGAATTGGGATGATTGAGCTTGCTCGCCGCCCGCGCTTCGGTGATGAAGCGTGCCTCGACCGCCTCGTCACCAAGCAGATGCGGGTGAACTATCTTCACTGCAACGGTGCGACCGAGCATCTTCTGCTCCGCGCGGTACACCCGACCCATGCCGCCCACATCAATGAGCTCGAGAACCACATGCCCGCCAGGTAGGGTGCGGCCGATCAACGGATCGTCAGCCTGCTCGCGTAACTTCGCGATAGGGAAGGCGCAGCCCGGGCAGAACTTATGCTCCGGCGCGCAAGTCGTGCCGCAATGCGGACAAGCCAAGGAGCTCGACACGCACTGACACTAGCATGCGATGCGGGCGTTGCGACACACTTGACCGCAATCTTTCCCATTATGCATGAGTTGTCCACTGTCGTACAGTCCGCCGGTGACTGCTGGTTGACGCGCGCTCGCTGGGCGGGCTAGAAGCCCAACATCTTCAGTCCGCGGAGCGCACAACAAGACCTCGCCGCTGGTGGCATCAGCCGTAGCGTTTCTTGGGCTACCACACCTGTAGAGGATGACAATGGGCGTAGACATTCAAAAGCTGTTCAACGAAGAGCTCCCGAGCGCGATTGAGAAGAACCCGGATGCCGCCAAAGAGATCGGTGCGACCTACCAGATCAATGTGGCCGGCGACGGCGGCGGCGAGTGGTTCATCGCATGCAACGACGCCCCCAAGGCCGAAGCTGGTAATCCGGGCGGCGCCGACTGCACGATCGACATCAGCACCGAGGACTTCCAAAAGCTCGTCGAGAATCCTCAGCAGAACGGGATGCAGCTCTTTTTCAGCGGCAAGCTCAAGGTTGCTGGCAACCAAATGCTCGCCATGAAGCTGCAGAAACTATTCGCGCTCGGCGGCAGCTGAGTCAGCACGAGCTGGGCTCTTTGGCAGTACGAGCCAGGCTCTTTGGCAGTACGAGCCAGGCTCTTTGGCAGTACGAGCTGGGCTCTTTGGCAGCACGAGCTAGGCTCTTTGGCTAGGCTCTATACGACCTAGATTGGGCTACGACCTAGATTGGGCTACGAGCCAAATTTGGCCTCGCCGAGGACTCAGCCCAGAATCACAATGGTAGGGATCACGTGAGACCGCTCGAAGGCGTACGCGTTCTCGATCTGTCGCGGCTTCTCCCAGGACCATTCGGCAGCTTGGTGCTGGCCGATTTGGGAGCGCAGGTCGACAAGGTCGAGGACGCGGGCAGTGGCGATTATCTGCGCCACATGCCCCCTCAACGTGCGGGCGCTTCGATTGCTTTTCACGCGCTGAATCGTGGAAAACGAAGCGCCATCATCGACCTGAAGAAACCCGAAGGCGTGTACGCTTTCGAGCGACTCTTGGGCCACTACGACGTGCTGTTCGAACAGTTTCGTCCCGGCGTCCTGGAGCGACTCGGATTGGGTCACGACAGGCTGCGCGCCAAGTACCCACCTTTGATCATCTGTGCGCTGACTGGCTACGGCCAAAACGGGCCGCTGGCCTCGAGAGCAGGCCACGACCTCAATTATTTGGCGCGCTCGGGGATCTTGGGCGCGCATGGGCCAGCTGACGGGCCGCCCCAAGTGGCTGGTTTTCAGCTGGCTGATGTCAGCGGCGGCATGTGGTGCGCCATCGCCATCCTGGCCGCCTTGCGCAAGCGCGACCAAAGCGGCGAAGGCGAGTTTTGCGACATCGCCATGACCGACGGCGTCCTCGGTTTTGCGACGATGTCGTTGACCGCTGCCCTCGCTGGCGAAGCCGGAAGTCGCGGGGACGAGAGCCTCAGCGGAGGCCTGGCTCCTTACAACACCTATTTGTCCAAAGATGGCGCAGTCATCACGCTGTGCTCTCTCGAGCCGAAGTTCTGGATGGCGTTTTGCGCGGCCACGGGGTTGACCGCCGAGATGTCAGCATTGCTTCCGGGCCCACACCAAGAACAACTCAAGCAGACGGTTGCCGAGGTGTTTCGCTCCAAAACCAGAAGCGAATGGGAGGCGTTCGCCGAGGAGCATGATTGCTGCGTCGAGCCCATGGTCGAGCTGAGGGAGGTGGGGCAGGACGCCAACCTGCGTGCGCGCGGTTTGCTGTTCGAGCAGCAAGTGGACGGCACTTCGGTACCGCAGTTCCGTACGCCGGTGACACCCGCCTCGACGGACTTTTCGCCTGCCCCCAAGTCGGGTGAGCACACCCGCGAGATCTTCACCGAGGCAGGCTTCTCCGAAGAAGAGATCGACGCCTTGTACCGTCACGAGGCCATTGGCCCCAAATCCTGAGTGCTTTGTCGCGGGCAGCTGTGCTGAGCAAGCTCAGACCTTGGAGACGAGCGTCAGGGTAGGCAGGGCGTGGTACGCCGCGAGGTAGCCGCTCGCTTCGGCCACGTAGACGCCGCAACGCTCATCGACACGCATCGCGTCCGGGACCAAGTCGCTGGGGGTTCGTCCAATCAACGCGCCATCACGGGGGCGTACGACGAACACTTCGTTTTGGGGCAAGAACAGGGCACCGGAGCGCAGCACAGGTTGCATACTGTGGGGCCGATCCGACGGATTGAAACGGCCACCGACACCAGCGAACACGTGGCGATAGCGCGTGCGGCCATCCTGCAGATCGATGCCGATTAGCTCCCCGAGCTCACTGTTGGCCAGTAGCAGCTTGTCGACCAACAAGCGGGCCGCGTGACCACGACAGAGCCCGGCGGGCAAGTCGAACCGCAGCGCACCGCTGTCGCGTTCGAAGACCATCACGCCCATGCACGGTCTGCGCTCGTCGCCATCGTTGCTGATGATCACGACGACGTCGTCTGCGAGCATGGGCGCGCCCACGGGCAGAATGGGGCGGGGCAACTGCACGTGCCACTTCTCAGCGCCGGTCCATGCGTCCAGATGATGCAGCTCCGTAGCTGAGCGCCGTCCGAGCTGCTCGGCGCTGAGCGCAAACAAGTCGCCTTGGTCGACTGCGACACTCGAGGCGAAACGGCTGCGGGCACAGCGGCGCCACACCACCTCGCCGCTGAGCAGATCGAGGGCTACCAGCTCGGGCTCGGCGCTGGCGACGATCATCAGTTTGCCGGCCCGTCTCAAGCGCAACATGCCACTACGTCGCAGAGCGCGGCGCCAACGAATTTCACTGCTGTCGAGATCGACTGCAACGAGGTGGCGCTCACCTTCGCCCACGAGCAAGAGGCGGGGCAGCGCGGGGGCGTTGATCACGGCCCCACTGGCGCGGGCGCCTACGCACGGGCCGAGTCGAAGCTCGAAAACACGTTCGCCGTCGTCGATGTCGTGCAACGCCAGAGTGCCGTTGGGCGCAAGCCGCACCAATCCGACCGGCGTGAGCAACGATACGCCGCGGCGTGCGCGACGGGTCCAGAGCAATCTACCGCTGCTGCGCTCGATACACGCGAGCTCACGGTTGGAGCCCACCAGCAGCCGGTCGCCGCACAAGTAGAGCGAGCGCAGATCGATGCCGGGGATGTCCGCTCGCCAGCTTTCGGTAAAACGCAGCTTTCCGGTGGGGGCCGGCCGAGGCAGAACAGCGGGCGGCGGGCGCGTGTCGCTCTCGGCAAACGCGCGATAACAGTCGGGCGCCTCGTTGACCAGGCTGCTGCGATCGCTGCTGCTGCGCACCCGTTGCTTGAGCTCGGCGGCGGCCTCTGACAATGCGCTCAGCCGCAAATTGGTCGACTGTCCGCCGTCGAGGGCGACGACCTGTTTGATCAGCGCTTTGGCAAAGCTCTGCGCAGCACGGGCGATTTCGTCCGCTGACAAAGGGGGCAGGCGCAGCGCGGCGGTCGGGCCGCGCGGCTCTCCTACACACAACACCAGAACGGCTTTACCCTCGGGCTACAACTGCACCCCCCACGAGGTGTTACCAACGACCAGCCGGCGCGAGATGCCGCGCCCATCCGCGCTCGCGTCGAGCGCCTCGTGGGCGAGCGCGACCATCACTTCGGCAAACAAGAATACGTGTAGCTGGCGAAGCTCACAGCTGCTCCGTCCCATCGAAGCCTGAAGCTTGCCTCGGAAGAGCAGCGCGTGCAGATCGGTGCGCGACACGTCCGAGTTGGCGATCGAGTTGATTGGCTGGCGCAAGCGCAAATCGGCCTGCAGCACCAATCGGCAGCGTCGGCTGGAGCGCACTTGAACCTGAATCCAGCGGCTGCTCGAGGGAGGCCCCTGGCCGCCGTCGTAGGCATGATGCACGGCGAGGAGGCGCTGTCGAGCCAACGCCAAGCCCCGGTCGGTTGGCTCCTGTTCGAAGATGTCGATGGCCTCGAGCACGGCTTGGCGTGCACGCGACAATTCCAGCCGCCGCTCGGTTTGCGCGACGCGCGGCTGTGCGCCTTGCTGAAATACGCTGATCAGCACGAATTGCTCATCCCGTTCGAGCCCGAGCTCCCACAGTTTGCCAGAGAGGGGATGCGCGCCCGGGGCAGGCGCGCTAGCAGCTGTCGCCTCA
>CAZRGL010000404.1:0-10591 GCA_964599485.1 uncultured Polyangiaceae bacterium
TTTTAGTCTTCGCATACTAGTGGCGGTTCGGACATGCACTGGCCGTCGACGCAGAGGTCGCCCGTGGTGCAGGAGTCCCCATCGGAGCAGGGGCCGTCCTTCACGATGTTGGTGCACCCGTCCATGGGGTCGCAGGTGTCTACGGTGCAGGAGTTCTCGTCGTCGCAGGCGAGATCGCCGCCCGCGGCGCACACACCCTCGACGACATCGAACGCACCGTGGCAGCAGCGCGCGAAGCACTGGCAGGCTGAGGGCAGGCCAAGGGCGATGACGCTGGCGAAATGTACCAGTCGTAACAAGATGCCCTATTCGCTGACGATGGTATCGACGAGCGTCGAGGCAAGCGGCGACTCTTGCTCGATGAAGTCGTGACGCGTGTACAGTGACACCACCTCGAGCCCATGAGCGCGAATGGCCTCCGCTCCCCCTTCGAGGCGATCGACGAGCACCACGACGCCGACGACGACGCAGCCTTCGGCGCGCAACGTCTGGATGGCTTGCCAGGTCGAACCACCAGTGGTGATCACGTCCTCGAGAATGACCACCGACATGCCGTGCTCGGTCCGCCCCTCCACCATTCGGCAGGTGCCATGATCCTTCACCGCTTCGCGAACATAGAGGGCCGGTACGGGTCTGCCACGGACTTCACTCATGAGCGAGACTGCGCTCACCAAGGGGCAACCGCCCAGCGCGACGCCCGCTACAGCGTCGGCCTTGGGCACCTGCCGCAACGCATCGAGCATCAGCTCGCCGATCAACAAATGTCCCCTTGCCGTCAGTGCCGTCGGCTTGCAGTCGATGAAGAAGTCGCTCTCCTTGCCAGACGCGAGCGTGACCTTGCCGCGCCAAAAGGAATTGGTGCGCAACATCTCGAGCAACTCGGGTTGTGCCCGCTCTGTCCGCTCTCTTCTCGACTTGGCCACAGCCCCTCCCGCGCCGCTCTTGCGACCGCTTACCTGATGACCGGTCAGCAGCTCAACGGGCGCGCCGCTTCGCCGCTTTCTTGGTGCGCTTTTTCAAAGCCGGAACGACAGGTGCCGGCGCTGCGGTCTTCTTCTTCTTGGCGACAGCCTTCTTGCCGCGTCCAGCGGCCTTGGGAACAACAGGCGCTGGTGCTGAGCGTTTGCGTGCCGAGCGCTTCTTCGCTGCCGGCTTGGGCGCGCGCTTGGCAGGCGCGGATTCCTTTTTGGGAGCAGCAGCACGGGGCAAGCGCGTCGACGAAGACGCAGCCTTTGCCCGGGGCGCAACGCTACCGCTCGCGCTGGTCTCGACCCGGCCCCGCAAAAGCGCACCAGCGCGAATACCGATCGTGGGCGCGGAAAGATCACCGACCACGCGCGCTCCGCTCTCCAACACCAAGGTGTCGCCGCCTCGAATGTTGCCAGCCACCGCGCCGCGGACCACAACGCGCCCGCCCGCAACATCGCTCTTGAGGAGTGCCTCAGGAGCGATGACGAGCTCGCCGTCGACCTCCACGTCGCCGTGAACCTGGCCTTCTACGTTGAGGTCTCCTGCGGCCTTGATGCGACCACGGACGACCGTCCCTGAGCTAATTGTCGATGGGCTCGCCATGTTCAACCTCAGACATCCATGTCGACGTTGCCCTTGAACACGGCTCCATCGGCGATGGTCAAGCGGGCTGCCTGGACGTCGCCTACGAGACGCCCGCCGGCGAGCAGGTCGACCCGCTCGGTAGCGGTCACGTTTCCGGTCACGGTTCCGCCGATGGCCACCGATGAAGCTCCGATGTCAGCTTCCACGGTTCCGTCGGCTTCGACAGTAACGGGGCCCTCGACCTGGAGCTTGCCCCGCACGGTGCCGCCAATGAGCACCTCGTCGTCTGACGAGACCTCGCCCTCGATGGTGATTCCCGGTCCGATGACTGTTGTTGCCACGCTATTGCTCCTTGTACCTGCGTACCTGCGTACCTGCGCCCACCCAAGCGTCGCTAGGCGATCGCATCGGGCAGGTCAAATTCTGCTTCGACCGTGCCCACGAGCTGGCCGCCTTCCTCGAGTTGGAGCTCGGACGCGCTCACCTCGCCGCGAAGCGAGCCACTCGTCGTGATCGTCACTGGGCCTCTGGCGTTGATGTCACCTTCGAGCGCGCCGGCTACGACCACAGATTGCGCCTGCACACCACCCGTCACCGCTGCCCCCGAGGCGAGCTCCAACGCCCCCGAAACCTCGATGTCGCCCTCGACGTTAGCCTCCACCCGCAAGTCCCCATCGCCGCGTACGCGACCACGTACGCGCAGACCTTTTCCAAGTACTGCGGGTTCGCTCGAGCCTCTCGCCATGACCATCCTCCAGAGCCGCAACGCCAAGGCGCCACGGCGGGGCGAGACGCTAGCCCATGGCGGGGACAAGGGCAACGGTGTCGCTGCTTTGCTGCACCTGTCGGCTCGCTGCGCCATTTTCCGTCGCGCGCTGCTAGTCTAGCCTTCGGCATGCAAGTCGTTTCGATCTGTCCGCTGCAAGTGGCTTCGGTGGGGTGGCAACCACGCGCGGGCAGTCACGCGATTACGGTCGTTTGCAAGGCCACTTTCGTGCTGCGAGCAGGCCAATCCGAGCTCGCCGACGTGCAGGACTATCCGAACGACGAGGACAATCACTGGAACGACGACCCCAATCGCAGCTTGTATTCTGCGTCCGATCTGGCGCCCTTCAAGCCTCAGGCTGACGTCACTTTGGTCGGCGAAGCCTACGCGCCCGAAGGACGCCCCGTACGCTCGGTGCTCACACGTCTGCGTATGGGCGCAATCGACAAGTCGATCGAGGTGGTCCTGGACCGACACCGCGGCAGCGATGGCGAGCTGATCGAGGGCAAACGTTTTGCACGCATGTCGCTCCGCTACGAACGGGCTGCAACTGGGCCACGAGGCAACAATCCCGTTGGCGTCAATCCAAAGGCGAAGCCTGACGAGCTTGGACGACGCCCACTCGCCAACCTATTGCCACTTGGTACGGGGGCGCGCGATGACGTCGTGCCCACCGTGGGTTACGGCCCGATCGCACCTAGCTGGCCCAGCCGGCAAGGGTTGCTGGGCCGGCACGCCGCGGGCTGGTCGTCTACCCGCTGGCATGAACAACCGCTGCCCGACGCCATCGACGCGGGTTTTTTCAATGTGGCGCCCAGCGATCAGCGCATCGACGAAATCCACTGTAGCGAGCGCATCGTACTGGACAACCTCCACCCCGAAGAGCCTCGCTTGGTGTGCCATTTGCCCGGCATCCGGCCCCGGGTCTTCGTCGAGCGCCAAAACGCCATTCGTGAGCTGGCGATGCACGGCGACACCTTGTGGATTGACACGACCCGCTGCGTCTGCACGGTGACCTGGCGGGGACGGGTCGATCTGGACCGCGCCGCCGAGCAGGGCCGCGTGCTGATCGCCATGGAGCGACCAGGCCAACAACTCAGCTGGAACGACGTGCGCCAGTTGACCGCCTCGACTGCCCACGAGCTCGAGCCGCTCGAGGAGCCAACCGACGATCTGCCCCAGCCGGCGACCGAAAATGCGCCGATCATCAGCTCGATCAGAGAAGAGCGCACCGCGGTGGCAGAGGAGTTCACGGCGATCGGGATTCCTGCCCCCAAAGCTGCACCACTACCATTCGTGCATGATGATCAAGGAGAGCCAGCAGCTGATCGTGACGCGCCCCTCACACAGCAGCATCTCGCGACAGCAGCGCTTCCAATTCTGAACGTCAGCCCTGAGGACCGCTCCCCGGCGTGGCTGAATCAATCGGCCATATATCAGCCGCCGCAGCCCCACGAATTGGTGGCGCCAGCAGCGCCTCAGCCGACCGGCCGTAGTGAATCCTACGCTGCGCCAGCCGACGCCGCTGCTTCGGCGCCACCGCCACAGCCCACAGAAGAACACGACGGTGCTACAGCTGGCTCGGTCAGCCCATGGGCAAAGAAGACCAAGACCAGCCCGCCGCCTGCTGGCGCCACGAGCGATGCCTTGGCATCAGCGAGCGGAGCGTCCTCGATTCCCTTGCCTCCCATCGCGGTACGGCCCCCGGATCCAGTGGCGGACTTGCACCGCGAAGGCTCCAAGCAAGCCGTTGACAGGCGCGCCGATGAGAGCCGGCCACTTGCTCGTCCAGACAGCGGCGAGATCGTCGAGCTCATCTGGTTTGCACAAGAGTCGCTCGACAAGCTCCGCGTTCAGCCGAGCTGGTCGGCGCTGCTAGCATCCCTCCAGCAATCCAGGCAAGCGGAGACGGACGACTTCGGCTTCGACGAGGAGCCACCACCACCCGAGCCCGATGAGCTGGCCGACCGACGCGATGTCGTCTCCGTCATGACCCAAGCACCCCGCCTCAGCGGTGCTGCGCTGAAGTCCGCCATGCTCGACGCCGTTGATCCAAGCGGCAGTTTCGAAGCGCCCTTGGTGTTGCTGAGCGGACAGCTGAGCTTTCCCTTCGACCCGCTCGAGATCCTCAAAGCAACAGTGACCGCCGTCAGCCCTTTGATCGCGGGCAACAAACAGCTCAAAGAGACCGTGGACACCGTCAACGAGTTGCTCCAGACCCCGTGGCTCGAGAGCAGCAGTGAGGTCGTCAACGGACTGACCGACAAAGTTCGTGCTGCCTTCAAGAAGGGCGACCGAGTGCTCGATCCCAGCAGCCTCGACGATCACACCAAGCGCATCCTGCTCGAACAGCGCTGCTACCAGAAACGAGTAGTCTTTGGCGATACGTGGATTCGCGCGTTGTTCACCCCAACCAACAGCAAGCAGCAGATCCCCACCTACCTCCCAGACTCCTTGTGCAAAGAGTTACCGATGTTCACCTCCTTCGCGGCTCGGGTGGTCGGCGAGGCACACGTGCAACAGGACCAATACGAATCGCACGACATCGCGCTCAAGCTCGTGGCGCTCGGCCGCTCGATTCGCCTGTCCGCCCGCAGTTGACCCGCAGCCGCTTTCTTGCGGCACGCTTGCCACCTCGACCCCGCCAAACCATGCTCATGGCGTGAAGGGCTTGTCGCGAAGAGCATTCGTCTCAGCCACAGTTGGCTCCATGCTCGCATGGCCGACCCGCGGACTGGCTGCGACGATCAGCAAACACTACGAGGTGCGCGACCTCAAGGTGCCCGGTGACCGCAAGCTGGGCCAGCGCTTCACTTTGCTGGTGCCCAAGCACACCACCGCCAAGGTGCGCTTGCTGGTTGCGCTTCACGGACTTGGTGAAACAGGCGACCAACGCACTGGCGCTCATGCATGGCTCGAGCGCTACGGCCTGGGCAGCGCTTATGACCGACTCCGCGAGCCGCCGATCAAACCCCTATCCAGCCGCTCACGCTACTGGAAGCCTGCTCGCCTAGCGGCTCTGAACAGCTCGCTCAAGACCCAACCGCTTGCCGGCCTGGCCATCGCTTGCCCGTACACGCCGAACGTACACAAGGCCCCCAATCGCAGCAGAGCGCTCGACAAATACGCCAGCTGGATCGTCGACGAGGTGCTTCCACGCGCACGGCGCGAAGCAAACGTCTTCAGCGATGCTGCCCACACCAGCCTCGATGGTTGCTCCTTGGGCGGGTACGTAGGCATCGAGGTCTTTCTACGTAAGCCCAGCCACTTCGGCAGTTGGGGAAGCGTCCAAGGTGCGCTCGGGTTGCACCGAGTGGGCAGCTACGCCAAACGCATGCGCGCCGTCATCGACAAACATGGGCCACGCAACATCCATCTCGAGACGAGCAGCACCGACGTGTTCCGCAAGGCGAACGAACGCTTCTCAAAAGAGCTGAGCAAGCTGTCGATCGCACACACCTTGACCATGCCGCCAGGGCCACACAACCAGCCTTTCTTGCGCGACAGCGGCACCATCGAAATGCTGCTCTGGCACGACCGATTGCCGCGATGAACGAGCAAGCTCGAGCCTGCTACGGCTGACCGCTCAGTACAGCTCCCTGGAAGAAAGTAGCCAGATCGGCGATGGCCGGGCGGCGAGGCAAGGCGCCATGCCGATGGCGCAGTGCTGTTACCTCGAGGGTTCGCAACGAAGCCCTCGTCGTTCGGAGACTTTCTTACGGAGCGCTGTACTCAGGCTTCGCCGACGTTGTGCATCGACATCATGTGCGAGGGCGTCAAACCCAACAATGCGTACGCACCTTCCCAGCGCTGTTCGACGTCGACGTCGAACAAGATCGACGGGTCCATGGGAGTAGGTAGCCAAGCACCACGGGCGATCTCACCTTCGAGCTGGGACGGCGCCCAACCTGAATAGCCCAACATCACCATGCGGCGCGCTGGCGATGCGCTGGGGTCGGTGTCTTCGGAGTGCTCGCGCGCCACGTCATCGGCAAGGCGCTCGAAAGCGCTCCGCGACGAGCTGACCCGCAGCCGCTTGCCCACCTCGATGACGCCTTCACCCGACATGTCTGGATCGTCGACCACCAGCCATCCTGATTGGGGCTGAACAGGTCCGCCGATCCAAACAGGTGACTCGTCTGCGTGACCCTCAGGATAGCCCGCTTGCTCCAACAAGCCGCCAAGGGTGAGCGGAGCGATGCGATTGACCACAAAGCCCAGAGCACCGTCCTCGTTGTGCACAGCCAGCAGCACGACGGTCTTGTCGAAATTCGGATCACCAAGCGGCGGTGACGCAATCAGAAAGCCTGGAGCCAAGCTTTGGAACATGAGACCACCATAGCACTCGCCTTGCCAACAGCTGCCAAGTCGTGAGATTTTCCCCTCGATCATTGCAGGACCAACAGCCAAAAACGAACATGCTCCCTCGACTGCTTTTCGAGGGAGGAACCGTCATCCTCGAAGGTGTCGAGCAAGAAGGCGTGCACACGCCCGAAATGCTGCGCTGGGATGACAGACGCGCCTGCTATCGAACCCACGCCCATCGCTACGCCGAGGTCGTGCTTTGGCTGCGCTCCGCAGGGATTGCGTACACCGACGAGGCGCGCGCTTACGCCTCGCCCACAAGCCCGGAAGTAACGCGCCAGCAGCCCTTTCCCCATCAGCAACAAGCCCTGGACGCCTGGATCAAGAACCAACGCCGGGGCGTGATTGTGCTGCCGACCGGCAGCGGTAAAACCTTCGTCGCGGTGATGGCGATCGATGAGCGACCGCGCAGCTCGCTGATCGTGGTTCCCACCTTGGATCTGCTGCACCAATGGTACGACCTGCTCGAGGCAGCCTTCGCTTGCCCCATCGGGATCATCGGTGGTGGCTACCACGAGCTGTGCACCTTCACGGTGACCACCTACGACTCCGCCTACATCCACATGGACAGGCTCGGCAACCGCTTCGGGCTGGTGGTGTTCGACGAATGCCACCACTTGCCGAGTGAATCCTACGCGATGGCGGCACGTTGCTGCCTGGCCCCATTTCGCATGGGCTTGACCGCCACCCCAGAGCGGGCGGACGGCGGCGAGGCGCGCTACGAGGAGCTGATCGGACCCGTTGTGTACCGTAAGGACATCGACGAGCTGTCGGGCAAGTACTTAGCCGACTACGAAACCCAGCGGATCGAGGTCTCGCTGACCGAGCCGGAGCGCGCCGAGCATGATCGAGAGCGAGGCCTGTACCTGACTTTCTTGCGCAAGCATCGCATCAACATGTCGAGGCCGAGTGGCTGGAGTGACTTCATCATCCGCTCCTCACGTTCCGAAGAGGGGCGCCGCGCTTTCCTCGCTTATCGCCGCCAGAAGCAGCTAGCGCTAACCGCCACGCGCAAGCTCGATGTGCTCGAACGGCTATTGCACGCCCACCGGCGCGATCGGGCCATCGTCTTCACCCAGGACAATGCCACCGTCTACGACATCGCCAAGCGCTACTTGCTACCGGTCATCACACACCAGACCAAAGTCAAAGAACGCGGGGCTATCCTACGCGCGTTCAACAGCGGCGCGCTCGGTGTCGTGGTCACCTCCAAGGTGCTAAACGAGGGGGTCGACGTGCCGGAGGCAAACGTGGCCATCGTGCTATCCGGAAGCGGCTCGGTTCGCGAACACGTTCAACGGCTAGGACGCATCCTGCGAAAACGTGAGGGCAAGCGTGCAATCCTCTACGAGCTGGTCTCGATCGGCACCTCCGAAGAGCGCACCAGCGCCAAGCGTCGGGAGCACCGTGCTTACCAGTGATCTGCTTCGGGTGCAGCGGCGCGGCGCCACAATCACGCCACGCTACCTGCGGGCAGCGGCGCCCATTCGCAAACGCGTCCAGCCAGTAGCCGAGACGTTGATCGAGACCCTGAAACAAGCGCGCGGCCAGCGGAGACAGCAAGTCGAGGCTGCGCTCGACGCGGTAGCCCACCACCCCGCCGACCACCAGATCTTCATGGGATTGCGCAAGCTGTTGCTCGACCGCTGCGAGCTCGCCGTCGAAGAGGGCATCGCCCCAGAGCTGATCCGCGCTTGCGTCTTCGAGCTCAGTGCAGCGCAGCGCCGCCAGCTCGAGCCCGGGCAACAGTTCGATCGCAGCGTCGTGCTCGCCGAGGCGGCCGAAGAATTGGAGCTCGAAGCTCCTGCCATCGAAGAGCGGCTCTTCGGCGATTTGCGCGCCAATGAGCGACTGTTGCGCTTTCGACCGCTGTCGGCCACGGGCTTGCTCGATCGCTACGATGTGGCCTTGGCCCAAGGCGTATTGTTGCGCGCCACCCGTGTGAGCGTCGCCCTCGACGGTGAAGCGCCAGGTCGGCTCCGTCAACTCTTCCGCGCTGCACGCTTTCATGGCTTGTTGCACCGCGTGCTGCGTCACGGTGAGCAAGGCTATGTGGTGCAGCTCGATGGGCCCCTGAGCTTGTTCAGCGCCGTGCAGCGATATGGCATCAAGCTCGCGCTGTTTCTACCAGCGGTTCTGCGCTGCCGCCGTTGGTTGTTGCGCGCAGACGTGCTGTGGGGAAAACAGCGTGAGGCCACCCTCTTCGAGCTCGGCCCCGACCAAGGCCTGGTGCCTCGTGACAAGAAGATCACCGGAGTGGCACCGCAGCTCGCCAAACTGGTCGACGACTTCCGCAAGCTCGACTCGTGCTGGACGGTGGCAACCAACGAACAGATCTTCGCATTGCCAGGCGAGGCGGTGTGCGTACCGGATCTGGTGTTTTGCAACACGCAGACCGGCGAAGAGGTCTTTCTCGAGGCTTTTGGATTCTGGAGCCGCCAAGCTGTCTGGCAACGGGTCGAGACCGTTTCGAGTGGCTTCCCCGCTCGGCTGATCCTGTGTGCCGGCAAACAGCTCCGTGTCAGCGAAGAGCTGCTCGACGATGAGACCTCAGCGCAGCTGGTTGTCTACAAGACGACCATACGCCCGAAAGTCATCCTCGAGCGGCTCGAAGCGAGCGCATAGCGATTGCCTGGATTGTGGAACAGGCTCTAGCTAGCGCTGTTTTCCAAGGCCGAGCACGCCAAACGTGGTGAACGAAGAACAACAGCGCGCTGGCTTGCTCTGCGCTTGCAGACACGCATTTTGCAGGTGGCGATGCTATAGGTTGAACACAGAGGCGTCGGGCAGGGCAGCTACTCCGAGGAGAATATGAAGATGGTCCGTCGATTCTATAGTCTGATGCTAGCTGCCGTAGCGATCACGCTGGTGGCGCCGGCGAACGCCCAGCCCAATGGCTGGAGCGGACTAGATGGGTTCGCGGTCACCGAGACTTCAGGTGTCCAGCTCACCAATTACGCTGTGAAGCTCAGCTTCGACTCACAAACGCTGATCACTGGCGGCTTGATGAACAGCGATGCGAGTGATTTGCGTTTTGGCGACGACTGTCTGGGCTCCAACCTCTACGATTACTATCTCGAACCGAGCACCATCAACACGGCTACGACCGTGGCTTGGGTGAATGTGCCGACGCTTCCAGCCAACGGAACGGTGAGCGTCTACATGTATTACACCAATGTCAACGCGACTGCGGTGTCCTCATTGAGCATCTTCAGCGGCCCCCATTCTGCAACGGACGACGGCAATGGGCCCGTCACGGGCGGCTTGGCCAATGCCGTGTCCGACTCGGGGCGCGCGTTCCGGTTCACGCCCAAGCAAGACATTCTCATCACTGAGCTGGGCAAAAGCGAGCCCGATGGAACGGCCCGCTACATCACCATCTGGGAGGTGGCCGGCCAAACCAAATTGTACCAACACCTCAGCTCGGCGGGCGTGAGTGGACAATATATCTACGACAACGCCTCGGATGTTTTCTGGTTGAAGAGCGGACAGGAGTATCTATCCACGCTCTTCCAGGGAGCAGGAGAGTCCTACTATTACAAGCAGAGCACGCAGATCAACAGCGCATACCTGACTTATGGCGACATGCGCTATTGCAACTCTTGCACAAAGGACAGCTACCCAACCAACACAGTTGCCAATTACCAGTACGGCTATACCGACTTCATCTTTTATGCTCGCCAGACGGCCGCCAGCGAGCCGACCATCGTCCCCACGGCCTGCACGGAGAGCGCCACCTGCGACAGCGATTGTACCGCGGCGCAATGTGGTGACGGCACGCTCAACGTGACCGCGGGTGAGACCTGCGACGGCGACGGCAACGGCAACGGAGGCGAAACAGCAACCTGCAACAGCGACTGCACCGCCGCGTCGTGGGGCGACGGGAAACTCAACCTGACCGCCCCT
>CAZRGL010000405.1:0-10561 GCA_964599485.1 uncultured Polyangiaceae bacterium
GTCCTTGCCGTCGCACTTCTCGGGGGTGCCTGGGAAGTTGTTCGGATCGTTCTCGTCGCAGTCCTCGGAAGAATAGCTGCCGTCCTTGTCTGCATCGAGCTCGCCACCCATGTAGTCGGCCAGCATGTTGCAGTTGTTGTCCTTGCCGTCACACTTCTCGGGGTTGCCCGGGAAGTTGCTGGGGTCGTTGTCGTCGCAGTCTAGGCAGGCCAGCACGCCATCCATGTCGAAGTCGTTCTCGCCACCTGGTGCGTCGGCGATCATGTTGCAGTCGTTGTCCTTGCCGTCGCACAGCTCCTGGTTGCCCGGATAGTTGTCCTTGTCGGCGTCATCGCAGTCCTCACAAGCGAAGCTGCCGTCCATGTCGCCGTCCTCTTCGCCGCCGGGATAGTCTTTCTTGCCGTTGCAGTCGTTGTCGAGGCCGTCACACAGCTCGGGCGCGCCCGGGTAGACCTCGGCGTCGGCGTCGTCGCACTCCTCGCAGGCCGCGTAGCCATCGAGATCGGAGTCGGTGAAGCCGGTCTTGCCGTCGCAGTTGTAGTCGTTCGGATCGCCACAATCGTTCTCGGTGGCGCCAGGATGGAACTTCTCGTCGTCGTCGTTGCAGTCGCCGTGCTCGGCGGCGTATCCGTCGGGTTGGTCGCAAGCGATCTCCTCGAGACCTTTGACGCCGTAGCCGTCCTTGTCTTTGTCCTGGTACCAGGTCTTGGCGCCCTCGGCGTCGGGCTCGTCGATGAGGTCGTCGCAGTCGTTGTCGACGCCGTCGCATACCTCCGTAGCCGCCGGATTGACATCCGGATCTTCGTCGTTGCAGTCGACATCGTCGGCGTAACCGTCCATGTCGCCGTCGATACCCATGCCCGTGTTGGTATCGGTGTTGCTACCCGTGGAGGCCCCGGTCCCGCCGGAACCGGTGCTGGTCGTCTTCAGCGAGCCCTCCGTACCCGAGGCACACGCCACTGCAACCATCACGAAAACAACAAGAAGCCCAAAGGATCTAATTCGGAATGCCATGCTACTTGCCCGAGCCCTGCCGCGAAGTTGCGGCCAGCTTTGGAATGTTATCGGTCGCTGGGGACAGTGTCTACGAGGCGATTGGGGTTGCTGCGCAATCAACCCGAGCGCGGACGGCAGGTAGGACAACTGACTACCTACGGCACTGGGCCACCGGGACTGGGCTACCGGGACTGGGCTACCGGGACTGGGCTACCGGGACTGGGCCACCGGGACTGGGCTACCGGGACTGGGCCACCGACAGCTTTGCCTCGCCCCTTCTTGCAGCTGAGGTGATAGCGTATTGCTATGCTTGCTCTGACTCCGCGCTTCGGGCTGCTGATCTCCGCCGCGGTAATCGTCAACCTGGCGCTGTTCGCCGCTTGTGGCGAGGCTGAAAGCGGCGGCCTCACTAGCGCCGCAGGGGGCACGAGCGAGCCCACCAACTCGACGAGCAGCAGCAGTCAAGGTGGTATGGGCGGCACGGGCGGTGAGCCCTTCATGTTCGATGCCAGCGTCGGCGGGGGCCCCTGTGAGGATACCTGCTCGACGGATTTTCACTCGGTTGTGGACTGTCATGGCTTCGTCCAAACCCATTGTATGGGGACCGAGGGCTGCGATCTGGACAGCGCAACGTGCATGGCCGCTTGTCAGGCGGCCGAAAACAACAAGCTGTCGTTCGGTTGCGAGTACTACGCCACCTTCATGGATCAGCTGGACGACGAGTCCTGCTTTGCGGTTTTCGTCGCCAACACCTGGAGCTCGCCGGCACACCTCAGCGTCGAGTACGACGGCAATTCACTACCGGTCGAACAGTTCGCCCGCATCCCCAAAGGAATGGGCGCAACACTCACCTACGGTCCTTTCGATCCCATGGAGGGCATCGCACCTGGCGAGATGGTCATCTTGTTCTTGGCCGGTCCCACGGGGATGGCTTCTCAAGACAAGCCTCTTTGCCCGGTGGCCTCAGCGGTTCCCAGCGGCGTCATGCTCAAGAACACCTCCGGTATCGGAAAGTCGTTCCGGATCAGCACCGACGTGCCTGTGGTTGCATACCAAATCAACCCGTACGGCGGCGGAAGCGCAGCCATCACCGGCGCCTCGCTGCTCTTGCCAACCAGCTCGTGGGACACCAATTACATCGCCTTGAACGCTTACGACACCGGCCCTCAGTTCGCGTCGATGAACATCGTGGCCAAAGAGGATGGCACTGAGGTCACCATGGTGCCGCCGGTCAACATCGAGGGCGGCCCAGGACTGCCACCCGGCAGCGCCAAGGGGATCTACACCTTCACGCTCGACGCCGGACAGCATGCCCAGTTCACCCAGCAAAAGGAGCTGACCGGCAGCATCATCCAGTCGACCAAGCCAGTTGGTTTCATGGCCGGCGCCCGCTGCTCCTTCGTGCCCACAGGCGTCTATGCATGTGACCACCTCGAACAGATGATCCCACCGGTTCGCGCCTTGGGTCACAAGTACGCCGCCGTCATGCACCGATCACGAAGCGGCGAGCCAGGGATCTGGCGCGTCATGGGAATGCTTGATGGAACCACGTTGACCTGGTCCAACGACGTCGGCGGTCCGGCTACGCTCGATCAGGGGCAGGTTGTGGAGTTCGCAACGCAGTTCCCCTTCGTGGTCCAGAGCCAAGACGACAAGCACCCCTTCGTGCTGATGGCTCACATGAGCGGAGGCAGTACCAACAACATGGATGGGGTTGGCGACGCCGACGCGGTGCTGATGGTGCCGCCAGACCAGTACATGAAGCAATACGTGTTCTTCGCCGACACGACCTATCCTGAGACGAACCTGGTCATCATTCGGGCGAAGGACAGCGAAGGCAACTTCCAAGACGTGACCCTGGACTGCGCCGGCCCGCTCGCAGGCTGGAAGAAGCTCAGCGACTACGAGTGGACACGCATCGATCTGTCTACCGGTGACTTTCAACCGGTTGGAAACTGCACCACCGGGCGACACGAGATCACCAGCCCCGCACCCTTCGGCCTCTGGGTATGGGGCTGGGGCTCGCACAAAACGAGCGTGTTCACCAAGTTCGTCTCCTACGGCTACCCCGGCGGCATGAGCGTGCGGCCTATCAACACCGTCGTCATTCCACCGAAGTAGGCTTGCAGCAGCCACCCTGCTGCAGCAGGGTGCGCGCCAAGAGCCAACATGAGCGAGCCGGTCCACACCATCGTTTGCCTCTCGTCGCAGCCCTGGGCTGACGGCATGTGGACCAACAAGCAGCACATCATGAGCCGGCTGGGGCGCCGTCACCGGGTCTTGCACCTCAACTTTGGACCCACGCCGCTGTGGCCTTTGGCACGAGGCAAGCTGCGCCAATCGCCGACCGCAGCACTGCGACCCTGGTCGCTGCTCGTCGATCCGATCGAGCGACAGCAGGACGGTGTTACGACTTTGGACTTCTACGAGCCGGTGTTGGGCGTGCGCAAACTGCCGCGCCACCATCCACTGGCAATCGCGGCAACCTATGATCTGCGGCGACGTCTGCTGGCCCGCTATCTGCGTCGCCGCGGCATCAACGACGCCATCGTCTGGGTGTATCACCCCGGTTACGGCCCCGCGGTCGCTGAGCTGCCACACAAGCTGCTGGCCTACGATTGTGTGGACGAATACGCCGCGTTCCCCGAGTACAGCAAGCAACCCGAATGGCTGGTGGCGCGTGAGCGAGCCCTGTGTGAACGGGCCGACGTGGTTTTCACGACCAGCCAGGGCTTGTTCGAGGTCAAGCGCGATTTCAATCCTGACAACACCTACTTGGTGCACAACGTCGGCGACTCGGCGCATTTCGCCAAAGCCATGGACTTGACCACCGTGGTGCCGGCGGACATCGCCGCTTTGCCCAAGCCGGTCATCGGCTACGTGGGCGCGGTCAGTGATTACAAGCTCAATGCTGGCTGGCTCTTGCAGCTCGCGGCCAAGCGACGCGACTGGAGCTTCGCGCTCGTTGGACCAATTGGCGTAGGCGATCCCAGCACCGACATCGGACGGCTGCGGCTCGAGCCCAACGTGCATCTATTGGGTCACCGCGACTATGCCCAGCTGCCGGGCTACCTCAAAGGCTTCGATGTGGCGGCCATTCCACACCACATCAACCGCTACACGCACTTCTCGTTCCCCATCAAGTTCTTCGAGTTCCTCGCCAGCGGCAAACCCGTGGTGATCTCGGCCCTGCCCGCGGTGGAGCGCTATTTCGACGCCGTCTTGGTGGCCAAAGACTGTGATGAAATGATCGCGCATTGCGAACATGCCTTGGCTGACCCGCTCGCCGGGCGCGAGCAGCGGGTCGCCTTGGCGCAGCAAAACTCTTGGGATGCGCGCGTCGCCCGATTGATGGAGCAGATCGAGCGCCGGCTCACAGCTGCTAGCGCATGACCCACAAAATGCAAAGGGCGGGGATGAGCCCCGCCCTCGCTTTGTCGGATGACTACTTCGTGTCGAGGCGAAGGCTGTCCTCAGAGGGACCTGCGAGCACCACCGTGCGGTATTGGCCGGCGGCGAACAGGTCGCTCATCTTGCCGTAGCGTGGATCGGAGGGATCGGTCAGGTCGCCCTTGGGCTTGACCAGTCGGACCTCGAGCTCGGGCTTGAAGGTGACGTGGATCATGACCGAGGAGCCCGCCGAAGTCGGACCCATGCCGTAGTTCGGGAAGTCGAGCGAGGCGTTGCTCATCACCAGCGTCTGCAAGAATCGGTCGCCACTGGCCAGAGGCCTGCGCACCTCGCTGCCCGGCAGCTGCAGGTAGTGGACCTCGCCCCACGCCGCGAGCGCACCTTCGGCCCCCGCTACGCCCTTAAGTCCTTCGCCGGCGAGATAGGGAATGACGCCTTGATCGGGATCAATCAGTGCCGCGGCTGCATCGTCGAGCACAGCCTCAGTGGGATTGCTCATCCAGGATTCGGCATCATTGTTCGTGAATGGGTAGCCCATGGCGTCTAGGCGGGCTGCCCAGCCGAGGAACACCAACACGGCGCGCGATTCTTTGCTCACAAGACCGTCCCAAGCGAGCACGGTGTCGATAGCTGCTTTGGCAGTCGCCTCAGCGATCACCTCGGGACGCTCGGCCACCACCGTCTCGAGCAGCGCCTTGAAGTAGGGCCACGCGTAGACCTCCGTGTCCATGCTCAGGGCAACGCTCGCTGCGGTGTCGACGCTGCCCGGCGCGGCGCTGTCGAAGAAGGCCCGCGCTCGTCGCTGGCGCTGGCCGCCTTTGTCTGGATTGAAGGTGGCCTTACGCGGGAACAGCCCATTGTGCCAACCGAGGGCGTTGCCATCGAGACCAGCTGTGCTGAGCTGAGGGGCAACGTTGTTGTTTACCAGGTAGCCCGTGGGCGGGTTGACCACCAGCGGGTGGTCATCAAAGGGTGCGAGCACCAGCGTGCCGTCGGGGTTGAAGCTCGGCAATGTTTCGAGGCTGCTCGATTCGTTCGGCCAGGCGTAACAGAGCGTCTCGTCGGGATTGCGTTTCGGAATACGTGCCGACAGATGATAGACGATGTCGCCGTCACGGGAGGCTAGCACCAGGTTGCCCTCGTCATTCTGTTGGTCACGCAGCAAGTCAATTGCATCCTGAGCTGTTTGTGCTGTGAGCAGCCGGTAATTGGTCTCCATCATGCCCATGGCGTCGATGCTCGGAAGCACCAACCCGAAGGCATGATCGAAGCCATTGGTGCAGTTGCTGATCTTGTTGCTCTTGAGGCACATGACCGGTCCGAACACCGAGTCGGCGGTGGTGAAGCTCACTTCCTTGTCGCCTTTGACCTTGATGCTCACGTTGCCCAGCTCGACCGTGCGCACCTCGTTGCCGAAGCGATAGCTCAGCTCACCGGCATCGATGACGTCGAGATGATATGCGTCGGCGATGTCCGCACCGGAATGCGTACCGCTCCACGCCAGTCGCTCCGTGTAACCCGGTCCGAGGGCCGGCATGCCGAGGCGAAAAGCGCCACCATATCGTTCGCCAGCAACCATGAAGTGCGCCTCGTACCAGAAGTAACCATCGGTGACGCCGTCGGTTGGGTCCAGATCCCAAGGCAGGTGCGGGTCGCCCAGGAGAATGGTCTCGCCAGCAGGTGTCAGTGGCGCATTGATGGCCCACGCATTGGAGGCCTTGTCACTGTCGTCGCGGTATTCGTAGCCAGGACAGGAGCCGGTCTTGTAGTCCTTGGGATCGGGCTTGAAGCGCTGGATGTCTTTTTGCGCCACGCTGTATTGCGAACCGATGACCTCGAGGCGCTTGAGAGCGAAGATGGCCTCACCACTGACTTGGTAGTCGCCAATCCAAGACAGCTGCTCGTCGTTGCGATGCTGGTCGAGGTAACGGTTCACGCCGGCGGCAAAAGCATCGATGTAGTCGCGCAGATCTTGGGGCAACTCGGGGTAGAGCGCGTTCGAGCGCTCCGGGATGTGCAGCGCATGCATCAGCATGTCGCTATTGACGGCTTCTTTGCCGACGAACTCCGCCAGTCTGCCGGTCGCCTTGAGGCATGCGCCGACGATGGCCACCGCGTGGTCCTCCGCCTGCGCGTAGCCGAGCCCATAGGCGGCTGCAGGCAGCGTGTCAGCATAGATGAAAGGGGTGCCGTACGCGTCGCGATCGACACACACCTCAGCCTCGCAGCTGATCGGGTGTGGTTTTGGCAGTGGTTCAGGATCGACCTCACTGGTGGTGCAGGTGGCCGTGGCCGCCAGCATCAGGGTGGGAATCATGAGTGTGTTTCGCAGGCATCGTGTTCGCATGTTGTAGGAGAATTGCACACGCTGTGCCGCCCTCTCCGCTGCGCCATTTCAGGAGCTTGTCGGTCGAAGCGCGCTGTCGGCGCCACCAGTGCGAGGCGCCGCCGCCACGGGCAGACTCCAAGCGACCATCAATTGGGGTCGGTCGCCAACCGCGCTCAGTGGCTCTGCATAGGCCCGTGCGGTCCCCCGCCTCCTGGCGGAGCCCCCGCTTGCCCGTACCCTGCTTGACCGTACCCTGCTTGCCCGTAGCCCGCGTGTGGACCTGTGGGCTGTGGCCCGACGTTCATTGGCGCGTCCCACAAGATGACGAACTTGTCCGGACTGTTCTGGTCGACCTTGACCGGCAGGGGCTGCCCGGATGTGAGGCGCCCCACGGCGATCATTGGCACCACTTGCTTGCACGTCACCGTGTAGGGCGCGTGCATCGCCGTAGTGATCGTGAGCTGCAGCTCCACGAGCGGCTGGTGGTTCACGAGCATGCTGGTCTGACGGGCGCTGATGATCTGCGCTTGCCCCGGAATGCCCGTGGCCCTCAGGTGTTCCATTCGCGCCATCCTCCGCCACATGGAGAAAGCAAAGAGCAGCATGCCCACACCGACCGGCGCGAGGATGCCGCCAGTGATGTTGAAAGCGAGGGCGTTATACGGCGAGGATTGCGCCCACACGAAGAAGAGCACCGCCAACACCAACTGCACCAACGCGCCAAACAACACGCCCCCGACTGCACACATGCTCGCTCCCCCTCGTCTTCCTGCGTCTCCTCGGCGCCCCCGCGCCGAAGCTCGACACTGTCTTCCAAAACTACACCGTTGCTGACAGCCGCGCCAGCCTGCCCGTTGTGCGTCAGCACGTGATACCAACCAGCCGCGCAGCGCCCCGGCGCAACCTGGAGGTCAGCAGCGCTGGCTGGCATCTCGGTACGATCAATGCGACGTCCGCAGAGGCAGACCTTGGCAGGCGGCGCGTGGCAACCCATCATAATAAAGTGATGGGATTGTTCTCGAGCTTCCCGCGGGCGGACTGGCATTGGAGGGTGCTGGCCAGCACGCTCATCGTGGTGGTTGCGACGGCTTGCAGTGATGAGCACGCACCGCCACTCGCGGGGACGAGTCAGAACAAGTCAGCGGTGGTCACCTACTTGGCTGACAACGCCCAGCCCCTCGATGGCTTTCAAGTTGGAGCGCCGTACGCTGACTTGGCACCTCTCGACACCATGGTCGACGGTCGCACCGTGGTCATGTTGGGCGAGCCCGACCACGGCATCGTGGAGTCGAGGTTGGCGCGCTTGCGCTTGATAGCCTACCTCTACTATCAGCACGGATTCACCACGCTCGCCGACGAGCTCGGCCGCGGCCAAGCCGAGGTGGTGCAAGCTTACCTCGATAGTGGACAGGAATCGGATCTCGAGCGCTTGGACATCAACGACTACCCATCCTTTGCGCGGGTCGATGAGACCATGGATTTCTATCGGGGCTTGCGCATGTTGATTGTCGATCGCCCAGCCGGTCTGCCGCCCCTACAGTATCGCGGTTTTGACTTGGATCACGGTGCGCGAAACGCCAAAGAACAAGTGCTCGATTATCTCGAGCTGGCGGCATCGGAATCGCTCGAGGCAGCGCTGACCCCCCTCGTCAGTTGCCTCGAAGTCAGCGCCAGCTGTGATGCCGATCAGGCAGAAGGATTGAAACAGTTCGAGGCTGCCAAGGCTGAGCTCGTCGCCGCGAGCAGCGAGCAACAATATGTTCTTGTTCAAGATCTCTTTCGCGGCCTCGGCGAGCTCATCCACTTCTACTTGCTGTCAGTCGACCAGGATGCCAGCGCTCCAGCCTACCGCGAAGACGTGATGATGAGGCGCATGGATGTCTACTTGGCGGAGGCGAACGGTGGCGTAATCGTGAGCGGTCACAACATGCACATCTCCCAAGATCTGGAGGCTACCAGCGGTTGGCAATGGCGCTCGCTCGGCGAGCACTTGGCCGACGAGTTGGGCGCATCACAGGTCTTTGGCTTGGGGCTGTTCTACTTCCAAGGAAGCCATTTGACGCGCAACGACAGCTGGGAGTTCTTTGCCGCAGAAGTGGCTCCCGCCCCGCTCGGCAGCTTGGAGCAACAGCTCAATTCGGCAGGCCTCGCGCGCTTCTTGCTCGACCTGAGCACCGCGGTTGCAGCCGACCCAGGCAGCGGTTGGCTGCACCAAGCAGTAGGGACCGTGGTCAATGGCAATAGCATCGTCTCGGTCGTTCCCGTTCGCCACTGGGATGGGCTCGTTTTCATCGACGCTGTTACGCCAACCACGCCCTACTGAACGCGTTCGACTCGGAGATGCTCGGGTGGCCGGCGATTAGCGAACTGGTAGCTGACCGGCGAGACGCAAGACACGCACGGGCACGCCGTACCAGGTGTCGGCTCCGCAATAGGCCGTCAGCCCGCCATACACCGTCGCATTGCCGCCTTGCCGGTGCAGGCTCAGCGCCAACGAGATGGGCGCTGCTTTGCAGGGGCCGCTCTGGGGCGGCACATCGAAACGAGCGGTGTAGAGCGTGGCGCTCGACTCGGCCAATCGCTCTGTTCGCCCCGCAACGACCAGCTTGGCGCCTTCTTCGAGCAAACCAAAACCTGCTGTCACCTCGAGGCTCACCTTGCCATCCGGCGCAATCGTCACCGTGGCGCTGTCGCGAATTTCGAGGTCGAGCGTCCCAATCATTGTCTGGGGCGCTGGTGAGGTCTGCTCACCGCACGCCGCCAGAGCGCCAACCACTGTCAGCAACAACAGAGCGCTCAACTGTCCTTTGGGCGTCATCGGAGGAGGCTCCTGTCGACGTTGATGCGCGCGGCCAAGGCGGCAGCACCCGCAGCGCTGGCCTCGACCGTGTGGAACACCCAGCGCACGTTGTCCTCGACCGGCACGGTCTGATCCTCGAAGACGACGTCACCGGAGTCGCGCTGCACGGTGGCGGCGAGGTGGACATGGCCCATGTCCTTGATGACGAAGCGACCGTCGCCGAGGCCGAGATATCCAGTGGGCAACGCAAAGTGGAACTGCTCGAAGGTGAATGCGTCACGGCTGACCGCAACTGGCGTGTCGTCAGCCAGCGCCAAGCCCACCTCGAAGGTGGGCTCGAGCTTGCCGGGGAAGGTCACGGAGATGATGTCGTATTCGCCGGGGCCGAAGTCGATCTGAAGGCGATGATGGCCTTGTCCAACCTTCTCCCAGCGCTGGCGAACCGTTCGATCACCGCCTGAGACAACGACTTCGATGGGCGCCTCGCTCGCCTGCCCACGCAACCCGTCGTCGCCACCTTCCATGGGGCCCTGTGTTGGATCGATGAGCACGCTCTTCAGCGATAGCGCCGTCTTTGCTTCGTTGATCACCTCCCGGGCGAGCCGCATCGCTTCAGCCATGTGGGCGATGCCATATTCGATCTCGCCGCGGAAGGGATTGATGCCAGTGGCATCGGTCACCTGACCCAAGAAGAGCATACGCCAGGCGGCGTCGAGCTTGGCGCGCGCTTCGAGTCCAGCATGCTCGGCGATTGTCTCAGCGGCGACGAGCTCGCGGTGTGCTTGCGCGCCCACGGTGCGCACGTGATTGTCCCGCTCCTGGATCTTGAATAGCCCGCCGCCCCCAAGCCAACGCTTCACGCCGGTGGTGCTGCTCGGCTGCCAAGTGCCGTCGAGCAGTGGCGGTGGTGCGGCCGGCGTGACCTTGTCCTCGATGGCCTCGACGTACTTGTCGACGGTGGTGATTGTGTAGCCCTGATCGGCGAGCGCTTGCAGTTTCTGCTCGTAGGCGGCCACCGCCTTGGG
>CAZRGL010000406.1:0-7315 GCA_964599485.1 uncultured Polyangiaceae bacterium
GCATAGGGCCTTCCGGGCAAGATGGCGGCGTAGCGTGCCCGTCGCGCGACGGGAGCGCGGCGCAGCAAGGGGTCATCCAGGCGCAAGCCTGGCGCGTCGGCGAAGTCGGCGAAGCCGCCCGGCGTCACATAACGAAAGTCCCCCGCTGCGTTCATGAGCTCGTGATTGCCGTTGAGCACGTGAACCGCCCCGCCCGCCTCCCGAGCTTGTTTTCCCAGCCGCTCGAACAGCTCCAGAATCTCTTGCTCATCGTTACCGCGATCGAGGATGTCACCGGTTTGCACCAGCACGCTGTCGCCACCGGTCCAGCGTCCTTTTTCATCGATGAGCCGGGCCAGACGCAAGGCCGCGTGGGTCGCGGCCAGATCGCCGTGTAGATCACCAAGCGCCAGTAGCTTTTTGGCAGCCGGCAAACGGGTGGCGATCTCGGGCACTACCGGTAGGGCAGTCGACGCCTGAGTTGTTCTGGCCGGAGGAGCTGGCTTGTGAGGCTGCGTTGTTTCGCAGGCGACGCAGCACAACAAGGCAATCGCACACGGTAATGCGAGGCCGAAGAGTAGCCGCCGCTGCGCAGCCGGGCGCCCCGTCAATCGGAATCCTCGTCAACCGCTTTTGGCGCCGCGCTCGGCTGGCTCTCGGCATCTGGCTGTGGCTGCTCGTCGCTGTCCGAGTCGCTGTCCGAGTCGCTGTCCGAGTCGCCGTCCGACGAGGCGAGTTGCTTGCGATTCGCCTTGCCGCCGTCGCCGAGTAGTTTCGTCGACTCTTCGCTGGGCTCGGCGGCTGTGTAGACGAAGCTCAGCTCACGCTTCTCGGCAGCTGCAGTCTCATCGTCGGTCTCTTGATCGCTAGCTTCCCCGCTGTCGACAGCGCGCACGCTCACGCTGACCTTGCCGCCGTCTTGGAGCGCGCCAAACAAGATGGCATCGCTCAAAGGGCGCTTGAGTTGCTGATCGATCACCCGCGCGAGCGGCCGCGCACCCATCAGCTTGTCAAAGCCCTCCTCGGCCAAATAGCTACGCGCTTCGTCGCTCAGACTGATGGTGACCCCGCGATCGCTCAGCTGGGCGCTGAGCTCGCGAATGAACTTGTCGACGATGCGGCCCATCACCGTTGGATCGAGCGCTGCGAAGCGAATGCGCGCGTCGAGCCGGTTGCGGAACTCCGGGCTGAACATGTTCTTGTAGGCGCGTTCTTCGTCGCCGGTGTCGACGCCGCGTTCACCAAAGCCTACCCGGGTGGTGATCAAACCGCGCGCGCCGACGTTGCTGGTCATGATCAAAACGGTGTGCCTGAAGTCGGTAGGCCGGCCGTTGTTATCGGTCAGCGTGCCGTGATCCATGATCTGCAGCAGCACGTTGAACACGTCGCGGTGTGCTTTTTCGACTTCGTCGAGCAGAAGTACGGCGTGAGGCGTCTTGTTGACCGCCTCGGTGAGCAGACCGCCGCGGTCGAAACCGACATAACCCGGGGGTGCGCCAACCAGCCGTGAAACGCTGTGCCGCTCTTGGTATTCGCTCATGTCGAAGCGAATGAAGCCAATGCCCATGATTCGGGCGAGCTGTTTGGCCAGCTCGGTCTTGCCAACGCCCGTGGGACCGGTGAATAAGAACGAGCCGATGGGCTTTTCGGGTGAGCGCAAACCCGCGCGCGACAGCTTGATGGCGGCTGCCAGTTGCCCGACCGCCTCGTCCTGGGCAAACACCACGCTCTTGAGCTCGGACTCGAGGTTCTTGAGCGCCTCGCGGTCGTCGGTGTTGACCTGTTTGGGCGGGATTTGCGCCATGCGGGCCACGATGTTCTCGATGTCCTGCTCGGTGATTTCGTAGCCTTCGCCGTGATCGAGCTTGGCCCGGGCGCCCGCCTCGTCGATGAGATCGATGGCTTTGTCTGGGAGCTTCTTGTCCTGTAGATAGCGCTCCGATAGCGACACCGCCGCTTCGAGGGCATCAGCTTGGTACTCGACTTTGTGAAACTCCACGTAGCGGTCAATCAGACCTTCGAGGATCTTGAGGCAGTCCTCGGTCGTCGGCTCGGCGATCTCTACCTTCTGGAAGCGTCGTACCAGGGCGCGGTCGCGCTCCATGTGGTTGCGGTACTCCTGGTAGGTGGTCGAGCCCATCACCCGCAGCTTGCCGCTCATCAAGGCCGGCTTGAGCATGTTGGAGGCGTCCATCGTGCTGCCTGAAGCTGAGCCGGCACCCATGATGTTGTGCATCTCGTCGATGAACAGGATGGAGTTGGGTTTTTCTTGCAAGGCGCGGATGACGGCCTTGAGGCGGTTCTCGAAATCGCCCCGATAGCGTGTGCCGGCGAGCAGCGAGCCCATGTCCAGTGAGTGGATGACGCAGTCCTTGACCAAGTCGGGCACTTTGCCGTCGTGGCTCTTCAGCGCCAGTCCTTCGGCGATGGCCGTCTTGCCCACGCCCGCGTCGCCCACCAGCATGGGGTTGTTCTTGCGCCTGCGGCAGAGCACTTGGATGACCCGCTCGACCTCCTTGACCCGACCAATGAGCGGGTCGATATCTCCGTTGGCTGCAGCCTCATTGAGGTTGACTGCGAATTGCTTGAGCGGATCCTGGGCAGCCTCATCTTCTTCGTCGCCACCTTCAGCGTGAGTCGGGCGTTCTTCGGTGGGGGTCAGCGCGCCCTGGCCGCCCGACCGGGAGATCCCGTGACTGAGGAAATTGACCACATCGAGCCGCGTCACGCCGCCGTCCTCGAGCAGCGATTTGGCATGCGAATCGCGCTCGGCGTACAACGCAACCAGCACGTTGCCGCCGGTGACCTCTTTTTCACCAGAATTCTGCACGTGGGCCAGCGCCCGACTGAGCACCCGTTGAAAACCGAGCGACAAGGTCGGTGTGATCTCGGCGTCGCTCGGCAACGTGGGCTCTTCTTCGAGGCAATCTTCGAGTTGCTTTTTGAGGCGGCTGACGTTGCCGCCAGCGTTCTTGACGATACGTGAGACACCGTCATCGAAGAGCAACGCATAGAGCAGATGGTCGACCGTGACGTACTCGTGCTGACGCCGAATGGCTTCGCGGGTGGCGAGCGTGACGGCAATCTCGACTTCAGGGCTGATTCGCATGGTGAAAGTCAGTTGGGCGAAATGTGCTGGTGCGTTCCTGTGTTAGGCGGCTTCGGTGGAGAGCCTCAGAGGCATGCCTGAATCCTGTGCGAAGCTGGTTACTTGTGCCACCTTCGTCTCGGCTACGTCCTTGCTGTATACGCCGGCAATACCCTGGCCCTTGTGGTGCACGGTCAGCATGATGTGGTTCGCCTCGGTCTCGTTCTTGTGGAAGAAGCGCATGAGCACCAGCACAACGAACTCCATCGTGGTGTAGTTGTCATTGTGCAATACGACTTTGTACTGACGCGGCTTCTTTGTTCGGATGCGCCGCTCAGTCGCGACGTCGCCTTCGTCCTCAAAAACCTTCTTTGGGTCCTCGCTCACGCGCTCAGAATAGCAAAAGCTCAGCCGCCGTGAGCAGCGTCGGCATCAACCACCGGCACTGCCTTCAGATCCCAGATGTCGCGTGCGTACTCGCGAATCGTACGATCCGATGAAAAACGACCGATTCTCGCGATGTTATAGGCCGCATGGCGCTGCCAGCGGTTTGCGTCTAGATATGTGTCGCCAAGGCGCTGTTGGCAAGCGGCGTAGGCGTCAAAATCAGCGAGCACCATGTATTCGTCGTGCTCGAGCAAGCCGTCCATCATGCTGCTGTAGCGATCGGGCTGCTCCGGATTGAAGAACCCGTCGGCGATGAGATCCACCACCTCGCGCAGTGCGGGGCTTGCTTCATAAGCAGGTCTGCCCGCTGGATCCTCACGCAAGCGCGCTTGCACCTCGTCCACGGTCATGCCGAACAAGAAGAAGTTGTCTTCACCCACCGCGTTGCGAATCTCGACGTTGGCGCCGTCGAGGGTGCCGATGGTGAGCGCCCCGTTGAGCGCCAGCTTCATGTTGCCCGTGCCGCTGGCCTCCTTTCCCGCGGTTGAAATCTGCACGGAGACATCGGCAGCCGGAATGATGCGCTCGGCCAACGTCACACAGTAGTTGGGCAAGAACGCGATGCGGATGTGTGGCACGCGGTGATCGCGGTTGATGACCTCGGCCACGTCGTGGATCAACCGAACGACGCGTTTGGCTTGCCGATAACCAGGAGCCGCTTTGGCGCCGAACACGAACACCCGGCCCACCACGTCCTCGCCACGCTTGGCCCGCAAGTACAGCGATACGATGTGCAGCAGGTTCAGGAGCTGCCGCTTGTACTCGTGCAGTCGCTTGATCTGGACGTCGAAGATTGAGCTCGGGTCGACTTGCAAGCCGATCAGCTCGTCGATGAGGACTGTGAGCTGCTGCTTGTGGTGCAGTTTTACTGCTGCGAGCGACTTGATGAGCTCATCGTCATCGATGTGGGCCTCGAGCTCGCTCAGGCGCTCGAGATCACATACCCACTCCTCGTGGCCGAGGCGCTTGCTGATGAGTGCGCTCAGCTGTGGATTGCAAGAAAGCAGCCAGCGGCGCGGCGTCACCCCGTTGGTCTTGTTGCTGAAGCGCTCGGGGTACAGCTCGTAGAAGTCACGCAGCACGCGGGTGCGAAGCAGCTGGCTGTGCAGCTCGGCGACACCATTGATCGCATGGGAGCCCACCAAGGCCAGCCGCGCCATGTGGATCTGCTTGGGCTCTTTCCTATCGATGATGGCCATGCGCTCGGCGCGCTGGCGGTCGTGAGGATAAGCAGTGAGCACCTCGCGGGTGAAGCGGCGGTTGATCTCGATGATGATCTCTAGATGGCGGGGCAGCAGTCGCTCGAACTGCTCCACAGGCCAGCGCTCGAGCGCCTCGGGCATGAGTGTGTGGTTGGTGAAGCCGAACGCCGCCACGGTCTGTGCGAATGCTCGGTCCCAACTGAAGCCATGCAGGTCGAGCAGCACTCTCATCAGCTCGGCAACCGCCACCGCAGGATGGGTGTCGTTGAGCTGAATGGCGACCTTGTCGCTGAGGTTGTCGAGCCGACCGTAGCGCCGCAGGTGCTTGCGCACGATGTCGCGTATCGAGCATGCGACGAAGAAGTACTCTTGGCGCAAGCGTAGCTCGCGACCTGCTTCGAAATTGTCGTTGGGGTAGAGCACCTTCGAGATGACCTCGGTGGCGTTCTTGCCTTCTACCGCCCGCACGTAGTCGCCCATGTTGAACAGGGCGAAGTCGAACTCTCGGCTGCTCTTGGCGGCCCAGAGACGCAAGGCGTTTACCGTGCCGTTGCGGTACCCAGCCACCGGGACGTCGTGGGGCACGCCGATGACCTTGTCGCGGGGCGTCCAGACCACCCGAAAACCACCGTCGCTACCGCTGGGCAACACTTGCGTCTCGCCGCCGAATGCGACCTCCACGGCGTGCTCGGGTCGGGCGATCTCCCAAGGATTGCCGAAGCGGAGCCACTCGTCGGCCCGCTCTACTTGTTCGCCATCGCGGATGACTTGCTCGAAAATGCCGAACTCGTAGCGAATCCCGTAGCCCAACGCGGGATACGCGAGACTCGCGAGCGACTCGAGGAAACAGGCTGCGAGGCGGCCGAGACCACCGTTGCCCAAGCCCGGTTCGGGCTCCTGTGCCAGCAGCACGTTCAGATCGATACCCAACTCGCTGAGTACCTCGCGATAGACCTTTTCCACGCCGAGCGCTTGGAGGTTGCCACGCATCGCGCGCCCCAACAGGAACTCGGCAGAGAGATAGAATACCCGTTTGGCCTCGTGCTTCTCGTAGGCTTGCTCGGTGGCCATCCAGCGTTGCATCAGCCGGTCGCGAATCACCAGCGCTAGCGCAGTGTAACGATCGAGAGCGGTGGCGCCCTCCATCGTGTGGCCGCGCGAGAAGACGATATGATCGACGAAAGCGCGGTGCAGCGCATCGGGGTGCATGCTCGTGCGGTCGTCTTCGACCACCACATGCTTGTGGCTGCGCGGTGCCGTGGCCGGCGGGCTGTGACTCATCCAGAAAGCGTCTCGGCGCGCTTGTGAGTCGTCAAGCGACTTATGTGTTCCTTGGCCTCGGCGACTTGAGCGAGCGCGGTCATGTGGGTCCCAAGCATGCAGCGTTTGCGCATTGAATTGTTACGTTTGTGATTCTCTCCTTCTTCCGCCAGAATCGGCCCCGCTTTGGATTCGACAAGCTCCTTCGCGTCGCGCGCAATTGTAGCGCTGGCGTTTCTCTTCGCAGCTGGGTGTGCCTCCGAAGGGGGGCACGGCAGCGGGTTGCCGACGGGTTCGGCGGCGGCAGTCTCGACGGTCGACGTGAAGGTCGTCCCCCGCGCAGCCACGATTCCGACCTACCCCTGCCGCCAGTGCCACGACTTCATCAAGCCGAACGCTTCACCGCGGGCGTTGAAGGAGTACCACACCACCATCCAGCTGAAACACGCGCCGTCGGTGGGCTGGTGCAACAACTGTCACCAGTTTGACGACTTCAACTTCTTGCACTTGGCAAACGGCACGAAAGTCTCCTTCGACGAGTCGTATCGCATTTGCGGGCAATGTCATGGCGAGAAGGTGCGCGACTGGAGAGCCGGCATCCATGGTCTCCTCACGGGCAGCTGGCGAGATCACAAGCAGCAACGCAATTGCACCGCTTGCCATAGTCCGCACGCGCCCCGCTTCCCCCACCTCAAGCCGATGCCTGCCCCCAAGCGCCCCCGCGGTTACGAAGCGCCGAGCTCAGGTCATGGTCACGGCCACGGCGCCAAGGGGCACGGCAACAAAACCAACACGTCGGGCCCGGCTTCTCGAGGCCACGCTCAGCCCCAGCACTGATTCATGTCCAAGTCCAAACCACGCACGGACGCGCCTAGTTGTGACACGCGACTCGAATCGCGCTGCGCGCAGCGGAGCAATCGCCGTGGCGCGTTGCGTATGCTCGCTGGCGCCGCGGGGGTAGCAGCGGCTGCCAGCGCATGCGGTTCTGGTCGAGAAGACCTGTTCGCAGCCGCTACCCAGCAGCACTACAAGCGCCTCACCGACGAGGACAAGAAGACCATCTTCGCGCGGCTCGAGGCTGACTGCCGACGCCGCTACGGTGTCGACGCCAAGATTGAGGATCCCAAGCCGCTCGAAGGGGTCGAGTTCGCCTATGCCCTGAACCTATCCAAGTGCATTGGTTGTCGGCGTTGTGTCTACGCATGCATGCGAGAGAACAACACGTCGCGCAATCCACAGATCCAGTACATCCGGGTGCTCGAGATGAGCAAGGGGTCGTTGGAGATCGAGCACTCCGAGGGCTACTACGAGCACGAGACGGTACCGGCCGACAACAAGT
>CAZRGL010000406.1:7325-10525 GCA_964599485.1 uncultured Polyangiaceae bacterium
GACGATGCCCGACAGTTCATGCAGAGCACCGAGCGACAAGTTCTACATGCCGGTGCAGTGTCATCAGTGCAAGAGCGCCCCCTGCGTTCGGGCTTGTCCTATCGAGGCGACCTGGCAGGAACCCGACGGCATCGTGGTGGTGGACTACAACTGGTGTATCGGTTGCCGTTTTTGCTTGGCGGCATGCCCCTATTGGGCACGTCGGTTCAATTTCTCTCCGCCCTCGATGCCGCCGCGAGAGATCAATCCCAAGCAGGCTTACTTGAGCAATCGGCTGCGCCACGTGGGCGTGATGGAGAAGTGCACCTTCTGCCTGCAGCGCACCCGAAAGGGGCTCTATCCGGCTTGCCTCGAGGTCTGCCCGACTGGCTCGCGCAAGTTCGGCAACCTGCGCGACCCAAAGAGCGAGGTCCGCCAAATCATTGAGAAAAAGCGTGTCTATATCCTCAAGGAGGAGCTCGCTACCCACCCCAAGTTCTACTACTTCTTCGACTGAGCGATGCTAGCCCAACCAATCGCCTTTTTGAGAGCCTGTCTCGGCTCGTTGTTTTCTGGTGGACCCGCCTACCGGCGCTGGATGCTGCTGCTCGTCGCCTTCATCGCGCTAGGTGGCTGGGGCTACAGTTACCAGCTTCGTGAGGGCCTCGGCGTCACGGCCATGACCGATCAGGTTTCATGGGGCGCCTACATCGCGAACTTCACATTCTTGGTGGGCATGGCAGCCGCAGCCGTGATGCTCGTCATTCCAGCCTACATCTACCACAACAAGTCCCTCAAGGAGGTCGTGGTCTATGGGGAGCTACTGGCGGTGTCGGCCATCGCCATGTGCTTGATGTTCGTGCTCGTGGACATCGGCCGACTCGACCGCTTTTGGCACATGATGCCCGGGCTCGGGAAGTTCAACTTTCCCGTGTCAGTGCTGGCTTGGGACGTGGTCGTTCTCAATGTCTACCTGATCCTCAACGCGACCATCACGATCTACGTTCTGTACTCCAAGTTCATCGGCCGGGAGCTGAACAAGCGGTTGTATTTGCCCTTGGTGTTCATCGCGATCGTGTGGGCTTTCAGCATCCACACAGTCACTGCGTTCTTGTACTGCGGGCTGCCCGCGCGCCCCTACTGGCACGCCGCCATCCTAGCGCCGCGTTTCATTGCCTCGGCCTTCGCTGCTGGGCCCGCATTCATCTACGTCGTCTTGCAGTTCATCAGCAAGTACCAGGGCGTCGAGGTGCGCGAAGAAGCGTATCGGCTGTTGAGTCAGATCATCACGGTCGCAGCGCTAATCAACTTGTTCTTGTTGGCCTCGGAGCTGTTCACCGAGTTCTACAATGCGACCTCGCACGTGGCTGCACCCAAGTACCTCTTCTTCGGCTTGGGCGGTTACAACAAGCTGGTCCCGTACATCTGGACCGCGGTGTTCATCGAGATCGTCGCCATCGTGATTTACGTCGTGCCACGCTTCAACACCAACCGGCGTTTGGTCAACATCGCCTGTGGTTTGACGTTCATCGGAGTGTGGACCGAAAAGGGGATGGGGCTCATCATTCCGGGCTTCGTACCTTCGCCAATCGGTGAGGTGACCGAGTACATGCCGACGTTCGTCGAGTTCTCGGTGTGCGCGGGCATTTGGGCTACGGGCATGTTCATTTTTACGTGTTTGGTCAAAGTGGCTGCTCCGGTGCTCGAGGGACGCGTCAAGGCGCCCGCCTCCGAGGCGGATCCCGAGCCGACCAAAGATCCCGAGCCTTCATCGCAAGAGGTGGCCGCATGAGCTCGCCGCGCACAGCCCGAACCGTCGCGCGCTCTGTACTGGGCTTGTCGGCGTGCGTCGCCGCACTGGGCTTGTCGGCGTGCGTCGCCGCAATTGCGCTCATGGGTTGCGACCCTGGTGATCTCGGCAGCGTTCCGCTCGATGGACTCAAGCCAGAGCAGGACACGATCGACAAGATCCCACTCAACCCGGTTGGAGGTAAGCTTGCAGGCAAACCCTTCGCGGTCAAAGACGCCCGCATGCACATCGATCGCCGTGTCGGTTACGAGCGGGTTGATGTTCTCTTGCGTGGGGACAAGGCCGTCACGCCGTGCGGCAAGCTCGCCGACGAAAAAGCGGCTGGAATCTGGCTCCGCTTTGCTGGCACCACGACGGTAAAAGCGAAGGAGTACCAGGTCAGCCCTCAGAAACCCGCCCCCGTTTCACTGCACATGGAGGTCAGCCGTGATGACAAGTGGTACGGCAACGGCGACGCGGCAGCACTGTTGCTGATCGAGCGATTTGACGAGCAGTGGCATCTCTGGGGTCTTGTCGGTCTGTTTCGCAGATGAAGCGCGCTCCTGCGCTTCTGGGAACTTCGTCGCCGCGTTCTGCAGCAATCCACTCGACGAGCCCCCTCGTTCTTTCGGCGCTTCGCGCCAGGACGTGCAGCGCATCAAGCAGAAGCTCAAGAGTGCAACGAGCAACAGTCCCAAGCCAACGGGCAGTGCGTCCTCGTCCGCATCAGCATCGGGGTCAGCATCAGCTTCCGCGTCCGCATCGACATCAACCGTTGGCGCTCCGACTCCCGATGGCGGAGCGGGGCAGGCCAAGCCGTGAGATTACACCCATGAAGAAGGCCCGAAGCGAGGTTGGCGAGGTGAGGTCGTGAGCAAGAGCGAGCGTCCAGAAAAGGACCAGGCGAAGCTGTCACTACCACCTTGGGATGGGCCCAACGAGTCGGAGCCTCCGAATGAAATAGCGGCCGGAGAGGCCAAGCCTTCGCAGCCGCCGGCCAAAGCGGCCAAGCCGGCCAAGGCGGCCAAAGCCAAGGATGGCGAGTCGTCCCAACCGACCGAAACGAGCGAGCCAGCACAGCAGCAAGCTCGGGGCGGCCTGGCAGCCTGGCTCGACGCGCGTATCGACCTCACCGCGGTGAAAGCTTACATGGCCGACCGCCGTGTGCCGGTCCACCGTTATTGGCTGTTCAACGCTTTGGGGGGGCTGACGCTCCTGTTGTTCCTCCTGCAGGTCGCCAGTGGCGTGCTGCTGCTGCTCTACTACCGGCCTTCGGTTGAGGCCGCCCACAGCTCTGTTGCGCATATCATTGGCGAGGTGCCCTTCGGCGACCTCGTTCGCTCGGTGCACATCTGGTCGGGCGATCTGTTCATTGCTTTCCTGCTAGCCCACCTGTTCGTGGCGCTCATCCAGCGCTCCTATCGACAGCCTC
>CAZRGL010000407.1:0-3398 GCA_964599485.1 uncultured Polyangiaceae bacterium
CAGACGAGCACCGACACCCAGACGAGCACCAACACCCAGACGAGCACCAACACCCAGACGAGCACCGGCCCAGCCAAGACCCTCACCTTCTACATTCCCGTGGGCTCGTTTCCCAATTGCCAACGCTTCGATGCGAGCGCCTGCCGCATCGATCGGGTGACCTGGGATGTGGACGCCGGGGCGATCCTGGAAATCGAGACCGTCGTGGATGTGGCCGGAGCCTTCTCGCCTTCGATCGATCCCACAGGATCGTGGATTGCTTACGACACGAGCACCAGTGGTTCCAGTCTCGACGTGGTCGTCCAGTCCTTAACGACGTCTGAGGAGATCGTCGTTCACCAAGGAGACAAGTCGAATTGGCGTAGCGAGACAGAGCTGCTGTTCGGCACCAAGGACGAGAACCCGAGCACGGAAGACCGCTGGAACGACCTGGGGCAAGCGACGCTCAATCTAGCGCCGCTGGGCTTGGCGGGCCCGCTCGCGCGCCTCCTCGGTGCCAAGAACCCCTCGACGGCTTTGGACTCCACCAACTGTAGCGCGGATGACCCGTTTACCAACCCGCAACAACCGCAGCTGGTGGCGCTGCACAATTCGCCGTATTGGGTCGGGCTGCCGCTCAAGGGAGCACACACCTGTCCTTGGATGCAGGGCGTGCCCAACTTCGACAACAAGAACCCGCAGCCGGTGGTGGTAGATCTCAACGCGACGAGTTGGAAGGAAGGCGAGTCCTTCTGGCGATTCGCGCTCGAGCAGCCTTCGGACTTCCCGGGCTGCGCACACCTGGCCTACAGCCCCGACGGCAAGCGGATCTTGTGCACGAACCAGCCGACCTTCCACTACGAGTCTCACAAGCCACCAACGGGCCCTGGCTACGACATTGGATTCAACCGAATCTATGGGTTCGAGCTCGAGAGCGTCGGCGGTGTCGAGACCTGGGTTTCGGTGCGTGGCAAAGAGCCAATGTTCGACCACCCGCATCCATCGAAGCTCACCGACATCGACAAGATCTGGGATCAGAGCGACGGTCGAACCTGCGACACCTACTACACGAAGCGAGCCGAGTTCTGCGGCTCCTCGGACCGGGTCATCGCCAACGTGTATTGCAGCCCACACGAAAAACCGGGAGACGCCCTGTTTGCCCGAGTGATGCTCATCGAATTCAGCGATCCGGACAACCCCGTGTACACCGATCTGACTTCAGCCATCGAGGACGCCAAAGATCTCACACGAGGCTCGCTCGGCGCTTTCTCCGCGGCCTGCAAATAACCGCCTGAAGCAGAGAGCCTCCCACCCCCGACAACTCCGGCGGGGTCCTTGGAGGCGCCCTTCTTGGCCGTCGCCTCGTTACAGCTGTTGATCGCCGCGTTGCAGTGTGGTCGAGAGCCAATGCTTTTAACCTAGCGAGCCCTGTCATGGTGGGCGCTATGGGTGCTAGATTGTCCTCATGCTTCGCGACGATCGACCGGGGGTCCGAAATGAACTACTCACCGCAGCTCGTGCGAAGCTTGGTCGCGCCAATGTGCGTGACCGTGGCCGTCCTCGCCTGCTCTAGCAGCTCGACACTACCCGCCTTGGGTGACGCGAACGAGGGCGGTAGCGGCGGCACCGCGCAGATCCCCGCCAACCAGGCCAGCAGCGCCGACGAATGCGTCTTCCACGGCACCGGCGGTCTCGATCTCAGGTTCTGCGACTACGTGAGCGTCGAGTTCTCCACCCCGTTGGCGCTCCCCGACGTGGAGGTCGAGGTGGACACCAACACGGGCGATCACCTCACGTCATCCCAACAGGTCGGCGACCTGGGCCCCACCGTCGCTCTGTTTGAGAGCGGAAGCAACGCGCTGGGTTTCGCGATTCGCAAGGCGGCCCAGTTCCCACACTACTCACCTGACTGGATCGATGTCGTAGTACATCACAACGGCAAAGTGGTCGCGGACACCAAGCTCACGCCCACCTACTCGTGCGTAAAAATCACCAGCGACGACTGGTGCTGGAAGAGCAAGAGCGAGAAGCTCGAAGTCACGCCATAGCCCCAAAGCGGATAGGGTAGTAGGGGCATCTCGGGCGGTTTATCCCCGCCCGCCCGTCTCCCCAATGCCGTTGCGTGGTAGGGGCATCTCGGGCGGTTTATCCCCGCCCGCCCGTCCTCCCAATGGCGTCGATATGGTGCCGTTGCGTGGTAGGGGCATCCCGGGCGGTTTATCCCCGCCCGCCCGTCTTCCAATGCAATAGCGCTTCGCAAATTGCTACGCGGCGTGGAGTGGCGCATGTGAGACGGCGCGACAACCAGGCAGCGGCGACAGACGTAGATGTGGGGGAGCTACAGCATCATGGATGACGCTGGGGCTTGGCGACCTTCGCGCAGCGCTGCTGGACACAGCGTGCTTCGTAGTTGTCGTTGACGATTTGGTTAGGGCATCCGATTGCGCATTGGCCGTCGGGGCAGAGGTCTTCTTTGACCTCGCGATAGGATTGCAGACTCACCGCGACGAAATTGTCCAAGCTGTAGTCGATGCTGCCGCAACCACAGCACTCGTCGAGCTTGTCGATGTCGATCAAGCCGCATTGCGCGTCGGTGGTGCAGTCGGTGCGCAGATCCTCCTCTCCGGTCGACTCGACGCAGGCAGGAAGCAGCAAAGCCAGAAGGGCGATCGGTACGACGACGAGGGCGCGCAGGATGCGGGTGCGGACCGTGAGGGTCTTCGAGTGGGTCATGTTGGTTACCTCTCATGTAGGGTTGTGGCTAGAGTTACAGCAACGACCGTGCCCACGAACACGTAGGGGTCGAGGCGCACAGTTTGGGGAGGTTGGAAACGGTGACCCGTCCATGACGGCTGCGCTGTGCCAGGGGTGTGTGCCAAACCGTTGCGCGAGCGCCACGCACCTGGTCGCCAGCGACTTCGACCGACTGCAGGCGCTGCCATTCGTCACCCTGTTCCTGGTTGGCGCGGGGGTGGTGCTCGTTACCACCGTTGGTCCACTTGGCGGAACAGCCATGAGCTGGCCAGAGGCGTCGCTCGGCCTCGTGCCGGGCGGGATTGTGTTCCTGCTCTTCCATCTGCTTCACATGCGCAAGCTGGGGCAATGGGGTCAGAAGAAGCAGGCAGCCGTGTGGTGGTCACTGGCCACCGTTTTCTTACTCGGTCTCGGTGCGCTCATGGTGATTGGCGGCGGCGAGCAAGTGAGCAGCGCCGAATCGCAGCTCCGTCAGGCCCGCTCACAGCGGCGCAGCACGTCGATGGGCTCTTCCGGCTACCGCTATCGCACCACCAGCTATTCGAAGAGAGAGGTCGAGCACTATGAGACCGCAGTCAGCGCGGGTTGGGGTCTGCTCGGAGTGAGCCTTCTGTTCATGATCGGTGCCGGTGTGGCCATCGGCCGGGCCCGCAGCGCCTCGCGTC
>CAZRGL010000407.1:3498-10499 GCA_964599485.1 uncultured Polyangiaceae bacterium
CTGTTCATGATCGGTGCCGGTGTGGCCATCGGCCGGGCCCGCAGCGCCTCGCGTCTGAACGTGGCGGCCGCGCCCCCTCAGGGCATCGGCGCGTGAATCGGGTTCCGACAGCACGGTTTTCAGCTTCGACGGCTCATGGGTCGATTGTTGGCGTTCAGGGCGATTTGCTGTGCGTGCTGAAGCGGATGATTGCGTCGATGTCCCGCAGGTCGATGGCCGTGGAGCCGTGCTTGAAGGCCCGCTCGAACCGGTAGCGAACGCGGCCGTCCCACCAGGTCTGAACCAGGACGCCCTCCGGAGGAGGTTCAGCCCTTGGTACGCTACCTCCGCACCGAACCGACATCGCAGTGTTGTTGTCATGCTGCGCCGGCCGCAGCAGGTTAGCTACAGTGCAGCGAAGACTGGCGCCCCGAGCCGGACCGGGTCAGGCTCAGCGTCGTGGCCGCCCTCTGTCCAAGCTGCAAGAAGCAGGTACCTCCCAAGGTGTCCCCATGCCCGCACTGCGGCGCCAAGATCGGCATTCCCTTATTCAGCGCCGCCGGATGCGTCATCATGCTCGTCGTCGTGGTGGTCCTGGTCGTGATCAAGTTCGGTGTCGGCTGCTAGCGCTTCAACACCCCGGTCCGAGTCGGAGACTGGCTGTCGTGGCGTATTGGCTGCGGGCTTGGCGCAGCGAACAAGAGGGTCCGCGCAGCCCAGGCGCCCGCTGCCACCATCCATGTGGCGCTGGAGTTCCCGGTGGGTCCGCCGCCTCATGTCATCGACCGAGCCAGCCAGCCTCCGTCCTCGAGGTTGAGCGCTCTCAATGTTGTGCGACGGCGTCAGCGCCTAGCAGGGTGCTAGAAGACAAGCACCTCTTCGCTCTCTTTTGCCTCGTCGTCTGGACAGCTTTCGCTGTCCCCCAAGTCATCTTCGTCAGACGGAGTCTTCTCGCCCTCCTCGGGGCCACACCCAGGCTCTCCTTCAGGGCATGCTTCGCAGTGAGCCCACGCCCAACCCGGATCCTGCTTGTCGACTGTCACTGTTCCCTTGCAGAACCACGGTTTTTGGCTGACCCGGTTGCCGTCATCGTCCAGCACCATCAAATCTGTGCGCTGCGTACACGTCTTGGTGGGGTCGAGGGTGTTCGTTACGCTTGCACGGCCCGTTCTGAAACCATCGACTATTTTGGCGCATTCCATGATGGTTCCCGGGCAGAATTGGCATGTGAACTTGCTCTCGACGTGTTTCCGAAATGCATCCTTGATAGCCTCATCTCGCGCGTGGCCTTCCGTCTCACCCTCTCCCTCACCGAGGCCAACGAACTCGCTACCGCTGGGATTGCCGGGGTCACCAACATTGCTCGGCACAAAAATGAGGAGATCTGGTCCCCCGCATTCCAACTCGGGCCGAGTCGGCGCGCACATCACCATGGCACCGGCAACGAGCGCGACCGCGCAGACTTGTATCGTTTGGACCAACCGTCGGCCTAGCCTGTCACGCCGAAACGTGTCGCACTGATCGGCGACCAGCACAGTCGCGCTTCTCCGCTGACTGGCGCCAACAACACCGGTGCCTTCTGACTTGAACATGAGAACTCCAATGACGTTCGGCTCTAAAAACAGTACCGACGCGAATCGAAACTGCGTGCCCAAGGGCCCGGGCAAGCTGCTAGCCAGTCAATTGACCAGCAGTTCCTCGCCCTTTCCTTCTTGGTCTTGGGATGAATCCCCATCGGCATTGTCACAACCGAGCCCATCTGCCCAGTCGTCCTCGTCTATCCAGCCTTCCTCCGTCACCTCTCCGCCGCAGTCGATTCCTTTCGAACAGTCCAGGCATCGGCCGTAGGCCCAGGTCGGATCTGCAGGATCGATCCTCACAGTGCCCTTGCACGTCCACGGTGCCTTGCGGATCCAGTTCCCCTCCGCGTCTTGCACCATGAGATCAGACCGGCGAGCACAAGTTTTTGTGGGCTCAGAGTCGTTTGTGATGGTGGCACGCCCCGTACGGAAGCCGTCGACACTCTGCTTGCAAGTGCCGTTGAGGTCCGGGCACTGAGGGCAACTGAATTGCTTCTTGACCGCCTCGGTAAAGGCACTCCGAATAGCGTTTTCGCGCGCATGGCCTTCGGTCTCACCTTCACCTTCTGCTTCTCCAACCACCGCCTTGCCGTTTGGGGACCCGGGCTCCCCAGGGTAGCTCGGCACATAGACGCGGAGATCTCCTCCGCCGCACTCCAATTTGGTGGATGACTGTCCACACATGGCCGTCGTTGCGACAACAAGAAGGCTCACGAAGGCGCGCACCCAGATGCAAGCCTCGCCCAACCCTCGGCCCACCCGCGTCTGCTGGTGATCGACTCTCCCAATCCTCATGGCAATCTTCCCCTTGATGACCTCACAAGTTTCCTCCTCTGCGCTGCAAGCACCTCCACATTCTGGAGGTGGCAGGCGGTCAGGGGAGTACCGCGCGGTACTTGAACGTCCCCATGTCGACCCCAGCGCAAGACGCTGAAATGTCCATCAGCAACTCAGACTTCACTTGTACCTTCGAGAATCCGTGGTCCTTCACCGCAACCGATGCGTCGATCTGCCCGGCCGGCTTGAGGTGCTCTTCGCACTTGTCGACGATCTTGAGGTTCTGGTCAGGGTAGACGTTGGTGTGCGACCCACCCGGAACAAAGACTCGCACCACCGATGTCGAGCTCGAGGTCGAGGAAGCACCCGACGTTCCAATTGTCGGACTCGTTGGCGAGAGCGTTGCGCTCGAGCCTGAGGTGGTACCAGAGCCTACGGTGGTGGTCGTCGTGGTGGGTGTGGCGCCACCCGACTGCGTCGGAGGGTGATCTCCGGTGTCAATGGCTGCGCAATCCGTCTTCACACGGATGCGGCCCTTGCCAGTGGCTTCACTTTGACTGCCATTGCTGTCGACTCGCAAGTTCACTTTGGCGTTGTTGTCGCACTTGATGGTGTACTTGTTGTCGCAGCAGTCGGCGCATCCGTGAGCGCCTCCACCAACTCGGTTCCCACGGTGATAACAGACCATTTCAGCCGTTACCGTTGGCTGGCTTGCCGCCGATGCGGAGGATCGCAACAGGTTGGCGCAGACCCCTGTCGACTTCGCGTAGCCAGCTGCGCCGACCGCTCCGTTGTGGGATTGCACCCTTACGTTGCCGTTCGCGAAAGCGGGAGGGGCGAAGATGGCGCTGACGAGGCTAGTGGCGCCGCTGGAGCAACTACTGCGTTTTGGGTCGTCGTCGATGTTTGCATCGGGCCGGCTGATATAGACGTTAAAGATGCACCAACAATCGGAGCCGACACGATGTCCAACCCAGTCGGAGGGCGGAGTGATGGTGGTGGCGTACGTCAACTCTGGTGCTGGTATGGGGGGGCGAACGTTCTTTGGGTGCATCGGGGGTTGTCGAGGCGGCGCCTGTTCGACTAGGGGCTGCTCGAGCGGCCGTGGCGTGCCGCACTGCGTCCCATACCCATCAGCGTGTCCGTCTTTGATCTCGTCGACATCTTCTGTGCTCACTTGGTCCCAGAATGAGACGGCCCAGCCGTCCACCAGCGCGTGTCCACCGAGCAGCAGTCTCTCAGGGCATGCTTTGAGTAGTCCTTCGGCGGGTTCCACGACGTAGTCGACGACTACGCGACCGCATTGGTCGACCTTGGTGTCGACAGGCCGAATCTGGCCTGAGTTCAGCCATGCTTCATCTGAGCTGAATCCATGAAGCGTGAGCATCGTCGTCAGCACCTCCCTGGCTTCGAAAAGCCGCTCCTGCCCTTTCGGGGCCTCGGGCGCGGTCAGATAGAGCTGTGCAGTCAGCTCGACACCGCCGTCGCCTTCCTGGCAATCAAATTCAGCGAGCTCATAATTCGCATCGTGTAGACGGTACGGCATGGCTGTGAAGCACGCGGCCGCACTTCGGCCTTCGTTGCCTGCGGCGTCCACAGCGGCAGCTAGGATGCAATGCGTGCCCGCGACCAGTGCTTCTTCGGGGATCTTCATCCCAACGTTCTCACCATCCAGATAGTAGAACGTGTCGGTCACTCCCACGTTGTCGGCCGACGCCATTTTCATTGGCGTGGGCAGAGTGCGAATCGGCAACATTCCGTCTTCCGGGATCCCAATGAAGAGCTCCACGATGGGCGCGTCCTCGTCAGCAAAGCCCACGTCTGTCGAGCAGGTCGCAAGGGCCGTTCCCAAGGCGTTGACTGCCTCGACCTCGATGTTCACCGACGAGGGTCCGGACACCGTCTCCCCCGGATGCGGCGTTTGAACCAGCCTCGGTTGTTGGGCGGCGAGCCACGGTGTGAGTACGACCTCCCCGGTCATCAACGGAATGTAGGCTTCACCTTGAGCATCCAGTGCGATCGTGAACGCCGCAGGACATGTCATTGCTGGCTCATCTGTCGGTGGCGTGCATGACCCGAGCATGATGAGCGCACAAATCACCATCCACATGATCCGTTGTGGACGTGGACTTTGAGTTCCTAACCTGACAACGAAACTGGCGGGCCCTCTCATCTTTCAATCTCCCTCAGCCTGATCGATAGTGATGCACCTCGTGAGAGCAAAAATCGAACCAGCGCTGTGGTCACGCGAATCCTGCCGCTTGGCCCTTCAACGCAGGGTTGAGATGACGGCTGACGGTGTGCGGTCACGTGGGGAGGTGGTGTGACGGCACACCGCTGGCGAACGAGATGAGATGAGAAGGCTCTATGCGGACGGTTCGCCCAGTAGTGAGATGCCGGTCATGTCACACCGGTGCCTCCAGTCGCAGGACAGCTGGGGCGATGGTTTGGGTTGTGGCGACGCCGAGGGTGAATCCTCACAAGACCAAGAGGGAAAGGGCGAGGAACCGCTGGTCAATTGATTGTGCGGGGCGGCGACATGCCCAGTGGATGGAGCAGGGGGGCGGGCTTCATCCAAGGTGCTCGACCGCGAGGACTGAGGTTGGCTATTGTGTTGGCTCGTGGCCGACACAAGCAGCCAGAATTCCTCCGGTGGCTCACCCACGTTGATGGGGTCGCAGAGTGCGACGAGTGGGGCGCGTCGGTCGCTGCCGACGTTGAGGGTTGTCTTTACGCCGGATGACCAGATCATTCGGCGGCCGCCGGTGGTGCTGAGCAGTGGGACGACGCTCGTGGGGCGTCGTCCTGGGCGTCAGGGGCTGCTCGTGAACGACAAGCGGGCCTCGCGCGTTCACTTTGCCATCGATGTGACCGATGGGACGGCCCGCATCCAAGATCAGGGGAGCGTCAACGGCTGCTATCTCAACGGCGTCTACGTGGACGAAGCCGTTCTGCAGGACGGTGACGTGATTCGCATGGGAGGCTCGCTGTTCGTTGTTCGTTGGGACAACGGCCCTCCTGACGGCGAAGTCGACGAGCTCAAAGGCTGCTCGGTCGCTTTGCGCCGGCTTCGCTTCAACACCGAGATGCTCGCCGATACCGATTCGACCGTGATCATCTTGGGTGAGACAGGCACCGGCAAAGAGGTCGTGGCTCGGGCTTTGCACGAGCACGGTGCACGCCGCGACGGCCCCTTCGTCGCCGTCAACTGCGCCGCCATTCCCGAAGGCATCGCCGAGCGTGAGCTCTTTGGTCACGTGGAGGGGGCGTTTACGGGCGCAACGACGGATGCCAAGGGCCTATTTGCAGCTGCAGATGGCGGCACCTTGTTCCTCGACGAGCTCGGCGACTTGCCAAGAACTGTTCAACCCAAGCTGCTGCGCGTCCTCGAAGAACGTCGGGTCACACCGGTCGGATCCCAGAAGTCGATTCCCATCGACGTCCGAATCCTCTGCGCGACCGAGAGCCTGCTCAGCGAAGATGTCGCCGAAAAACAATTTCGAGCAGCCCTCTACGCCCGGCTGGCGGAGATCACGCTCGAGCTACCGCCGCTGCGCCAACGGCGCGAGGACATCCTCTTGCTGCTGGGGCACTTTCTCGGTGAAAACCACAAGCCCATCACGCCCCGACTCGCCGAGGCGCTTCTGACCCACCTCTGGCCGCACAACGTTCGCGAGCTTTCCAAGGTCGCTCACGAGCTCGGCCTGCGCTCCCGCGACGAAGAGTACCTGTCCCTCGACATGGTTCGTCACCGACTGGACAGCATCCCCAGCAGCTCGCGCAATACCACCCCGCCATCCACCTCTGAGCCGCCCCGTGACTCCGGTCCGCCAAGTCGGCGCAGCCTCGTCGCCCTGCTGCAGCGCAACGGCGGCAACGTCACCCGGGTTGCCAAAGTCACAGGCCGTTCGCGGCGCCAAGTCTACCGTTGGCTCGAAGAACACGCGGTAGATCCCGCGGAGTATCGCACTGACGACTGAGTCGCGCTGTTCGCTAGCCAGGCTAGCTCGCGGATGATTCGGGTTAGCTAGCGGATGATTCGGGCTAGTCTCGGGGTCGGCAGCGTCGACCTTGTGGAGCGGTGACTTTTGCTAGGCGCCCGTGGTTCCATACGACCGGGATCTCACGCTGCAGCTGTTGTAAGAAACGGCACTCGTCGGCGTAGAAGGGAGCCAAGTCCCAGCTGAGGTGACTTCCGAGATCGGTTGCGGCGTGGAGCTTCTCGTTTTCGAGGAGCAGATGAACGACCTGACCATGTAGACGTGCGTCGGCGAGGCGGGCACCTGTGGCGCTGTGCCACAAGCCGACAAACCCGTTGGCGTATCCGACGATGATGGTGCCGAGCGGGCCTGCGAGAATGCTCCGCGGTGTGGCTGAAGGCACGCCTTGGAATGCTGCTGGGCGTATTGTGGCAGCGCTGGCGCCGGCGTCAGGCAACACTTCGAAGTTCCCTTCCTTGTAGCCGACGACGAGATCGGCACCGCGAAAGCCGAGCGCTACGATGCCGACTGACAGCTCGCGTCGGCTGGTGCTTCCCTTTTTCAAGAGGAACACCGTTCGGCCCGCTGCAACAGCGACTCGGTCTTTCGAAGCAGCGAGGGCGCTCGGCTTGCCTTCGAATGGGAGCTGTTTTGCGTTTCCGGTCAGGGGCAATTCGATGATCTG
>CAZRGL010000408.1:0-10477 GCA_964599485.1 uncultured Polyangiaceae bacterium
ATCCCTCAATCTGATGAAACATCGGCGAATGGGTCAGGTCGTCGTCGCGACGATAGACCCCACCTGCACTGACCACCGCCATCGGCGGCTGCCGCTCACTCATCACTCGAATTTGGGTGTTGCTGGTGTGGGTGCGCAACAGCACAGCACCCGGCTTGCAAGCCTGCTGTCCATCGAGAACATCCACCCAGAAGGTGTCTTGCATGTCGGTGGCCGGATGATCCGGCGGAAAGGCCAGCTTGGTGAAGTTGTTTTCCTCGAGCTCCACCTCGGGTCCAGCAACCACCTCGAAACCGAGATCGCGAAAGATCTCCAGAAGGTCCTCGCGTGTCTGCATCACCGGATGAAGGTGGCCACGCGTCGCCCATTGCCGACCTGGCAAGCTCAAATCATGTGGCGGGGCGTTTAGGTCCTTCTGGCGCTCGAGCGCTCCAAGCTGCTCGAGTCGCGTTGCGAACGCTTGCTCCACCCCCTGCTTGAAGCCGTTGACCTCAGCGCCCACCCGAGGCCGTTCGGCCTTGGGAACGTGCCGCATCAGAGCCAGCACTTTGGTGAGCGATCCGCGCTTTCCGAGGATCTTTGCGTGCGCTTCACGCAGCGCATGCTCGTCGCCAGCCGCTTCGAACGCCCCTTGGTATTCAGTACCAAGCCGCGCCAAGCCATCCACGATGGCGGCAACTGGGTCGCTTGGCGCGCTCACTTCCGCTGCGCCACCTCGACGACGGCGGTGAACCCCGCCGGGTCGTGGATCGCGATGTCGGATAGTACCTTGCGGTCAAGACCGATTTCGGCCTTCTTCAGCGCGTGAATCAATCTTCCGTAGGTCGTACCGTTTAGGCGCGCCGCGGCGTTGATGCGGGTGATCCACAGACGCCGAAAGTCGCGCTTGCGTAGCTTGCGGCCAACATAGGCGTAGCTCCACGCCTTGTGGAGAACCTCGATGGCCTGGCGGAAACGGTTCTTGCGACCTCCCCAGTACCCCTCGGTCTGCTTCAGTACTCGATTGCGACGTCTACGGGCTTTGAAGCCTCGCTTTACACGTGCCATTTGCTCACCTTCTCGGGCGCTGTTCGCGGGTCTCGATCGTTATCAGGCGTAAGGAAGCAGCACCTTGATGCGCTTCTCCATGGCGGCATGCACCAACACCGACTTACCAAGGCGGCGGTTGTGCTTGCGCGTCTTGCTGATCATCCCGTGCTTGTGCCCGCCCTTGGAGCGGCGAACACGCCCGCTACCGGTCAGGCGAAATCGCTTGGCGGCAGCTCGGTTGGTCTTCATCTTAGGCATGGCTTGTTCGATTCGAGATTGGACAACGCTTGTGCGCTGACTCGCTTCCGGTGGCCGCCGACCCGACCATCGAGTCGACCGTTGAAACCAACGCGGAATGCGAGGGCCGCGCATATAAGCAACATGCCCCCCTGTTGTCAAGCAGCTGCATGCCGCCGCTCAGCGGCTACCAGCCCCGAGCTGGTGCTTTGTTGTAACCGGCCGTACGTACTAGGGTCTGTGGCATGGAGACGCGGCGTTTCGGCCGACTCGGATACCCTGTATCTGCAATGGCTCTGGGCACTTGGGGACTGAGCGGCGACGGTTATGGTCCCGTCTACACCAAGGAGGTCGACAAGGTCATCGATCTTGCCGTGGAGCTCGGCATCACCCTGTTCGAGACCGCAGACGTATACGGCGACGGGGAAATGGAGAAGAAGCTCGGAGCGCGACTGGATTCAAAACAGACTCGGGTCGTCACCAAAATCGGGACCTTTCTGGACGAAACGCCCACCGAGAAACGCTTTGACGAGGAAAGCCTCAAACGCAGCTTCGCGGGCAGTCAGAAGCGGCTCAAGCGCGATCGGTTGGACGCGGTGCTGCTCCACAACCCCACCGCAGCCACGGTCGCGACCTCTGACGGGGTCGACTACTTGAAGCAACTGGTCGAGGACGGCCTAATCGACGCATGGGGAGTCAGCGCCGGCAGCTCGGACGTGGCGCGGGCAGCCATAAGCCGCGGCGCGGACGTGCTGGAGTTGCCCTACAATCTCTTCATTGCCCAAGAGCTGCACCAGCTCACCGACGAGCTATCTGCCAACGTCACCGCGGTGCTGGTGAGATCCGTGTTGGCCCACGGTCTTCTGGCAGGCAAGTGGTCAGTTGGCAAAGCCTTCCTCGGCCACGATCACCGCTCGAAGCGTTGGACTCAACAAGGGTTGCGCCGGAGGCTCGCTCAACTCGAAGCGCTCGAGCCCATCATCGGCGGTGAGGTCAGCAGCATGCGGGCGGCAGCATTGCGATTTGTCCTGTCAAATCAACTTGTTACGTCTGCCGTCTTGGGGCCGAAGTCGGTTGCACAGTTGCGCGAATTGGTTGAGGACGCCGATGACGGACCGCCGTATCTCGACGACGAAACACTCGTAGAGCTGCCTGAGCTACTGGCCAGCGTCGGCATCGAGGTGTAGCGAGAGCATATGACGATCGACATCCGCGCCGATGACGAGCTCGAGGCGATGATCGACATCGCTGCAAAGGCCAGCAAGGCCGTGCTGGCGCATTATCAGAAGCATCTCGAGACCGGCATCGCCGTGCAACACAAGGGCCCCGGCGACCCAGTCACGGTGGCTGACGAGGAGGCCGATGATCTCATCTGCTCAGCCTTGGAGGAGCGCTTCAGAGCCGCGGCGGTAGTTGCCGAGGAAAGCGCTCCCAGAGAGCCGAATGAGCTGGCCGAGCGCATGCGCCGCGACCGTGTCTTCTATGTCGACCCCCTCGACGGCACACACGAGTTCGTCGACAAGAACGACCAATTCGCCGTCATGATTGGTCTCGCTGTCGGAGGCTGCGCTTCTGCCGGCGTGGTAGCAATCCCCACCGAAGGCTTGTTGCTCGCTGGACGAGTCGGTCAACGCGCTTTCGTACAACATGGCGATGGCCGTCGCGAAATGCTGCGCGTTTCGGCACGCGGCACGTTTGGCGATGCGACCATGCTCGCCTCACGCAATCACCGCCCGGCCATCATCGACCCGCTACGCCGTCGGCTGGGTATCGGCAACCTGGTCGGCTGCGGCTCGGTTGGCGTAAAAGTGGCGCGCCTTGCCCAAGGCCGAGCAGACTTGTATGCGCATGACGGCCCGGGGCTGAAGCTTTGGGACTGCTGCGGTCCCGAAGCCATCATCAGCGCGGCCGGCGGCCGTTTGACCGATTTGCAGGGTCTGGCCATCAACTACCGAGCGAGCCTCGAGCTGACCGGCGGACTGGCGGTGAGCAACGGCATTCTGCACCCGGGGTTGCTTTCGGCTTGCGGCTGGGCACGCCGCGAAGCTGACAGGCTCGGCCGCGGGTGAAATCAGCGCCAAGACCCTCGCCCTGGACGCAGTTGCCGGCTACGCTTGGATGGCTTTTCAACACTTACTTGTCTGCGCCGCGCGCAGCTCATCAGCGAACCTCTGTACGATGCAATTCTCCACCATTTTTCGTATTTCATCACCTTGGCCCGCGTTGATCCCAGCCGTCACCTTGCTCGTGTTCGGCCTAACTGCGCCCAACGTGTCGGCACAATCGCCGCCTCCGCCTCCGCCGCCTCCGCCACCCCCCGCGGCGACGGCTCCTGCGCCCCCAGGAGCGGTTGCACCTGCCCCACCAAGCACGCCTGCTGGGCCACGTGGCCCCCACGCACCTCGGGGTAAGGCTCCGCCCCCGCACGGCCAGCCCCCGCACGGCCAGCCGCCGCACGGCCAGCCACCCGCATACGGCCAGCCGCCCCCAGGCTACCCGCCCCCAGCCTGGAGCTATCCTCCGCCGCCGGGCTATGCGCCACCGGCGTACCACTATCCGCCCGGATCACCTTATGGCTATGGGATGCCGCCGCCCAAGTACAAGCCGTACCGCGAGGGCAGTCCGGCCCCCGAAGGATACTATCGAGACACCAGGGTGCGCCGCGGCTTGGTCATTGCCGGAGCCGTCACCTTTGGAGCAACCTACCTGGTATCGACTTCAGTAGCGTCAGCACAACAAGACTCACGCGACGGCGACGATTGGGTACCGTTCTTCATTCCGGTCGTCGGTCCTTTCATCACCATCGGCACCGCCGATACGAAGTCCTTCGGCACCTTCGCGCTGGTGATGAGCGGCCTAGCCCAGAGTGGTGGCTTGGCGATGTTCATCGCTGGCTTGGCAGCGCCCCAGGACATCTGGGTCCGAAACGACCTGGGTCGTTTCACTTTGAGCCCGACGGTTGTGGGCGACAACGGCGTCGGCCTCGGACTGATAGGAGAGATGTGATGGCGTTGATTGAATCGACCACACGAGTTGAAGCCGCAGCGCTCGCCTCAGAGCATGCAATCGCCCACTTGAACAGCAAACTGCGCGATGTGCCTGATTTCCCCAAGCCCGGAATCGTCTTCAAAGACATCACGCCTTTGTTGGCTGATGTCCAGGCGTTCCACATGACCTTGGATCTTCTGGCGCAACCATTTTTGGGCGCAAAGCTGAGTGCGATTGTCGCCATGGAGGCTCGTGGCTTCATCTTTGGCGGGGCTATGGCAGCGAGGCTCAACCTGGCGTTCATCCCGGTTCGCAAGCCCGGCAAGCTGCCCGCCGATGTCGACGCGGTCAGCTACTCCTTGGAATATGGCGAGAGCGAGCTGCAGATGCACAAGGGTTCCCTCTCGGACGGCGACCAGGTGTTGATCGTGGATGACCTGCTAGCGACAGGGGGCACGGCCGCCGCCACCGCTGAGCTCATCCACCGTCAGGGCGGACAAGTTGCTGGTTTCGCGTTCGTATGCGAGCTCGATTTCCTTCCGGGCCGAGAGAAGCTTCGCGAAGCAACCCAGCAAGACGTGCTCATCCATTCGCTGATCCACGTCGGCGATTGAGCGCGCGCCAGCAACTGGCAGCGCCTGTGGGGCCGAGCCAGCTACCGCAAGTTGAGCTGCTTGGCCAGCATGCGAGCAGCACTTTGGGCCCGGGTCGGGCCACCTAGCACGAAGCGAAGGGCCACCGACGGAGTGCCCGCATCCTCGCTGACCGTCACCAAACGGGCGCCTACTTTGCGCGTCAATTCCAACAAGCTCTTGTCGTCAACTGGCGTCGTGGCTGCCTGCAGTGCCTTGAGCCATTCGCCATCGAGCCCGCCGAGGGTCACCGCTTTGGGCTCACTAAAACCGCCCTGCGCATACAGCAACGCTGCGGCCGCTCCCGCAGCGTCCCGCCCTCGATAATAGGCTCCGATGTCCCGCACCTTCAGATGTGCGCAACGAGCGTAAAGGGCCGCGTAGTCAGCGTCGGTAGTCTCCGCCAGCGAGATGAGCAGCTCGATGTACCGCTGCCTGCCTTTGGTCCCGAGGAACGGCTCGACGAATCCCTCGTTGAACCGAATTGTCGCAGCAACAGCACCGAGCTTCTTCTTGGTGGCGTCGACAACCTCGACCGTGCCCGTACTCTTGACTCCGAATTCGGTGCTCAGCTCCTTTGTCTGGGTCCTCTCGAGGAGCTTCGCGTCGGTGTGAAGCGGGCCTTTGCTCGGGGCACGGGCCAGCCACAGCTCGACGATCCAACCCTCGACATCCATCGCGATGGAAGCACCCGAGTAGACCCTGCTGCGCGCAGCTTCACAGACCTTCTTGGCGCGCTGCGCAGGGTCGATCACAGGGGCGCGTGTGGTTATCGGTTTGTCTCCATCGAGAGGCGCAGTTTCGCCTTTGGGGCCGAAGAAATTGCTCTGATATAGCCAGTAGGCACCGCCACCGAGCACGCCCACCAAAAGGAGCGCGCCGAGTGCCTTGACGAGCAGTGGCCCGAGCGGAAAACCCGATCCTTCCTTCTTGCCACTGACGTCTTGAACCGAGCCACGCAGTCGCTCCGCCGCAACTTCGGCACGCCGATCGCGCATGTCCGGCGGCAACAGATTCCATTGCTCGACCCACTCGCCGAGATCAATCGCCACCACCGGACCAGCACCATGAAGCTCCGCCGTGTTGCCCCGCACGACCACGGTGCCTCCAACGCCTTTGCGCGATAGCGCACCGTTGATTGCGACCTCGATCTCGCGGGCCGCCCCCAAATCGACCATGCGCAGAGACTAGCGCGTGTCCCGATGCCCTCCTAGGACTTCTCTGCTTCCAACATTCCGTCCACCACACGGTCCATCATGGTCTCGAAACGCAGAGCGTCGAATCGCGCGCCGCTCGTCAACCAATCGTTGTGACCACCAGGGCCGGGAAAATGCCCTACGACGTCGAGGTGATCACCCTTACCAATCCACACGGGCTCGCCCCAAAGCTGTGATGTGAGGGGAACTACGCCATCATTGGCGCCCCGAGGCGGACACTCACCGACAATCGCCATCAGCGTAGCCTCACCGCCGTCGCGCGGCGCGCACGGATAGCGTTCATCGTACACCGCCGTGACCCGATAGAGCAGCGCAAACAGCGCTGCCGAAACGACCGCCCACGGCGAGCGTATCGAGCCAATCAGGTCGCGTACCCCGCCGGGTTGGGCGTAGCTCGCCACGCTCTGATAGCGCACCCCGCGTCGATTCTCGACGCCCGCTTGGAACAAGTCCATGGCCTCGGGCATGAGCTGAACGACGCCGCCCTGATCGTCGCGTACCTGCCGAAGCCAGTTGCGCAGATCTCGACTCGAGGCTTCGTCGAGCGCGCGCGACACTGAGTCGGTGATCTTGTCCACCAAAGCCAACTCGACGCCCAGGCTGTCGCCGGTTCGACCAAGTGCTGCCACCAATGCCGAGCCGGCCGCCAACGGAGGCGCCCCAAACTTGAGAGCGGTCACGGTCAACGCGGAGAGCGCATAGAGCAGCTGTTGCCCCTTGGCAGTGGCGAAGAAGCTTGCCAAAGGGGTGCCGTAGTGGGGGGTGTTGAACGTCGTGACCGATCGAAGACGACCCAGCCAACTCAGTTGTTTGTCGGCGACCTGCCCCAAATGGACGGTGGGCGAAGCGACCAGTCGGGCGTCGAGTCCCCCCGTGGAGTGCCCGAGGAGATGCACGTGGCCGTCATCGGTTCCGGTCGTATGGGCAATCATCTGCGCAAGTCGGGCGGCCCGGCGACGAATCGAGGCGGTCGGATGCACTTCGCAGACCCGCACCTGCACGGAGCGACCCCGCGCCTGGTAGCGCGTTTCGAGGGCCTTGCGAACGTGCTCGAAGTAGTCGTAGGCAGCCAATCGGGCGAAGCCGAACATCCCTGGCGCGAGATAGATGCGTACTGGAGCCATCGCCGCCACCATAGCGGAACATGTTCCACAATCGGCGTTGCTGGTGTAATTACCTGCTAGTGGGCCCTTTGAGGCCCCGCTGTAAGGGCGCCTCGCACGCAGCGTTGCACCCATTGGACGGTTGTCACGTCCACAATGCCCGCGACTTGGGCCGGGCACACGACTTGTTTGTCACTCTACGAGGAGCACCAATGCGTCTGTTTTCACTGCTACCCGCTGCTGTGATCTGTGCCGCCGTCTTCGCTTGCAGCGAAACGCCCGACCCCAACGATCCGTCGCAGTTCAATCCCAACGCCGGCTACGGTGCCCAGTATCCTGGCCAATATCCAACGGCCACCAATCCTGGCGCGTATCCGACCAACCCCGGCGCGTATCCGACCAACCCCGGCGCCTACCCAACTGCGACCAACCCCGGCGCCTATCCGACTGCAGCGCCCCCCGCCACCTACCCAACCGCGCCGCAGCCTACGGCAGCGCCTCCTGCTGGCGGGGGTAAAGCAACTGCAGCTCCGCCCTATCTGGCCGCCGCGGCGCAGCCGGTCCTCGCTGGACTCGCACAGCAGCACGCCCGCGGCATGAAGAGCGATGGCGCAGCTTTTGCGGCACAGTTTCAGCAAGGTCAGACCTTCGAACAGCCTTTCCAGATCCAACCGGGCCGCTGCTACGCCGTCATCGGTGTAGGGATGGGTATCCAAGAGCTCGACGTTCAGCTGGTCATTCATCAGCCGCCCTTGCCGCCCTACGTAGCGGCGCAAGATCAAACTTCAGGCTCTCAGGCCGTGCTCGGCGGCGGCGGCAACTGCTTCCGCAACCCACTGCCCATGGGCGGCCCCGCCAAGGTCATCATGACTGCCCGCGCTGGTGCCGGCGTGGCCATGGCGCAGATATTCTCCAAGTCGAACTAGCGGCGCGGCTCATCGTAGAACCGAGGCGGAGCCCGCTCCGTCCAGGTTGGACACAGCTGCCGTGGGCGTGACGCTGCGGCAGCTAACATTCCTTTGTTTCTTCCACCGGGGGCACTAGCATCACCACGGCTCTGGCCCGTGTAGGGCTGGGCCGGCGGTCGCGCCAATTTGTGCTTCACCGTCACCAGATCGCGCCTGAACGCGCCAGCCCCAACCGTGAATCAAGTCGGCACCTTCGCACTCGCCCAGTTGCTCCGCGTCCTGCCCCGTACCAGGATCACGCGGGCGGTTGGGCGCGTTTGCGACATGGCGCTGCCACCGACCTTCTCCCGTGCCGTCGTGAGCGCCTATGTGCGCGCCTACGATGTCGACTTGGACGAGGCTGAGCCCCTCAACGGGCGGGGCGCTTATGAGAGCTTCGACGCTTTCTTCACCCGCAAGCTGCGCGCAGGCGCAAGGCCGAACGGCACCGTTGCTGGCGCGCTTTGCTCGCCTTCCGACGGACGCCTCGACGCGACCGGAACCGTGCACGAACATGGTCGCATCGTCGTCAAAGGCAGGTCCTATGCGTGCGCCGACTTGCTCGGCTGTAGCGCCGCGGCGGCGCCCTACTACGGCGGGCAATTCGCAGTGATCTACCTATCACCACGCGACTATCACCGCGTGCACAGCCCCGTAGCTGGTTGCTTGACCGAGGTTCGCTCCTATCCTGGCGACCTTTTTCCAGTCAACAGCGTCAGCGAGCGGCACATTCCGCAGTTCTTGGCGCGCAACCGGCGCGTGGCGATGGTGCTGGACAGCGAAACGCTCGGGCAGGTCACGGTGGTCATGGTTGCGGCGATGATCGTTGGGCGTGTCACCGTCAGCGGCATCGACGCGCGTGATGTGCCACCTGGCAACCATCGCCTGGACCGCGCCCTGGAGCGTGGCGATGAGCTGGCCATTTTTCACCTGGGCTCCACTGCCGTGTTGTTTGTGCAAGCCGACCGCTGCGCGCCCTTCGACCGCGCACTCGGACCCATTCGGCTTGGACAAGCCCTGAACAACAGCGAGCGCGTGGATGATTGAAGATTCCGGCTCAGAGGATGTCCCCCTCGATGACCTCGAGGAAGGCAACGATCCGCTCGAGCAGACCATGGAGTCAGAGACTGACGCCGCCATTCCCAATTTCAAGGCGTCCACAGCACCTCGCCCACCGGCCCAAGCCGCGCAGCCAGCCGACGAGGCACCCACGCCCCGCGCCCCGCAGTCGGCGCCCCCACGCCCCAAGTCGGTCATCCCGAGACCACAGGGCCGCCGCGCTCCGCTTTCGGCGCCACCGGCCCCGATAGGTGGCTCGGCCGGCGGGGCCAGCGCCGCCATCCCACGACCAGCACGCACACCGTCGGGAGCACCGAACAGCTCTGGCGCCATGCCGCCGAGCGGTCCCCCCGCGGCTTCAGCCTCGCCCGAGGCTGCCCCGATAGGTTCAGCCCCGCCGATGAGCAGTGCGCCGCGCGTGCCTGGCTCCTCACCGCCCCCAAAACCAAAATCGGGACCGCCCGCTGTCCCGCCTCGATCAGCCCCCAAACCGAGCTCCCCACCGGCGGGCTCAGCTGCACGTAAGCCGCCCCCACGAGCCAAATCGGCTAGGCCCCGCAAAACCGGCTCCAACGCATCCACTGATGAAGTCTCGCCTCCTCAGGCCGAAAATAGGACACTCGACGCACCGGCAGGTGCAGCAGAAGCAATGGCCAAACAGGAAGCGGACGAAAAAACGGTGCGCGTCCAGCGCAAGCAGGCCACATCAAAGAAGGCGGACACGCCAGGTGTGAGCGACAAGGCTACCACTGGCAAGGCTGGGACCGACAACGCTGCGAGCAAACCGGCTGCGAGCAATACCGGGCCTCCAGGAATTCCCTCTTTGGCTACGCCGAAGGCCAAATCCAAAGCAAAACCGAAGGACAGCGGTCCCGGCAAGCGCAAGAGTGAGCCCAAGCGTCGGCGAAGTCGAAAAGGCAGACGGCGCACGGTCAAGATCCCTGACGACAACGTACCCTCCGCTACCCCCACGCCGCCGGCAGTCGCGAGCGTTCCCGGCCGAAGCCCCAAGCCGGGTGCCTCGGACGAGATCAAGAAGGGCCGCAAGAAGGCGAGCTCGACAACGAAAGCTGCCGATCCAGCAATGCCGCCCATCGCCGAGCCCAGCGTTCAGCCAAGTGGTGCGCAGCAACCTGAAGGGCAACCCAGCGGCGGGCAACCCAGCGACGGGCAACCCAGCGACGGGCAACCCAGCGCCGGGCAACCCAGCGACGGGCAACCCAGCGACGGGCACCCGCAACCTGGCGATGTGCACCCCGCTGACG
>CAZRGL010000409.1:0-3238 GCA_964599485.1 uncultured Polyangiaceae bacterium
GGGGTAAGGCTCGGCTTTGCCCCCCCTCTCTCTGTGTCTCTGTGCCTTCTGTGGTGAAAAGAAATGCGCCGCGAGCTGCTCCGTCGGCTCGGCCTCACTTGCCTCGCAGCGCCCGTTCGACGAGCTTCTTGAACTTGCTGTAGGGTTGGGCACCGCTGAGAAAGTAGCCGTTGATCACGAACGCTGGCGTGCCGCGGATGCCGGCTGTTTTGGCGATCTTCTTGTCGGCGTCGATGCGTTTTTGGTGCGCCCCAGTGTCGAGCGCCCGCTCGAGCTTGGCGATGTCCAATCCGATTTGCCCGCCGTAGCCGAGCAAATCGGCCCGCTTGAGGGATCGCTGGTTGGCAAACAGCAACTCGTACATCTTCCAGAAGCCCCGATTGCCCTTCTGGCGAAAAGCCTCGAGCGCCGTGGCGTGCGCCTCGGGGGCATCCTTGTGGAAGGGTAGGGGAAGATTGCGAAATACCAATCGCACACGGCCGCGGTAGTTCTTCTCGATCTTCTTCAAGGTGGCCACCGCGCGGCTGCAGAATGGACATTGAAAGTCGGTGAACATCTGGATGGTCACCTTCGCGTGCCGCGTTCCCAGGCTCGGGTTTTGGCGCGTCGCAGCTGGGACATTCTTCTTGGGTGGCGGCGGCGGGGTCTTGCCGTTCTTGATCAGCGCCCCATAGAGCCGGCGCTTGGATACACCCTTGGCAAGCACCTGCTTGGCGCGCTTGATCTCCTCATCGATGATGGCCGAGAACTTGCTGACGGGTTGCGCACCGATGAGCCGTCGCCCATTGATGAAGAAATGAGGCGTGCCCCGCGCGTTGAAGTCACTAGCTAGATCCTGGTCAGCCTCGATGATCTTGCGGTGCTTGCGGTGCTTGATGGCTGCCTTGACGCGGGCCACATTGAGTCCCATGTCGCGCGCGATTTGCTCTAAGTCGGCATCCTCTAGGTTCTTCTGCTGGGCAAAGAGACGATCATGAGCGTCCCAGAAGCCTTTGTTGCCCCGTTGCTTGAGCGCCTCGATAGCCAACTCGGCTGCCGGCTCGGCCCGGTTGTGGAAGGGCAGGGGGGTGTGCTTGAAGACAATCCGAATCTGCCCTTTGTACTTGGTCATCAGCTGCTTCAGGGTCGGGTTGACCCGTTTGCAAAAAGGACACTGGAAATCGGAAACCTCTACGATGGTCACCAGCGCTGTTGCGGGTCCTTTGAAGGGGGACTTGCCAACCGGGATTTTCCACACGGTTGTGGTGTCGGCTGGTTTCCGCCGCGACGACGTGCCGGTCGGCTGAGGCTGCTTGAAGTTGGTTTTGCTCAGCTTGGCGTATATCTGGCCGGCAGCCACGCCGGTTGCGCGTAGCGTCGCGGCGACTTTGAGCTGCTCATCGATGAGCTTTTCGAATTTGGCGACGGGTTGCGCGCCCGAGAGCTTCACGCCGTTGACGTAGCTGGTGGGCGTTCCGCGAGCGCCGATTCGCTTGGCCAGCGCCAAATCGGCCGACACCTTCTTTGCGGGCTTGCCTGCGTCGATGACCCGCTGCACGCGGCTCGTGCTCAGCGTCGTTCCCGCTTTGACCGCGTCTTGCCACATGGTGGGGGATTTGGCGTTGGCGAATGCCTCCTTCAGATAGGACCAGAAAGCGCCGTCGCCTCTGAGCATGCGCACCGCCTCGCCAGCCTCGGCGGCCGGGCGGGCTCGCTTATGGAAAGCCAGCGGCAAATGCTTGAAGACGACGCGCAGCCGCTTGGGGCCGTAGAGCTTCTTGAGCGCCTCGATCGTGGGGTGGATCTTTGCGCAATACGGACACTGCATGTCGCTGAAGTGGACAAGCGTCACTGGAGCGTCGGCCCGGCCCCAGCTTGCGTCTTGGCGTCCGACGGGTATGGGGCCCGGATCTGGTGCTGCCTCGACAAAGCGCACATCGCTCGGCCCCGCGAGCATTACGGCGACAAACATCAACAGTGCGTAGGAGAGGCGAGCCGGGTGGCGCGGCAGCAAACTCGACAGGTTGCTCATGGGAGCCAAGCATAGGCGCCGCGCGCGCGCGTGCAAGCGGAAGGCCTCCTGAAGCACGATGCCGGCGACTGCAGGTCTTTTCAGGACTGGTAAAGATTGCAGCAGGATGTGGACGTCCGAGAGCTGGCGCGACTAGAGTTGACTTCATGGCTCTCGGGGCAAATCCCGGGGGTGACGCCGTCGGTGCGGTGCTCAACGGACAGTGGCGGCTCATCCGTCTGATTGGCGAAGGGGGCCTTGCAGCCGTCTACGAAGCTGATGGTCTGCATGGCCAGGGCAAACGCGCCATCAAGCTGCTTCACGCCCAGTTTCAGTCGCAGCCGGCGATTGTCGAACGCTTCTACGCCGAAGCGCAGGCTTGCTTCTCGCTGCGCCATGCCCACATCGCCCAAGTGGAGGCCTACGCGTACGCAGAGGATGGCAGCCCATACATCGTGATGGAGCTGCTGCAGGGCATGTCCTTGGACGATTATTTGCGCAAGCACCCGCCGCTGCCTGCAGAGCAAGCGGCACCGATTCTCTATGGGGTGCTGCAAGCCCTGAGCGTGGCCCATGCCGCCGGGGTGGTGCATCGGGATCTCAAGCCGGCAAATCTCTTCTTGGTTCCCAGTGGAAACGGCGAGCAAGTCGTGAAGGTGCTCGATTTTGGCATCGCCAAAGTGATGGATCTGGCTGGCGGGATGGGCAGCAAGACCCGAACCGGGGCCATCTTGGGCACGCCAGGCTACATGAGCCCCGAGCAGGTCAAGAACTCCAAAGCTGTCGATGCCCGCACCGACATATGGGCGGTAGGTGTGGTCTTGTACGAGATGCTCTGCCACCAGCATCCCTTCGGCTCGGCCGATCAGCTCAGCCGCATGGTGGCCGTCTTGCGTGATCCGCCGGCGCCAATCGGCAAACACGACTCCGCGCTGGCCCATTGGGAGCCCTTCTTCGAGCGGGCCCTCGCCCGCGAGGTGGAAAAACGCTTCCAATCGGTCGAGGAGATGGCTGAGCACCTCCGCCAGGTCGTCCAAGGGATCCCAGCCCGGTTCGTGCCTGACGGAATGCAAACTGTCGCCATTCCGTTGTTGCCTGACATGCGCGCCGATACGCCGCCAAGTCCAGCAGCCGGGCAGCCCCCGGCGCAGCAAGCAGCGCCGTCCGCGCACGCCCAGTTCTCCACCCATGGCTCAACACCGCCCGCCGCTCCAAACCAAACGACGCCACCCCCATTGTGCCACACCG
>CAZRGL010000409.1:3248-10455 GCA_964599485.1 uncultured Polyangiaceae bacterium
CACATACAACAGCGCCTCTGCGTACGGATCCAGCGGGCCCACCAACACGGTGATCTCTGCCGACAAGCCCGCCGGTACACCCACCCTCACCAGCAACCCGCCCAACATCAACGTCATCATGGCGCCATCGGATCAACCCATCCAGTTGGTTTGGTGGGTGGTGGTGTTGGTGGCGCTCAGCTGCTTTGCGTCGGGCTTGCTGTTGGGCTACTGGCTCGGGATATCGTGATTAGATCGGAGCTTGTGCATCGCGCGCCGCTCGCCGCCGCAGGGCTGCTCGTCGCCATCAGTTTGGGCTGTAGTCACCGCGAGGCTGCTGATGCAGGGGTGCCTGCCGAGGCCGTCAGCTCCGCTGTGCCCAGCAGCGTTGCGGCTGCCGCACCCGCCGCATCCTCGTCAGTCAGCGCTGCGACGCTGAGCGCCCCTGCCGCTCCGCCCAAGAAGCTCGTGACGCGGATGACCGTCCCTGACAAAGGACCGTTCCGGGTGATCGACATGCACATCGATACGCCCTGGAAGGTGCACTTCAAGAAGCGTCCGCTCAGCTTGCCAGAGGGCCACGCTACTGCGGAGCTCATGCGTGCAGGCCATTACGCGGCCGTCATCTATCCCATCTACATCCCGGACTACATCCACGACAACAACCCCACGATCCGCGACGCAGATGCCATCTACGACACGATCGACAAGCTCGTGGCGGCCCAGCCGACGTTCCAGTACGCGCTTTTGGGTCCCGTGCCGGCCGAGAAGCTTGGCGTCTTCGTGTCGATCGAAGGTGCGGGAGCGTTCGCCGCGGACATCAGCCAGATTGACCGTTTCATCAAACGAGGCGTTCGACTGGTGGGCCCGGTGCATGCTCACGACAATCGCCTGGCAACCTCAGCCACCGGCAAGGGCAGATATGGCCTGACCGATTTGGGCAAGCGTTTCTGTAAGCGGATCTACGCTGCCGGAGCACTGGTTGACGCCTCGCACATGTCCGACAGGGCGTTGGCCGATCTGGTGCCTATCGCCAAGGCGGCGGCTGCGCCCATCGTGGCCACCCATTCGAACGCCCGCAAGCTGCGTGGTCATCCGCGCAACTTCACCGACGAGCAGCTACGCATCATCGGACAGACCGGTGGCGTCGTTGGCTTGAACCTCTACAGCAACTTCGTCAAGCGCGGCCGCGTCCGCATGAAGCATGTCGTGGCGATGGTCAAACACATGGTCGACGTTGCCGGAATAGATCATGTTGGCATCGGCACAGACTTCGATGGTGGCCGGCCCGTGACGCCCTTGCGCAACGCATCCAAGCTGCCGGACCTTGCCATCGCACTCCAAAAGGCCGGGATGAGCGACCAGGACATCCGGAAGATTTTCGCCAAGAACGTGTTGCGTGTTCTGTACTGGGGCATGGACAAACAAGGGCCGTAGGAGCCCGTCCTACATGGATAAACCCTGATCCTGTCAACCTGGATCCCGCGCACTCCCAGTTGCTGGAGGTAGCGCCGAGCCGCGCTTTCAAGTGGTTGTAATCAGGTCGCTATTTGCTGGCTCGAAACGTGCTACAAAAACCGACCGGGCGGCCGGTTTGGAAGTGAGGCCCGGGAGGAACGTTATGTTGGCAGCCGAGAAAATCATCATCCCCACAGTGGTTGAAGACGACGTGGATGACGTGCGCGACGCGCTGGAGATTGCCTCGAGCTTGTGGCGGACAGGCGACGACCAGGAGGCGCTCAAGTGGTTGGGCCGTGCCGCCAAGGCCGCCGACGACGGAGGCCAGGCCGCGCGCGCGGCTGCGCTGCTACAGGCAGCAGCAGAGCTGCCCAGTCCCAGGTTGCCGGCCCCGACCGAACCGATGTTGCACCCAGAGGCCGAGTACAGCGAGGAGCCGTCGTGGAAGATTGGCAGCCATCAGCGCAAGGTCATCAAGACGGGGATGCGGCCAGCTCCTCCTCCGCCGTTCCTTGCGGAGCCGGAGTCAGTCGCTTCGCTAGCTGGGGATACGCTAGCTGTGGCGTTAGCGCCTGATGCGCAGGTCTCCGAGGTGCCAATCTCCGAGGTGCCAATCTCCGAGGTGCCGGTTTCCGAGGTGCCAGCCCCACAGGTACCAGCCCCACAGGTACCAGCCCCACAGGTACCAGCCCCGCAGGTGCCAGCCCCGCAGGTGCCAGCCCCGCAGCTGGCAGCCCCCCAGCTGCCGGTCGCGGAAGCACTAGCCCTAGATGAAGTGACCCCGGATGCTTCGGCCACAGGCCTGACAGGGCTGACTCAAAAGATGCAGCCGGCCAACGATGGCGGCGGCTCGCCGAGTCTCGTTGCCCTGAGCGAGCTCTATGAGCGGACCGGGCGATGGGCCGAGCGAACTGCGCCGCTGGAGGCGATAGCTGCCGACGGACACCTCGACCTGGCCGAGCTCGAGGTCCTCGCGCCTGATGCATTCGAGCTTCTCGAGGATTTGCATCGAGCCGGGAGTCGCTGGGAGACCATCATCGAGCAATGCTTCAACCGTATCGAGGCTGCTGTCGGTGCAGCGGAACAAACCGCGCTGTTGCGCCTCGTGGCTCAGGTGCTCGGCGACGAGCTGCTCGACACCGAGCAGGCTTTCGAGGTGCTGGTCACCGCTTTCGAGCTCGACCTCAGCGATGACCGCACGGTCCGCGCGCTGGAGAACGTGACCGCGGCGACCAAACGCTGGCCCGAGCTGGTCGGACGGGTCAATGGCTGGCTCGAGCAGACCGCCGATCCACGCTTGCAGTTGGCATTGTCGCTGCGTTTGAGCAAATGGTACGCCGAAGATCTCGACCGGCCAGATTATGCCGAAGCGCTCTACGCGCGAGTCGTCCAGCTCGATCCCACGAACGTGCGAGCGCTTCGCCAAATGGCCAAAGCCCTGCGCAAGCAAGGCGAATGGCGCAAGGCCGGCATGCTCCTCGAACAAGCCCAGCGCCACGCTACGAAAGACAGCGACCGGGGGGTGGTGTTTACCGAGCTCGGTGATCTACTGCAGAAGGTGGACGGCCAAAACGAAAAGCGCCTGGCCTATTACCAGCGTGCGCTCGAAGCCGACGACTGTTGCGTCGCTGCGCTCACGGCTCTGGCGGCCATCTACGACGAAAAGGACATGACCGCGGAGCTCGTGGCGGTCCTCGATCGGAAAGCCGCTGCGCTGAGCTCGACCGCGCCGGCTCATGAAGCAGCCGCGGTGCGTTTGCGGCAGGCGGGACTGCTCGAATTGCTGCTCTCGAAGCCCGCAGCTGCAGCTCAGGCCTACCGACAAGCGCTCGATTCCGATCCCGCCAATGTGCTGGCCATGCGCGGGCTGGAGCGCGTGTATCGCAGTGAGCGCGATTGGATCGCACTCGGCGGCGTGCTCGAGATGCATCTGGATGTGGCGGACAGCGAGCGGGAGCGAAGTGAGCTGTCGATGCAAATCGCGCTGCTTCAGGACAAGCACTTCTTGCGGCCAGATCTTGCTGCCCGTCGTCTCGAGCTTGTGGTGGAGATCGACCCCACCAGCGCAGCTGCTTTCGCGGCGCTATCAGCCTGCTACCGCAAGATGCGTCAATTCCGCGATGTCATCGATTGCTTACAGCGCAGCGTTCGCGCCGCAGCCGGCAAGGACGACAAGATCGCAATCCACACTGAAATCGCGCAAATCTACGAGGACGAGCTTCAGGACCAAGATCAAGCGATCAGCGCGTACCGATGCGTTGTCGATCTCGACCGGGACCACGTACCCACGCTCGAGGCCATGGCCAAGCTATTTGCCCGCATGGGTAAGTCGGCTGACGCGGTCGAGTGCATGGCTCAGGTCGCTGCCCTCGCCGACGATCTCGAGCAGCGCGTGGAGGCCTACCACGCCATCGGCAAACAGCTCGCAGGACAACTCGATGATCGCGCTCGCGCCCGTGACGCCTTCCAACAAGCGCTCGATTTGGATCCAGCCCATCGACCCACGCTCGCCGCGCTGCGAGCTCTGGCTCTCGAAGAAGGCGACCTTCATCTGGCGGCTCGGTTGCTCGATAGTGAGCAAGACCACACCGAAGCCGCGCCAAAACGGGCTCGGCTGTTGACCCAGCTCGGGCACATCCGCGAACGACTGCAACAGCCAGTCGAGGCCCTCGAGGCCTACCAACTCGCGCGCCAGGCAGATGCCGACAATCTCGAGGCGGCGTTGTGTTTAGCGCGTCTCTTCCTCGCCGATGGCGCGGCCGAGCGGGCCGAGCCGCTCACCGATTTGCTCACCCGCTCGCGCACCCGCGACCAGGGTGAAAAGCAGGTCGAGATCGACTTGTTGCACGCCAAGGTCAAGATGGCCGTGGGTAAACCCGCCGAGGCTCAGCCCGCTTTCGTCTCGGTGCGCAGGCTCGACATGACCAACGTCGAGGCCATCTGGGGGCTTGCCGAAGCGTGCTTTCAGCTCGGCGAGTGGAGCCAATCGCTCAGCCAATTCCATAACGCGCTGGCGACGCTGTCAGAGCAAGACACGACCGAACGCGCCGAGATCTACTTCAAGATCGGTCGGATCAAACAGGCCCAGCAGCGGCCGAAAGCTGCAATCGAGCACCTCGACCGGTCGCTCGAGCTCGACGACAGTCGCCGGGACGCGCGTGAGGCGCTGGCCGAAATCTACGAGCAGCGTGGCGACTGGGACCAAGCCTGCGCGCTGCGGCATGAGGTGTTGGACCGCGTAGCTGACCCGCGGGAGCGCAGTGTGCTGCTTCGCGCTTTGGCGGCTATCTACGACGACGAGATGGATCAGCCGCTCAGCGCGCTCGATCTTTATGAAGAAGCAGCGGCGCTACAACCGGGCGACCATGCGCTGCTGCACCTGATACTGCCCCTCTACCATGAGACCCAACAATGGGCGCGCATGGTCGAGGCGCTGCGGCAGATCACCACTACGGATCCGAAGCCACAGCGGCGCGCCCGCTACTTGTTTACGATGGCCCAGATTCATCGCGACAAGCTTTGCGACGCGCAACAAGCTGTTGCGTTGTTCGAAGAAGCGCTCGATCTCGATTCGGCCTGCCGTGACGCGTTCGCTCGAATCGAGAAGATTCACAGTGAGCAGGAGAACTATCAGCTGCTCGAGCAAGCCTACCGCAAGATGATTCATCGCATCGCGGGCAAAGGACAGCGGGAGCTAGAGCGCTCGTTGTGGCGTAGGCTCGGTCTAGTCTACTGGGACGAGCTGGACGATTTGGACAAGGCGGCCGAGGCGCTACGGGTAGCGATCACCCTTGCGGACGATCCTACCGAGGAGCGCTTGCTCGTGATCGAGCTCGCCGAACAGCTGGGTCAGAACGACGAAGCGCTCGACCAGTACCGCGCCATCATCGCAGCCGATCCGAGCTACGCGGGCGCATATTCTGGTATGTACACGCACTACCTCGAGCAAGGTGCGTACGACGAGGCCTGGTGCTGCGCAGCTGCGCTCAGCTCGCTCGGCCAAGCTGATGAAGCGCAGCAGCGCTTCTACGAGGACTGGCGGCCCAGTGCAGCGCCCAGGGTGAGCGGCAGACTCGACGAGGCGCAGTGGTCCAAACATCTGCTTCAGCAAAGTGACGAAGACCGAAAAATTGGCAGGATCTTCGAAGCCGTTGCCGGCGCCGCGGTGGCTGCCAGACTCGAGATGATGGGCGCTGCGGGGCAACTGCCGCTCGTCGCGCCGCAAGAACGACAAGAACCACACTCCTCGACAGTCGGCTTGGCCCGGGCGCTCTGGTGGGCCGCCGAAGTGCTGTCGGTAGCCGCTCCGCAGCTCTACATGCGCAGCACCCAACCCGGCGGCCTGACGAGTATCCCCGCCTCGCTGCCCTCCTCGCTCGCAGGTCGCGATGTCTGTACGCGCCTCGACCCGCTCGAGCAGCTCTTCGTCGTAGGGCAGCATCTCGCCATGAATCGCCCTGAGCACATCATCAAGGGACTTTTTCAGACCAAGAGCGAGCTCACGGTGATCTTGTACGCGGCCATCGGGCTCATCGCGCCGCAAGCGCCTGTGCCCCAGCAGTTGGCCGAGCAGGTGCGCGTGACCGCCCAAGCCCTGGCGCGCTTCATTCAGCCGCGGCAGCGGGAGCAGCTCAAGTACGCGGTCAAAGACTTCTTGGCGGCGGGCGGCAGAGGCAACATCAAGCGCTGGGCCCGGACGGTGGCCACCACGGCAGCGCGGGCTGGACTGCTGCTCAGCGGAGATTTGACCCTAGCCGAGAAGATTTTGTCCCGTCAGCCGCAGATCCCCGGAGAACTGTCGTTGGCCGAGCGGCTGGACGATCTCAGGGTCTGGTTCGTGTCGGACTCGTACTTCCAGCTCCGCAAGAGGCTCGGAATCGCCGTCCAGCTTTGACAAGACGTCAAAGTCCGCCCTGGCAGCAACTCAGCTGTGCCACTATGTCAAACACCCTGCCGGGTGGCATGTAGCTGTTTGGCTAGGAGTTGTCGCTTTGAGCACTGCTTGTTGCCGTTTGGCATGGGCTGTGCTCAAAGGGTATGAATCGACCAAGAGGTGGCACAGAGCGAATGGCTTCGACAACTCCTTATAAAGTGACAGCGACCTGTGCTGCGCTGGCGTTGTGGCTAGCGGCGAGCGCTGCGAGCGCGACCATCGCCACGACGACCCCCACGCGCGGCACCGAAAACCACACCACCAACCCCACCACGATCAGCTACGAAGACTGCTCCACGAGCAACACCTTTGCGTTCATCATCACGGGTGTCGACAGCACGCTGAACTTGAGCGTTTGGGGTACGGGCATTGGCGCTGACTGCACCAACGGTACGACGCGCGCTGACTCGGCAAACTGTACCGAAGTGCTCGATGTTGGGGAAATAAGCGATACCACCACGGTGACCCTCAACTCCGCTGATATCGCTGCCGTGCGCAGCGATATCACTGGTTGCGCTGACTCCAGCAGCAGCGATAGCGCCAAGACGGTCAAGCTGTACTTCCTGGTCAATATTGATGACGGTGATGTGACCAATTCCACCTCCTACGATGTATCGGTGGACTTGCTCGGCCCCGCGCCGCCGACCAGCCTCTCAGTCGGTGTGAAGGACGACACGAGTCTGACAGTAGGGTTCAGCACCTCGACCAGCTCAGACATCGCGGGCTATTACATCTATTGCGACGACAGTCCCACGAGCGGCGACACTGATGGGTCGGGCAGCGGCGACAACAGCGGCGGTACCGATGGTGCAGGCGGCGGCAGTGGTGGTGGCGGCG
>CAZRGL010000410.1:0-10416 GCA_964599485.1 uncultured Polyangiaceae bacterium
AAGCTGGCCTCCATCAAGCGCGCGCTGAGACGCACCGGTCTTGGTTGGCAGCGCAAGTGGCGCCTCATCGAACGCGCTGGGCTGATGCAACCCCTCGGCGGGATCTTCGTGCAGCCCATCGGCCTGGAGCTAGCCCAAGCGCGGCAACTGCTATCGGCCACGACGCTGCACGGAAAGATCCCGGAGCCGCTGCGGCTAGCGCACCTGATCGCCGGCGGCGTGACCGCTGGCGCGAGCCGCGGTCGGGCTTGACCAAATCGCAGCGCTTCCCAGGGGGCCCTAGCGGCACAACCAAGCGTGGTACCTTGTCGCCATGCGAGGATCGCTGTCACTGATGCTGTTGTTGTCGCTGGGCTGCGCTCCGGTTGAGCAAGTCACCCCAGCGCCGCCAGCGCCGCAGCCGCCGCAGGAGGCGACGGCCGCCGACGCGCCAGGGCCCTATTCCATTGGGGTCAGCACCATCGAAACGGTGGCGGATGGCGAGGGCAAGGGGCGCAGCTTCCCGGTAGAGATCTGGTATCCAGCAAGTCCAGAGCGTGACGCCGAGCCGACCATCTACACCCTCTATCTCGGCGCCCTCAAGGCGGCCGAATTCGCCTCGCCGCTTGGAGCCGTGCGTGACGCCCCGCTCGATCGACGCGGCGCACCCCACCCCGTCGTGGTGTTCTCCCACGGCTATGGCGGCACCCGTCTGCAGAGCATCTACTTGACCGAGTATCTGGCCAGCCATGGTTTCGTAGTTGCAGCGCCCGATCACGTGGGCAACACCTTCGCTGAGCAAGTCAACAGCGCCGCGGCGCTGACCGATCTGGAGGCCGCGCGCTTGCGCCCCGGCGACGTATCCCGAAGCCTCGACGCGCTCCTCGTCCGCAGCGCAAATTGGCCCGCCGATCTGCTCGCCTTCGGCGCCGATCCAGAGCGCGTCGGCGTCGCTGGACACTCCTTCGGCGGCTTCACTACGTTTCGCATCGCTGGGGGGAGCATCGATCTCGATGCCGCGGATGCAGCCTGTTCCGCCGAGCCGGACCACGTGTTCTGCAAAGGATGGCCGGGCGAGACACCGATGCCCGCTTCGGCTCGTGACGAGCGCTTCATGGCCGCGTTGCCGCAAGCTCCTGGAGGAGCCTTGGTCTTCGAGCCCAATGGCCTGAGCGACGTTGCCGTGCCCACGATGATCCAAGCCGGCACCAAAGACAAGACCACGCCCTATGACGAAGAGGCCACCGCCCCCTACGGGCTGCTGCCCAAGCCAGGCTATCTGCTGAGCATCGAAGACGCGGGGCACTTCTCCTTCTCGAACATGTGCTCACTGGTTGAGCTCATCGGCTTGAGCGTCGAGGCCTTCGACGACGGGTGCAGCGATGACAACATCGCGGAAGCTCAGGCCCACGCCATCAGCAACACCTACGCCGTGGCCTTCTTCAAGCAGTACCTTGCTGGCGACGACAGCTACGCCGACTGGCTCAGCGGCGAACTGGCGCCTCCCAAAGCCGCCAGCCTCGAGAGCAAATGAGACCCGGCCCGCGTCGGCTAAGCACCTTGACGCGGCCGCAGGCGCTACTACCGTGCGCCAAACCCAAGTCATGCGCCCGTAGCTCAGTCGGATAGAGCAGCGGCCTTCTAAGCCGACGGTCGGAGGTTCGAGTCCTCCCGGGCGTGCCCAACAATTGGCCTGTGAGCTGCTCGATTCCTTTTCGAGCTTGCACAGCAACGACTGGCGACCCAGAGCCTCGATACTACTCGCGACCACCTCGGTTGCTCGTTTCTTGTTGACAGGAACCTACCTAGGCACCTATGTAGGCACTTATCTTACATTGTGAGCGGGTGTCGGTAGATGTCCGCAGGCTACAGACGACGGCCAGGAGCGAAGAAATGAAACGGTTTATCGTCACGGGCGCGATTGCAACGACCATGATTCTCGGCGCTGGTCAAGGCTGCACGACTGCTGCTGGCGATCAAGAGAGCTTCGTGAAGTGGAACCGGAAGAACAACCCGGCCTACGTCGACGCGAACTTCAAGTACAACGTCGCTGAGTTGCCGCTGTCGGGCACCGCCGAAGACCCCATTCCGGCGGACTACTGGGCGACCTACCACGACAGCATCAACGTGCAGTGGGATGGCGACCAGCCCTCGCCCGCGGCCAAGTACGCCAAGGCTTTCGGCATCGACGGGCTCGAGGACACGGTCTCGTCCTACTACGGCATCGACAAGTATCGTGGCAACCGCAAGAGCTGCAAGACGAACAGCGACTGCACCGATCTGAAGGATGGCAGCAGCTGTTCGCGACGTGCCGGAGAGTCCAGCGACGTGGAGGGTGTTTGCATCCCGACCTGGTGGGGGATGTGCCACGGTTGGGCGCCCTACGCCATCAGCGAGCCCGCAGCCACGAAGTCATTCGAGTACAACGGCGTCACCTTCTACCCCGGTGACTTGGAAGCGCTCATGTCGCTCGTGTACGGCAGCGGCTTGCCCGTCAAGTTCCTCTCCGAGCGCTGCAACGAGGAGGATCCTGGGCTCGGCGACGACGGCCGCATCGCAGACGAGGAATGTCGCGACATGAACCCCGGATCGCTCCACATCGTGGCCACCAACATGCTGGGGATCCGCGGCGTCGGTTTTGTCGAAGACCGCACCTATGATCTTCAAGTTTGGAACCAGCCGGTCAAGGGCTACCGCGTCACCAACGCGACGGCCGATGGCAAGCTCCTCGAGGTCAGCAAAGAACAAGCGCTCGCTTTGCTCGAGACCGAGGGCAGCGAGTACATCTACAACGACGAGGCCAAACGCTTCTTCCACGTCGAGCTCGACCTAGACTGGATCACCGAAGCCGCTCCGAAGCACACCTCCAACGTGGGCAACCCGAGCTTCACGCGCACCGATCACTACTCCTACATCCTCGAGACCGACGCGGACGGAAACGTCTTTGGCGGTGAGTACATCGGCTCCAGCCGCACCGACCACCCCGACTTCGTGTGGTGGCCCACGGGGACCCCGCGCGGTTCGGTTGCTGGTGGCAAGATCACCTACGAAAAGGTTGCCATGCTCAACGCTCTGGCCTCCAACGACGGTGGCAATGGTGGTGGCAATGGTGGTGGCACCGACAGCAGCCAATGCGTGCATAGCGAGTGCGCCGAAGGCGACAAGCTCGATGCCAGCTGCAGCTCATGTGCTGGCAGCGTATGCGCCGCCGACTCCTATTGCTGCGACACCGCTTGGGATGACCTCTGCACCGAGTTGGCGAGTCAAGACGCAGCCTGCAGCTGCGGAGGTTGACCAACAGGCACTCAGTACAGCTCAGTCACACGCCAGCGCCTTGCGGCGTTGGCGTGCATGGCGGGCGGTACGCGATTTGTCGACCTTGCCCCAACGATCGAGCACCACGCCGTACGCCGCGCAGGCGGCGGCTGTTTGCTTGTTGCGCTCGAGTGCTTGGCCCAGCCAAGCCAGCGCCTGCGTATGCAGGATGGGAAACTGCAATGCACGACAAGCGGCTTTCGCCTGCTCGAGCCAGAAGATGGCTTTCTGTGACTTGCCGGCCAACAAATGGGCGCGGCCGATGTGAGCGGCTGCCAGGGTGGCCGGCCTCAGCGGTGGGACCGGACCGTACTCCGGCATAGCGCCCAGCGCCCCCTTGGCATCCACGCTGTCGAATACGGCGGCCGCAAAGCCGCGCTGCCACAAATAGCGTCGATTGAACTTGCTGACCTTGCGCTTTTCCCAGCCCGCGAGCCAACGGGTTCGCCGCACCACGAGCGCGTCTGCGCTGAGCTGACCGGCAGCACGCAGCGCGCGCCACATGTCTGGCAAGACGTCCGCAGCGATGGCGTAGCTTTCGTTGCGTGGATCCGTTTCCCAACCTGCCTGGGTCTCGAGAAATGTCTGGGCCGCTTTGGCCCCCTTGGACTTTTTTCCCAGCTCCAGCTTCAAGGCGACGTCTACGCGGGCGAGCTGGGCGTGGATCTCACGGCCTGGCTCGGACGCAGCGCGCGATGAGAGCTTGTCGATGGCCGCACGCGCGTGGGCAAAATCGCCATACAGCAACCCCACCCTGATTTCGTGAATCGGAGCGAGCCAGCGAAGCGGCTTGGCCATCTTCAACCAATATTGCCGCAACACCACTTCGACTGCTGGGCGCGCCTTGCCGGTGGCGGCGAGGGCCCGGGCCAAGAGCTGAAAGCCTCTGGCCTCGTCTGGCTCACGAGCGATCGCCTGCCGGGCGGTCTGCTCATAGAGCCCACACTGTCCGCGCTGCTCGTACACGAGCGCAGCCAAATACGTACAGCGAGCCGTGGCCGGACCATGCTTGCTGCACTCCGCTGCGCTTTCGAGCGCCTTGTCGAACGCGCCTCGGTAGGCGCGAAACTCGGTAAGCGCCAACAGAATCGGCACATTGCCTGGTGAGCGCTGTCGTGCCCGCTCTAGCAGCTGAACGGCGCGCGCAGGCTCCTCGAAGCCCACCAAGCTGGCGTGATGGTAGGCCAAGATCGAGTCGTCAGGAAAGCGAGCCAGACCCACCTTCAATCGTCGTGCCCCCTCGGCGAAGTCCGTTGATTCGCGCAAGATCAACGGCTCCATGGCATCGAGCAAGATCCGGTCACGCTCACTGAGCTGATCGCGTCGCCGATGCGCAGCACGCAGGTGACGGCGGGTGACCTGCAGATCGCTCATGGGATCCACAAGTGCCAGCGCGAGATGGGCAGCAGCCATGTTTGGGTCGTGCTCGAGCGCCTCTTTGAGGGCACCCATAGCAGCCGTATTTTGGCCTGAATTCACGGCGTCTTCGGCGCGTTGGTAGGCTTTGACGGCCTTTGCGTTGGCGGCCTTGGGAGCTGCCACGCGTGACTTGGTGGTGGGAACAGAACGGGTCGACGAGGAAGCGCTAGAGGCGGCCCCCGCACCCGATGTGGTGTCTGTCAACTGCCACACCGCCAGCGCGCCACCGAGCGTGAAGAGCAGCACGGCCAGCGGAAGCAGACTCCGCCAGCGACCGACTGGAGGTTCTGGACGGGGCTGGACTGCGACATCGGGTGTTGCAGCAGGACTCACTTTCGTCGCGCTGAGGCCAGCCTCTTGCTCACCCTGCCCGTCGCTGCTTGAAGCGCTGCCGGTCGGCTCATGCTCGCCCGCTAACATTTCGTCGACGGAGGGTTCGGTTTCAGCGGCTTCGGTTTCAGCGGCTTCGGTTTCACTTTGCGGCGCGGCGTCACCATCACGGCTGATCCGATCTATCGGCGCATCGCATGTTTCATCGAGTGAGTGGCTGTCGACGAGCGTCTCGGCCAGCACCTGGCACAGTCGATCGACCATCTCGGTAGCGGACTGAAAACGGTCGTCGGGATCGCGGGCCACCGCCTTCAGAAACCACCCATCAAGCCCTGGCGGCACGGCGCAGCGCTGCGAGGGCTTGGGTAGGGGCCGCTCACAGATCTGCAGCACCAAGTCTCCAATCGTCTCGCCCCGAAATGGCCGCACGCGACAAACACACTCGTGCACAATCACGCCGAGCGCCCACAGATCACAGCGATGGTCGACATCGCGGCTGGAAATGAGTTGCTCGGGGCTCATGTAATAGGGCGTACCGAGCATGGTGCCGGTCTTGGTCTGGGGACCGCCCACCTCGTCGAAGCTGCTCGAGACGCTCTTGGCGATGCCGAAGTCGAGAACTTTGGCAATGATCTCGCCGTCGTTGTCGACCAAGAACACGTTGTCCGGCTTGAGATCCCGATGAACAATCTCGCCGCTGTGGGCGCGACTCAGCGCGCGCCCAATATGTGTCACGATGCGAGCAATCAGCTCCTGCGACAGCGGCGCTTGGCGCCGCAAACGTTGCGCCAGGCTCTCCCCATCGAGCAGCTCCATCGAAATGAAAGCCAGCTCGCCCTCGCCGCCGTAGTCCAAAATCTGGACGACATGCGGGCTGCGTAGGCGCGCTGCCGCTTTGGCCTCGCGAAGAAAACGCACCCTTGAGCTTTTGCGCTCTGCGATCGCCGGCTTGAGCACCTTGAGCGCGACATGCGCGTCGAGGGTCAGGTGCTCGACCCGCCACACCGAAGCCATGCCCCCCGTACCAAGCAATGACACCACCCGGTACTTGCCCGCAATGATCTGTCCCGCGGCAACGCCCAGCTCGCTCACTGCGCGACAAGCCTATCATGGCAACAGCTAGCCCCAATCCGACAATTGGCTGTGGCTGGTGCCCATTGCAGCCCCAGCTCCGAGGGCGTAGAAGTCGAGCTCCAAAGAGGTCATCCATGCTCACTCCGATTCTCAATCCAACCGAGGCGCGCGCCTACCTTCGCACGCTTCTCGCGGTTTCGGCTTCCGACGGCATCAGCGAAGAGGAAATGCGCTTCATCGAGCACCGTGCGCGCATTTTCGGCGAGTCCGTGGGCGATTTGATCGCCGAGCCAACCACCGATCTCGAAGCCCTACGCGAACACTGCTCGATTCCAGCACGACGCGTAATCGTTCGCGATTGTATCAACCTGGCACTAGTCGACGGCGAATACACCGACATCGAGCGCGCCCATATCGCCCGGATCTGCGAGCAGCTCGACGTTTCTGACGAGCTGCGTGACGCGCTCGAATCCTGGACCCTCGAATACTGGGAGCTGATCAAAAAGGGCGACCAGTTGGTGCGTGACGCAGACGCAGACTAGCGAGCTGACACGCCGTGGCCCACCATCCGGTCGATGACTTCTTGCTGCATGGCGGGTGAGAGGTCGTCGAAATAGGCCGAATAGCCGGACACACGCACCAACAGACCTCGGTGCCGACCTGGATTGTCGCGCGCCTCGATGAGGATTTGAGGATCGATCACGTTGAGCTGCAACTGCATGCAGCCACTGGCAAAACCACCGTCAATCAGACTCTGCAACGTCGCGGCACCATCCGCGCCAGCCACCATCCACGGTGCCAGCTCGAAGTTGAAGTTGAACCCATTCTTGGCCACCTCGCTTGGCAACGAGGCCGCTGAACGCAACGCCGCCGTCGGCCCCTGACGACCACCACAAGCCGGAGAGATCCCCGACGAGAAGGGCTCGCCCGCGCCGCGCCCACTGGGCAGCGCGCCCACCACCTCGCCAAAGGCCTGGTGGCAGGTCACGGAGTAGAAGCCGGCTACGTACTGCCCGCCGCGGCTGTTGTAGCTACCTTCGAGCGAAGCGGCGAAGAGCTCGCATACCCGCCCCACCCAACGGTCGGCACGTGCATCGTCATCGCCAAATTTGGCGGCGCGTTGCAAGCGCAGCCGCAATTTATCCGCCCCGGCAAAGCCACTGCGACAAGCCTCGATGAGCTCCGCCATGCTCAGTCGTCGCTCGACGAACACCAGCTGCTCGATGGCCGCCAAGCTGTCGCCGACCTCGACCGCGCCCACACCTTGAACGCCGCTGCCGTTGTACATCGCACCTCCGGCGCTAGCGTCCTGGCCCGACTGCAAACAGCCCTCGAGCATCACTGAAGTCAACGGGGTCGGGTGATGATCGGTATTGGCCTGCTCGATGCCTCGCAAATCGTGCAGCAAACGTCGAACCGCAAAGCGGAGTTGAACACCGAACAGCGCCAGTAGCTCGTCGGTCGACGACACGCCCTGAGCAGCGATCGTCGCCACGCCCGTACGTCGCTGGCCGCCAAACTGCCGGCCCTGGTTGAGCGCGAGCTCCAGGTAGAGCGGTAGGTTCATCAGCGCCGCATCCGTGGACATGTAGCCGCGGCCCGCCGGCACCGGCTCGACACATCCCACACTGGAATAATCCCGTGCATGGACCTCGCTGACGCCTCGCGATCGAACGATCGGAACGATCACGTCATCGTTGTAGAGCGCCGGCGAGCCCGCTCCCGCCGCCAAGGTCCGGGCGATGTGAGCGCGATAGGCTGGCGGGCTACCAGAATGGATGCGCGCGTGATAGTTGGGCTGCCGAGTCCGCAAGCGGGCCATGAGCTCCAAAAAGAGGTGTGACAGCTCATTGGTCGCATCCTGACCAGCCTCGTCGAGGCCACCGACCATGAGCGCCTGCCCATTGAACAGTCCGCCGTGGTAGCGCGTGATGCGGCGGGAAAACAAGGGAACGATCTCGCATAGCTTCACCGCAAAGCAACCGAGCAACTCGAGCGCTGTCGTCGAATCCAGTCGGCCCGCGTCGCAGTCTCGCCGGTAGTACGGATAAAGGACCTGATCCAAACGACCCGGGCTGACCGCGTTGTCGAGCGACTCCAAGTTCAAGGCGATTTGCACGAACAGAATGCTCTGCAACGCTTCGTGAAATGAGCGAGCCGGATAGCGCACCGCACGCCCGCACACTGCCGCGATCTTCTGAAGTTCTTCACGTCGTTGCGCCTCTGGCTCAGCGTGAGCCAAGCGCAACGCCACGGCTTGATAACCGGCCGCGAATTGTTCCAACCCCTTGCAAACCGCACCCACGGCGCGCAAGAAGTCAGCCTCGGGCGCGCCGCGTGGCAGCGTGGCGAGTCGCTCGGCGGCTTGCCGGCGAAACCCCTCGGTGCCCAATCGCAGCAAAGACGCGTAGCTCGGCACGAAGTGAGAAATGCCGCCGGTCTCGTTGATCAAGTAGGACTTCGCATCGAGCTGCTCGGCGATGAAACGCGCTCCGCCTAGAAAGCCGAATGCACGCAGCGGCAACATGCGCGGCAGCCAGAACGGCACCACCTCGGTGATGAGGCGGAAGCGATCTTGCCAGCTGACGGTGAATGGATTGACCGGCCTCCGATCGAAAACGAACAAATCCTCGAGAACCGCCAAGCCATGCAGCTCGGGAAACAGCCCACCACCGACGCGGTGACTCGTCGAGCACCCCACCAGCAGCTCCTGCGGGTAGATGCGAGCGCGCTTGTTGCGCAGCACGTGGGCCAGCGCCGCCGCTTTCTGGACCACCATGGGCGCTTTGCGATCAGCCACCCGCCGAAAGAAATCCGTGATGAGCAGAGCACGCTCGGCACACAACGCTGGGGAGGTATCGAGCACCTCGGCATGCAGCTGATGCACGCGCGCGCTCAGCTCGAGCTTTGACAACGAGGGATCGAGCTCGGTGCTTGCCGCTAGCATGACACCCATCGTACGCCAGCTGCCGCCGCAGGCCGAGCGCCAGCTGCAGGCCGAGCACGGGTCACGGCATGTTGCAGATGTCCAGCTTACCCAACGGGAAGGCGTCGTCTGCACCGATTTCGAGATCGATCACAGCCTCGAGCTTAGCCCGCATCGTTTCCACGAGCGCCTTGTTGGCGTCGATGGCAGACGCCGCGGCGAGGTTGTCGCGCTCTTCTGGATCGGTCTGGGTATCGTAAAGCTCGAGATCGTTGTGGGCGACGAGGGCGTCAAAGTCGGCTGGACGGTTGTAGTTGTTGGGTGCGAAGTAGCGGTTGAACTTGTAGCGGCCATCAAAAACGCCACGCATCAGCCCCTTCATGTTGAAGTCGGGCTGCTTGTTCGCGTCGCATGGATCCTCGCCCCAGCCAGCGCCCATCGTCTCAACCGCATAGGTCGAATCGATGGTGGTGAGGCACTCGTAGGTCATCAGCACACCCGTCTCGTCACGAGGGCCTGGGCTCTTTTGATCGAAGAGCTGCGGGCTGAAGTCCTTACCTTTGAGCTCTGGGTAGAGCTTGGCACGTTCGTCTTGTTAAAGGCCTGCAAAAGCTAGCTGCGTGGGCGCAAAGTCGACACCACTGGTAAGCGCCGCGGTGGTCTGGCCTTTGGAGCCATCGGGATGAACCACGATCAGTGGAACGTTGACGTTCTCGCGATAGATGAACGGACCTTTCTGACGAAGGCCGCGGTGAGCGCCGCCCATGTCGCCATGGTCAGAGGTGAACACCACGATTGTATCCTTGTCGAGGCCTGAGCTCGCGAGCGCGTCGAGCAACTTCTGTATGCGGGTGTCCACCTCGATCTGACAATTGATGTAGTAGTTGAGGTAGTTCTTCCACATATCGTCGCGATCGAGCGGGATGTCGCCGAAGGAAAATGAAATCGCTTTTGCGAATTCCTCGTGGGCCTGCGGCCGGTCGTCGAAGCTGTCGTGCAGTGAGGTGGGCAGGGGCGGGTCGTGATCTTGATTGTAGGGCGCGACCGCTGGCGCCGGCACCACGGGCACCGTACCGCCAGCTTTCTGCGTCTTTCCCATGGGCCCGATGCCGTCGGTGTCGACGAACATGATGTCGTGGGGGTTGACGAAACCGACCACCAAGAAGAAGGGGTCAGCGCTACCGGAAGCAGCACGATCTGTCAGCCAGCCGATGGCGTCATCAGCGATGTCCTCATCGTTCATGTGCCCAGCCCGCGGAGCGCCATGCACGTCTCCGCATTCGTTGTATTCGGCAAAGCCGTAGGGCTTCATCGATTCGGTCGTCGGCGGCCCCTGGCAGGTATGCGTGTCGAAATTCGTCAGATGCCACTTG
>CAZRGL010000411.1:0-10402 GCA_964599485.1 uncultured Polyangiaceae bacterium
GACGTAGACATTCCCGAAGTCGTCGAGCCTCAGAATGATGCCACTAGCGTCGGAGCGGTAGATGCGTCCCGAGCCGCCCACGTGAACCAATGAGGCCATGCCTACGCCGCGGCGCTTGCTCGAGCCTTGGCCGCGCTTTTCTGACCAGCTGAGTTTGCTTGCCGTCGAATCGAGGCACTCGCGAAGTCCGCAGCTGCGCACCTTCATGCCCATCGGCGTGATCTCGTTGGGCAGATTGCAGTTGCGCAAGCGCAGCTCGAGTGGATCGATGCCGGCGACCTCGGCCAGCTCGTCGAGGTTGCTCTCGAGCGCCCAAGTGAGCTCGGGGTTGCCGTAGCCGCGCATGGCTTGGCAATAGGTGTTGTTGGTGTAGACGAGCTTGGCGTCGAAGTAGACGGCGCCCACTCGATATAAGGATGTCGCTGGCAACAACATCACCGAGGGATAGGTCGCCCCCCAAGAGGTGTAGGCGCCGTTGTCGAGCAGCAGCTCGAAGCGGCGGAAGGTGAGCTTGCCGTTTTCATCGCAGCCCTGCTCCACGTGGGTGCTCGCTGATTGCCGCGGCGAGAGATAAGCGAACTCCTCGTCTCGATTGTAGAGAATCTTGACCGGCTTGCCCGTGGCTTGGGCGAGCAAAATGGCGATGTACTCGTAGCCGTGCGTATCGAGCCCCGAGCCGAAGCCACCGCCCATGCAGGGCACGATGACGCGGCTGTTGCGACCGGGCAGGCCGATCTGGCTCAGAGCGTTGTTGAAGTCGCGCTGCGCCAAGAACGGGATCTGCGTCTTGGCCCACATGGTCAGGTTGCCCTGCTGATCGAGCTCGGCGATGCAGCCGGCGGTGCCCATGCAGGTCTGTTGGATGCGCGGCGTAGAGAAGTGACCCGAGACGATGTGCTTGGAGGCGGCACGCATCGCATCCATGTCGCCCGACTCGTGGTGGTAGCGCAGCGATAGAACATTGCTGACGCAGGGCTTTCCACTCGCGTCGATCTCGTGAATCAACGGTGCCCCTTCCGCCATGGCTTCGACGGGGCAGAACACTGCCGGCAGCGACTCGTACTCGACCTCGATGAGCGCGATCGCCTCGGCAGCAATATCCGGATCGATAGCGGCGACGGCCGCTACTTCGTCGCGCTGCTGGCGAACCTTGCCGCCCTTGAGAGCCACGTTGTCACGACGGAAACCATAGCGAAGCTCCGGCGTGCTCTGTGCTGTGATGACCGCGCGCACTCCCGTAAGACGTTCCGCTTTGCTGGTGTCGATGCGCTTGATGCGGGCGTGGGCTTGGTCGCTGAACTTGATCTTCCCGTACAGCATGCCCGGTCGGCTCAAGTCATGGATGTACTCGGCGGTGCCGTTGGCTTTGGCCGGCGTATCGGGCCGCGTCGCGTAGCTGCCGATGTAGCGGTGGTGAGATGAGCTCACTGTCCACCTCCCTCGGCGTCGCGCTGCGCAGCAGCTACTTGTTTGACCGAGTCGACAATCTGCACGTACCCCGTACAGCGGCAGAGGTTGCCGCGCAGCGCTTGGCGGATCTGGTCGTCGCTTGGATCAGGCTCGGCATCGAGCAGTGCTTGCGCCGACAGGATCATTCCCGGCGAGCAAAAACCACACTGGATCCCGCCGCGCTCTACGAAGGCTTGCTGCAACGGCGACAGCTTGCCGCCCTGCCCCGAAAGCCCCTCGATGGTGATCAGCTCGCGCCCTTCTGCCTCGATGGCAGGGTACAAGCAGGCGTTGACGCTCTTGCCGTCGATCAGCACGGTGCACGCGCCGCACTCGCCTTTGCCGCAGCCCTCTTTGGTGCCGCGCTGACCTAGCTTGTCGCGCAACACGTCGATGAGCAGCTCGCTGCCACGCAGCGCAACACACTCTGGGTGGCCGTTGAGCGTGAACTGGATGGTATTGGACTCGCTCATGCCGCCACCTCCTGGCGCAGCGAGCGCAGGGCCCGCTCGACGAAGACGCCTACGATGTGGCGTCGGTACTCGGCGCTAGCGCGAATGTCGGAAATGGGGCTGACGCTCTCACCAGCAAGCGCGGCGGCTTGCGCGATAATGGCGTCGCTCATTTGCTCACCACGCAGCAACGCTTCCACTTTGTCGAGCCGCAGCGGCGTGGGCCCCACCGCGCCAGCACACATGCGCGTCTCGAGGCAGCGGTCGCCGTCACTGTGAAGCCACAAGGCAAGATTGACCATCGTCAGATCCATCGCCACGCGGGTCTTGCGCATGAACACCCCGCGGGCCCCAGCCGGCTGGGCGACAATCGTGATTGCCCGCAGAACATCGTCTGATCCCAAGCTGGTTTGCTTCGGGCCGGTGATCAGCTCGCTCATATTCAGCTTGCGACTGGCTTGCTCGGGTCCGCCAACCTCCGCTGACGCCTCGAGGACATACAAGGGCGGCGCCGAGTCAGCACATGGCGAAGCGTGGCAGAGGTTGCCTCCGATGGTGCCGCAGTTGCGGATCTGCACGCTGCCCATGGTGCCCACCGCGTCGACCAGCATCGGGAAACGCTCACGCAGCGCCGGGTGCTGTTCGACCTCGCTCAGGGTGCAAAGCGCCCCGATGCGGACGCTGCCGTCGCTGACCTCGATGCGCCGCAGCTCTTCGATGTTGCGCAGCGAGATGAGCGCCGCTGGTCGCTCGAAGCCTTCTTTGATGAGCACCATCAAGTCGGTGCCACCTGCGATGTAGCGCGCCCCTTCGATGCTGCTCTTGAGCTGCAGCGCTTCGTCGAAGCTGCGCGGGCGATGATACGGAATATTCGGCATGATCAGTTCGGCGGCAGTGTAGTGGATAACCTCGCAGACAAGCCGCAATTTGTCGGCGCGGGCGAGGCGTGCGTGCAGTCGCCCGATTCAAATTGGCACTGAGATGCCAATTTGCCCGGATCAACCCGAGAACATGCGGCCGCTGTCGTCGCACACGCTCCTGCCTCCTGAGCTTCACTCAGAGCTTACAAGCAGCCCGTCACTCTTCTTTGAGCAGTTTGACGCCGTAGGCCGCCTTGTTTTGCTTTGCCGTGACCTTGGTTCCGATGAGGCCGTCGTCGTGAGGATTGTAGAAGTGCGCCGTGAAGCTCTTGCAGCGCACTCGCAGCTCGGCGGGAAGTGAGCTGCCGCTGAGTTTCTTCAGCTGTTTGTGCTCGAGCTTCAGCGCGATGAAGCCTTGCGCTAGCCCCTCCTTGGAGATCCTGTTGTCCTCAAAGCTGTCCTCGAAAGAGCGCGGCGAGGTCTCGAGCGCATAGCTGACCTTGAAGCCCAGCGACAATCGATCGAGCAGCGGGCCCAGCGCCGTGCTGCACTTTGCATAGAGATAGATGCCGCGGCGCGCACAACGGGCATAGAGATCATCGTTGGCATCGCTACCGTAGTAGAGGCCCACGAATGCCGGATCGAGCGGTTCGAAGCTCTTGCCGTCGAGGCTCTTGGCCCAGTGCAGCTGGGTGAGCTCGAAGTCGTCCGTGGGCGGGCCGAGCATGACGGTGGCGTAGCGATAGTCGCTCCCGTTGGAGATGGGATCGAACAGACCGTGCTTCACGTGGGCGGTGTAGCAGTTCGCGTTGGCACCCGTCCCGGCCAGGATCGCGCGGACTGGGACGATTGCGCTGTGGGTCTTTTGATTGCGCTTCACCCTCACGGTGCTCTGCGGCGCATGAGGAATCAGGGCCGGCGTGTACACTCCATCGCTCCAACCCTCGCCCTGGACAGTCACGTCGAACAAATCGGGCAGGTTCGGCAGCTTGAAGGCCTCGACATGGATCTCGAGATCTTCGCCAAGCAGGACGTCGCCGCGTTTGGTTCGCTCCCGTTTCGGGTCCAGGTGCAAGGTCGCGCCCGGGGCTTCTTCTGCCAGGAGACCCGCAGCTTTGGGTGGAAGACGAATGCGCCCATCGGGATCCCCCGGTAGCTGCCCGCGGCCTGGACGACCTCCGTGAGACGGGCCCAGCGCCCTCCGTCGAAGGCGCCGCTCGCGTGTTGGTGCTTGTTGGCCAGCTCCCAGAGCTTCCAGTTGTGCTCGTAGGCCTCCTGCTCACCGGACAAAAACTGCAGCTTGGCCCACGCTTTCCTGTAGGTCTTCTTCTTGAACCAGCCCAGCTTGGCTCCCAGGCCCAGCATGATGAGTCCGAGTCCGAAAATAGCGAAGCCGATGCCCCCGGTCGCCAAGATGGCCGCACCGGAAGTGAACACGGTGCCGGACATGTTGAGGATGTTGGCGATGATCTCGTCGGTGTCTTCGCTGTCGATCGCTTTGGAGTAGTCGTAGGCGGCCACGACTAGCCCGATGGCCGCTCCGAAGCCCCCAAAGACGGCCGATTTCCCAACAAAGCGGGTCGAGGCTGCGGTCTCGCATAGCGCGAACGACCCACCGGCACGCGCGACCTGCGCCTTCCGGACCACCGCGCCGAGCGTCTGGCCGGAGCTGATCAAATCGGCGACCGAGTACACGACGGCCCCGGATGTGGCGAGTATTTCGCGCATGACCTCCCTTGGCGTGATCTCGGGATTGGTCGCGGAAGCGTCACGAATCCCCAACAGCAAGTGGGTCGTGGTGACGAGCGTGAAGCCGGTGCGCACGAGATTGAAGCAGTGCGTCGCCATGCTCAACTTCTGAGCCGACTTACCGAGCTCGCTGTCGATCGCCTTGTTGATCTTGCGAATCGCAGCTTGGTACTTGGCGCCAGGGAGGTCCTTGTTGGACAGCTCCTTGCTCAGCTGCTTCATGGCCCCGAACACGTCGTCGACCTGCGCCACCAACGCCTTCTCTCCTTTCATGAGCGGCATGAACGTGCCCGGGTTGGCCTTGATCTTCCCGCTCGCGTCCAACAGCTCGCTGACCTCATCGATCTTCTTGATCGTCGCGCTGAGCGCCTTGAAGTCCGCGAAACCGCCGAGGCGAATGGCAAGCGGCGAGGTCTTGCGGGCGAGCGCCTTGAGCTGCTCGTTCACCTGGCTCATGGCCTTCGTCGCGTCCGTCTTCTGCATGATCTCGGCCACCATGCTGGTCGAATAGCTCGCTACGACCCGCGTCGACATCGTGAGCGACTTGTGGATCCACGACGCTGGCTCCTGGTCGTACCACTCGGCGATCTCGGGGTCGGAGTGCTGCGCCTCGTCCATGACCAAGAACGAGCCCTTCTTCTTGGGCGCTTTGAAATAGGCCACCTCCTGCTTCTTGAACGGTCGCTTCCCGAGACGCTGTCCAAGCCAATCGTGGAGCTTCTTCGAGTGCGCCGTCCTGTCGAGCATGCACACCAGGACGAACGCGACGAACACAGGCCCGAAGTCGCCATCGTGCTTGCGCCATAGTCGGTGGTAGTAGGTCTCGAAACCACCTCGGCTGAGCCCTCCTCTGGTGAACCACGTGAACGCGGCCCGTGCGGCCTTGTCGACCTCCTTGGCTTCTTTCGTGGCGGTGCAAACCCGCTCGAACTCTGTACCGAGGTGCTCGAGCGCCTCGTCTGCTCGCTCCTGCGCGAGGCGCACCTCCTTCGACTTCACGGCCGCCGTGTTGAGATGGAAGAGCTCGGCCATCTGCGCGACGATCGGCAGGAGCGCGGCGTGGTGCTTTGCTTTGCGCGACACGACACGTTGGGCGAGCATCACATCGTCGACTCGGCAGATGAAGAAGAACAGGTCGGCGTAGCCGTCAGCGCTGAGGCCCGCCGAGAATTGGTTGTTCGACAAGATCCGTAGCGTGCTGTGCTCGAGCGGATGATGGCAGACCTTCTTCGCGTCGTCGCTGGAGATAGCGACTGGCTCTTTGCTGAACGGATAAAACGACTGCTTCACCCGCCCGTGCTCGTCCTTGTCGAGGAGAATGTAGGCGAGCGCGTCGTCCATCCAGATGCGGTAGGTTTCGCGGTGGAGGAAGCGCACCGGATCGAGCGGCGGCTTGCCGCTCTTTTTTCCGAGCGATTGCACAAAGCTGTGCGCGTGCTTGCGTGTGTCCTGGCGGTTCCCGATGTATTCGATGCGCGCGTCCGTCTTGTTCTTGCCACCCTTGCCTGAGAGCTTGCTCAGCGGGGGAGGGAACGCCGTCTCGGTGTTGGGGTATTCGTAACGCGTGTAGCGGGCGACGGCCTCCCAGCGGTCTTGCCACACGGCTGTGTGCGCTCTGCAGGAACCGATGTTGCGATGGAAGGCCGTCCTGGCGCTGTGCACGTAGCTCTTGATCTGCTTCAGCTCGCACTCGTAGGCGCGCCCTTGGTGCACGAACGCATAGATGACCCCGCACTCCAGCTCGGCGTCCTTGGGAGGCGCGCCGGTATCGGCATCGCTTTCCGCCTTGAGCTTCTGGATCTTGAGGAAGACCCCGTCCCACGGCACCTGGCTGCCGTCGCTCTTGGTGCGGTTGAAGCGCACGTCGAGGACGACCTCTTTGGTGCGGTTCTTTGCAGCCTTCTCAGGCATCGCTCGGCACCCACGAGTTGATGTCCTCGAGCAGCGCCCAGGCTGGCTCGGCGATGCCGCCGGCCTCCTCGGCCAGCTCGAGATCCACGCCGTCGCGATCGAGTCCGAGGATCTCAGGCGGCAGCGGCGTGTCGACCGATGTCACCGCACCCTCGACCAATGGGATGCGCTCATGCTCGAACAGGTAGTAGCCCTCCTGCTCGCGACCGTAGCGGTCCATCTTCTGATCGACGTAGAGGCTGTAGACGCCATCAGGCACGTGCGGAAACGTCACCTCCACCACGTTCTTGTCCGGCTTGGTGACATGCTGTTCGTCCGACGCCCGAATGACTCGCCGAAACCCGTCATCGCCTGCGCTGTGAAGCACCAGCTCGTCGTCGTACGCGTCGTCCACTTCTGGATCGAAGGTGTAGCGAACAGCGAACGGAAGCAGGACAACGCGCAAGGTGTGCGCTTGCCCAGTTGGGAGCGCAGTTTCATCCTCTGGTTTGATGTCAATCATTTCAGTACGCGGCGAGCGTAACCCACCCTCACTATGGCCCTAAGCGTGTGCGGATGATTGTCGCTTTGGTCCTGTCGCACCACAATCTCAGCCTTCAAACAAACGTCGAGAGGATAAGCTATTCGAGGTCCTCGAGCGAGGTAAGAGTTAATGGTCCTGATGGGGATCGAATCGATCTCTTATGGTAGCCGTCAACCACCCCGGCGATGAGTCGGAGGTCAGTTTGACGCTTCACACTCGAGCAGACGCGGTCGCGGCTGGCTGCGTCGACTAGCCCCGCATAAGGCGGATGTAAGATGTAAAGAAGGTCGGGCGAATGCATAGTCGGCTTGGGGTTGATTATGCTTCGTCGAGAGCACCGGTGGTGGGTGTGGCTGTTCGTGGGCTGCTGTGGCGCTGGCTGCGCCAAAGGGGTAGGGCTTGAAACCGCGACAGAAACGACTTCGCCGGTCGATGCCGGCGCCGGCTCGAGCGCTGACGGCGGCCATGGTGGCTCTGTGGCCGCGGCGCCCTGCGGCGACGGTGAGCTCACGGCTGGCGAGGTTTGTGACGATGGGAACACCCAGTCAGGGGACGGTTGCAGCGGCGATTGTCTATCGGACGAGAGCTGCGGTAACGGGATCGTCGACGCGGTCACTGGAGAGGGTTGTGACGACGGACCGGCCAACAGTGACGAGGAGCCGGATGCTTGCCGCGAGAATTGTCAGTTGTCGTGGTGCGGTGACGAGGTCGTCGACTCCGGCGAGGAGTGCGACGGCAGCTACCCGGGCCCCCTGACCTGCGCCGACCTCGGCTTTGGCACGGGCGTGCTCGCATGTGAGGCATGCACGATCGATGACAGCGGGTGCAGCCCCTGCGGCAACCTTCACTGCGAAGGCATGGAGACAGCGCTCAACTGTCCAGCCGACTGCGGCGTCGTCAGCATGAGCGCGGCGTATCACCATAGTTGCGCAGTGTTGGCCGACGGCAGCGGCAGGTGTTGGGGCTGGAACAACTTCGGCGGCTTGGGTGATGGGACGACAAACGACAGCAACCAACCAGTCACGGTCGTAGGCCTGTCGAAAGCCGCGGCGATTTGCGCTGGAGCGTGGCACTCCTGTGCCTTACAGGCCAACGGTACGGTGCAGTGTTGGGGCTTCAACGCTCAGGGCCAACTCGGCAACGGCAGCACGCTACCGAGCACCACGCCGGTTTCGGTGGTGGGATTGAAGGACGCTGTACAGATCGCTTGCGGCCACAGCACGACCTGCGCTTTATCAGCCAACCAGACACTCTGGTGCTGGGGCGACAACGCCGTTGGGCAGCTTGGCAACGGAAGCAACAAGGCTAGCAGCGCCCCGGTCAAAGTCGTTGGCAATGTGAAGTCCATTGCTGCGGGCATCGGCCATGCTTGTGCGGTGTCGAACAGCGGCGCAGTCTGGTGTTGGGGTGATAACACCGACGGTCAACTCGGGGACGGCAGCAGCCAGTCGAGCAATGTTCCAGTTCAGGTAAGCGCGTTGTTGGGCGCCAAGTCGGTTGCTGTAGGAGCATCTCACAGCTGCGGGATGCTCGCCGGCGGAACAGCTTGGTGCTGGGGCGCGAACACCGATGGTCAACTCGGCGATGGGAGCAACACACCGAGTCCCGTACCGGTGCAGGTTTCGGATCTGACGACCGTCGAGTCGCTGGCGGCTTGGGAAGGGCACAGCTGTGCCGTGCTAGCTGTCGGCCAGGTGCGTTGCTGGGGCACCAACACGTTTGGACAGCTCGGCGATGGTTCGCCCACAGACAGCGCTGTTCCCGTGACGGTGAACGGCCTCGGGACCAGTGTGATGGTCGCGGCCGGAACCCACCATAGCTGTGCGCTTCTCAGTGACAAGACCAGCCGCTGTTGGGGCTGGAACGACTTCGGGCAACTGGGAAACGGCAACAACGTCATGAGTTACCTGCCGGTGCAACCGACAAACTTGTAATTGCTGCTGAGGGCCATTTCGGTCGCAGGTGTTGTTTGGGGCAGCCCAATCATCAGCGCGCCTTCAAGGACTCGCGCAACTTGGGTGGACACACGGCACTGGGTGAGGTTCATTCTCCACCTGTGGTTGTCTTGAGCACGAGACCCTCCATGCCAACGGCCCATCCAGTATTCCGGTCGATGAAGTCGATCCCGTAGATCGGGCGACCGACAATGTCGGGAGTGAATTGCATGTATCGGTGGTTGATCGTCGATTGCCAGCTCTGGCCACCGTCATGAGTCTTCAGGACAAGCCCATCGGTTTCCGCTGCGTCCTTTGCCAGGACTGCAGCCCAGCCGACTTGTTCGTCTGCCATGTGAATGTCGCGGAAGGACGCGACCGTCCACTGGTACCCGTCTCGGTCCTCGACCGTGCCCACGGGTTGCGCGGTCCAGGTGGCGCCTCCGTCCGTCGTAGTCCACAGATCGCTGCCAGCGGCCCAGCCTGCAGAGGCACTAGTGAAGAACACCCGACGCAGGTCAGCCAGATCGCTGCTCTGCATCGCCCAAGTAGCGCCACCGTTCTTCGTGGCCAGAATGAAGCCGCCGCTCGACTCGCATTGGTCGTTGTGGCCAGCACAGCCGACCGCCCAGCCGTTGGTGTCGTCGATGAATGCTAGGGCGCGTATTTGCCCTTTGGTACCGCTCGACTGTTCCGTCCAAGTCGTACCGCCATCGTCCGTGCGGGCGATGAGGCCGTTGCGACCAGCGAGCCAGCCCGTCTGTGCGTCGACGAAATGAACCGCGTGGAGGGTGCTGTCGAACGTCGCCTGCGTAGACCACGATGCTCCGCCGTCTGTGGTGGTCATGATGGTTCCTTCGCTCCAAGTGCGACCGACCACCCAAGCTGTTTGCGAATTGGTGACGGCAAGCGCATCGATTTCGATCTCGAGCTCATCGGTCCAGTCCCAGCTCACCCCGTCCACTGTGCGGAAGACAAAGGTTCGGCAGCTCTTCTTCTCATGTTCACACGCTGAAAAGCCGTGGGCCCAGCCGACCTTCTCGGTCGCGAATTCGACGTCTGCGAAAGTGGCGAAAAGCGTCTGCGGCAATAGCTGCCAGCCCAAATAGGGAGGCTCATAGTCGGAACAGCCAACGCAGAAAGGAGCGAGAACCACAGCCGCAGCCTGAATCGAGTGTCGCATTTCAATAGAGAAAGCGGATTTTGCGCCGAGCATGGACCAGCTCCTGCTCAGTTTCAGCAAATCGACCTCCAGGAGCCCCATTTGCCGCGGGCACACCGGGCACACGGCGGGGACACCGGGCACACAGCCCGGGAGTAAGTTCTCGAAGGGCGACGCGTGTTGCCGGTGACCAGGGTGGCGCCGGGACAAATGGGGCGTCAGGCGGCCATTTTGGGGCGACGCAGCCCGCATTTTGGGGCGACGCAGCCCGGGAGTAAGTTCTCGAAGGGCGACGCGTGTTGCCGGCGACCAGGGTGGCGCCGGGACAAATGGGGCGTCAGGCGGCCATTTTGCGCTCTTCG
>CAZRGL010000412.1:0-10400 GCA_964599485.1 uncultured Polyangiaceae bacterium
GATCAACTTGCCCGCGACCGCCGTATCCTTCATGTCGAGCTGGTAGGACAATGCCTCGACCAGCGCGCTACGTAGCTCGAGCAACACCAGCGCGGGTGGCGAAGCTGATGAGCTGAGCACCGCGACACGCCCCGCTACGCCCCCTTGGGCCACCAAAGGCGTCGCTCGCGCGAAACGCGGCAATCGACTCCGATACAGCTTGAGCATGGCGCGGGTGAGCCACCAGAGGATGGCGAGCGCACACAGGCTGGCTACCACCACGTGTAACCACCACGGAAAACCTTGGTCGCGAAGCTCTTCGAACGCCTCGACCAACGCGCGCAGCTTCCGGTCGAGAGCCTTTCGAAGCGGTGTCACACCGCCAAATGAGCCTCGCTCACCAAAAGCATTGGCCAAGATGAACAATCGTCCCTTCCTTGGCTCGGTGATGTCACCATCAGCCAGATAGTGGACCAGGCCAGCCGCGAACTTGCGGTTTCCCGGGTAGCGAAGCATCAAGTTGATGAACGCAGACGGGTCGCCCATGGCAAATAGCCGCCCTTTGTCCACTTGCCCAGCAACCGCAACCGCCACCGTTTCGGCCCGCCCGCTTCGTCGCTCGACGGGTCCCCGGACCTCGAGCACCGGCGTCAAGTCCGGGTGACGCAAGCCCGTGCCATGATTGAGCACCACCTGTTTGACTTCAGCCACCGTGGGATGAAGGCCCAAGACCTCCGAGCCGCTGGCGTCGAACGCCGGAAAAGCCAACGGTAGCGAAGGTTTGCCGCGAAGATAGCGCTGCGGAAAGCTCGGCAAGCTCCGTCGGTGAATCTTGAAGTGCGCCAGCAGCTTCTCGCCACGACCAAAGTCGTCCACGATCGCCAATCGGCCCCCCGCTTTCATGAAGGCAGCCGCTTCTTCGGCGTCGATCGCCTGGGTGGGGTGCAGCACCAGCACGCCATCGGTGGGCTTGAGCTTCTCCCAATCCAGCGTGGCAGCCACGATGACCCGCTCCCGCCCGAGCTCCTCGCGCATCAAATGAAGCAGCTCGGCGCATCCTTCCCAACCAGCGTCGTTGAGCTCGAACGCCCCAGCCCGAGCCAAACCGGCGCTCAGAAACAAGGCCAGGGCAATCGCCGCTGCATACAGCGTCCGCCCGCCGAGCATGAGCCAGCATACCATGCGCGTTTCAACCATGCCCCCCTTGACCCACAACGGAACATTGCTAAATTGATCTATAAGGAGACACCCAATCGGCAGGCCTTCCACTACTGGCCAAACCATGGCACATTTCTTGTAGAAATGTGGCAACCCTGCTCCGATCCGGAGGAGAGGATGTTACCGCCGTTCATCATCGAGCAAATCAGGCAGCGTGAAGAACGCGAGCGCCAGCGGCGTAGGGACAACAATCGCCCTCGCTTGGAGCTTCCGATCGAACAATTGCCCGCTCAGCGCGATGAGGGAGACGTTGAAGACGACCCTGAACGTGGGGTCATCATTGTTGATCTCATGGGCTGAGGCCACTCCCGGCGTGAGCTACAGGTCGGGCTGGCTGCTGATTTGTCCTTGCCGATGACTTGTCTCTACTGCCTCGGCAAATCTCATCGCTTCTGCCAGTGGGCCGCCGGCCCCGACGAGCACGGTGACATGTCGCTACAAACTTCTACCGCGGTGTACTAGGGTCCGCCGCGATGCACCGAGCCGCTGTACGCCGACGAACCACCGTGCTTGCGCTCAGCGCTTGCGCGCTGCTGTCGTCAGCTACGCTTGGTTGCTTCACTGGCGCCGACTCTCGACAGCCTGATCCGGACCGGTTGTACTTTCCCACCGGCCTACTGTTGTCCCCTGGCCGCAGCACACTCTATGTAGCCAACTCGGATTTCGACCTGCAGTTCGCTGGCGGTTCCGTCCAGGCCTTGGATGCTCAGGCTATGCGCGCCGCGTTCAGCGTCATCGCCGAGACGATCGACACCGACCAAGGCTCCACCGACAGCGCTTGCGCAGCGGCGACGCGCCACGCCAATCCCGAACCCTGGCTCAACCCGGGCCCCTGTAGCGCCTTCGAGGTCAAACCGTTCATCCGCAATGTCAGCTTCATCGGCGCTTTTGCTTCCGGGCTGCTGCTGACGCACAACCCGAACGACTCGGGGGCGCGTCTCTTCGCAGCGGTGCGTGGCGACCCCTCGATCACCTACTTCGACGTGGAGGATGATCGCAACGCCGGAGCTTCCTTCGAAGCGAGCTTCGAGCTCAACTGTGCAAAAGAGAGCGATGGATTCTGCGGGGCCGCCCATCGACTCGGCCAAGACCGCGACCGCACCTTGCGCGGAATTCAACTGCCCGCCGATCCCGTTGGAATGGCGGCCTCCGCTGACGGCGTCGCGATCGTGGCCGCCCATCAGTCGAAAGGCGCTGCGAGCTTGGTGGTCAACGACTGGGCCGCCACTCCGGCGCTGACCTACTTCGCCTCGAACCTTCCTTCTGGCCCAACAGAGCTGGCCGCCATCACCGAGCCAGCCTTCGTCGCGCGCGCTCGCACCGAGGCGGCGCAAAAGGACTTGAGCTTCAACTACCGAAGCTCGTTCGCGCTGACGTTCCGCTCGACGGCCGAGGTCGACATTCTGCAGTATTACCCCGACACCGGCGCCGTACCGCCTCGCCCCTTCCTCATTCGCACCCAAGCGATTGGAATCAACGTGGGGGCGGCCAACTTCGACTCTCGCGGCATCGCCATCGTCGGCAGCGAGCGTCAGCAATGTGAGACCGCATGCGCCACCACCGCGGACGAATCGAAGCTGGGGTGCATGTTGGACTGCGCCGAGCGGATCCCTCTGAAGGTGTACATGGCAAACCGCTCGCCGGCGAGCCTGCTCATCGGGCGCGTAGAGACCATTGTCAACACCGAGACGGTAGCAGGCAGCCCTTGGGTCAGCAGCGCCTACGAAACCTTATCGATGCATGACTTCGTCCCGCTCAACTTTGGGCCATCGCGGGTCGAGACGGGCAAAATCGTCGACTCTGATGGCATGCTCGTGGACCGCGTTTTTGCGGTGTGCTTCGACTCACGTTCGGTGTTCACTCTGGATCCAGTCACTGAGCGGGTCGAGAGCATCATTCGCACTGGCCGCGGTCCGCACGACATCGCCATCGATAGCGGTGTGGACGATGAAGGCAAGGCCTACAGTTATCTATACGTCGGGCATTTCACCGATTCTTACATCGGCGTGGTGGATCTGGATGCCCGCCGGCCCCACACTTTCGGGCAGATGTTCGCCTCAATCGGTACCCCTACCCCTCCGACGGAGTCGAGGTGAGCGCGATGAAGCGCGCTGGACGTTCCTTGCTGGGTTGCTGTGCCGCCCTCTTGGCAGCTTCGTTCGCTCCTGGGTGCACCGACACGCCCGTGTCGGTACCCATCCGGGCAATGCAAGCAGCCGGCCCAGTCTCTTTCGTGTGCCTCGATGCACCTAGCGACTCGGTCGCCGAAACAGCTTTGCCATTGAGCGATTGCAGCGGCATACGCACCGTCAGCACCGACGACTACAGCGTCCCGCACTTGTACGCGTTGGTCACCCAACCGCTGCGCGGCGAGGTCGTGGTCATCGACTTGACCACCGACGTCAACGCAGTGATCGACCAGAACCCCTCCACACCTGGTAGCAATTTCCTACCGGTTGGCGCTCAGCCCACCGACATTGCCTCCACGCCAGGTAGCAGTGCGAGCTTCGTCACGGTGGGCGCACCCGGTTTTGAGGGGATCTTCGCGCTGCCCTCGACGATGCTCCGTGGTGGTTCACCGCAGCTCAGCTCCTGGCCCTCTTGCGCACTTCCTGCGGCTCCGGGCGAGATCGTCATCGCGCTCGATCCAGCCGACGCAGATGGGCAGACGCGACCCGCATGCAACCTCGACTATGGCGCAGCAGACCCCGATAGCACCTGCGGGCCGGACGCAACCACGCACTGTCACGGCGATTTGTCAGTGGACGCCATCGCTGCTGGCCACCCTGGTCGCTACAAGCTCATCGTCAGCCTGCCCAGCGAGGGCGGTTTTGCGGTCATCGATGCGCAGGACCTCCTCGACACGGAAGCAGGCGCATTCGACGCGTGCGAGATCGAACGGTGGGTGCCGCTGCAAGTCAAGCTGCCAGCCCCGCCCCCGCCACCTACGCCTTCTGGCTCCGATGCCTGCGCCGACGCCGATCCGGTCGACCTCAGCGCCGAGAGCTATAGCGCGCTGCCGGGCGGTTTCACCGCCGACGACGGCTTGCTCTACATCGCCGACCGCAACGCACCAGTCATCCACCGCATCGACCTCAATGACCCCTGCGCGCCTGTCGAGCTGCCCCCACTGCTGCCGACATCCACAGAAGATCCTGGCCGGGTCGTGACGACGAGCCGGGTCGTGCTCAGTCCGCTGACGCTGGACCTGAAGCGCTTTCTCTACGCCATCGACATCGTCGACGACAGCATCATGATGTTCGATGTCAGCGACGACAGCCTGACGCGAGCACCGCTCGAGCGTCCTCATGCTGCGCGCAACCCCTACCAGCCGACCGATCGCGTACGCTTCATTTCTCCGCCACGCGACATCATCATCGCCCAGCACCAACACGACGAGGTCGACAACCAGACAGGCGCTTCCCTACCCGTGCGTTGCGACCCCACTGATGACAAGCCCGGCAGCGGCTACCAGACCTCGCCGGCGTTCGACAGCGGCGCGGGACCAACCAAGCTGCGTGGATTGTTCGCGTTCGCGGTGCTTGCCAGCGGCGACATCGTAGTGATCGACGTGGATGACTACGACGCCCCCTGCCGCGGACCCAAGGACCAGCACGGCTTATTCGGCTGCGAGGCCCCAATTCAAAGCGACTTGAGCTCCAGTGGGGAGTTCACCTGTCAGGTCTCTGCACCACACCAGTTGCGCGCAGGAGGCTACCTCGTGCAACAGGAGGGCGTGGCGAGCAACCAACCGGGCGTGCAAGGTTTACCATTGTTGTTTGGCGACGATGGCTCTCTGCTCGAGCTCGACCCCGACCCAAACATCAACAATGGCGTACCGCGGATGCGCGCCACCGTTCCGGCGAACGTGGGGTCGGAGTTCGTGTTCACGCTCACCAGCGGCTCGACCCTCGAGACGCTCGACAGCACGACCGGCTTGCTCAACACAGCGGGCACTACTGACGGCAGCGCACACACCTTGGCGTTCAACCTCGAAGATCCACGCGCACACATTCTCGATCAGTCCTGGACGGTGATCTACGAAGGTGCTCTTCCAGGCTTCGGTGGACGGTTTGCAGAGCTGAAAGACCTCGGCAATGGGCAACTTCAGTTGCTCGATGTCGGAAGTCGATTCTGCAGCCATGGCGTCATGAGTCAGAACGCGGTTGCCGCTCAGCTCGTCGAAGACGGACTCGAGCCAGAAAAAGCCTCGAAGCAAGCTGCCGAGCAAGCCGATTACGTCCAGTTGACGAGCGACACCCCAGTGGACATCGACGCCTACTGGGACCAGCAGCAACAGTGCACCTTCAACGCATGTTTGCAGACCTATGGCTCTTCGGAAACACCACGCGAGGCGCGCGATCTGCGCATCGTCGAGGGGACCGAAGACCGCCTCGATCTGGTCCGCCGCCTCACGCCCGAATCAGGCGCCCCTTCGCTCAAATGCTGTTTCCCGAGCCTCGTGGAGTTCCGCGTACGAGGCGGACACCAGTGGATCGTGACGGGTAGCTCCGTTGGCCTTTTGCATCACGTCGTTGCCAATGACGCAGGGGTATGTCGTCCAACCTGCGACCCGAACGAAGCGCTGCTCAACGGTCGCGTCCTCGAGACCGCGTCTGATGCCGGCCCGGTAGGTGACGGCGATCCCTTGGCGTTCCACAACCCGTTCTTCCGCTTCGCGATCAACGCCGGCGCGAGTGATGTCGGCGCTGGGAGCACCAGTGTGCGAGACATGCGCTTCGAGCTGGACACTCAAGGCGCATTCGATCCGCTCACGATGACGATGATCACCAGTGATTCGAACGTTCAACCGACCAGCGTCACTTATCTCGATGCGACCGGAGAGCTGGTGGTGAGCGACGGTTCGCTCCAAGGTCTGACATTCATCAAGCTGTCCTCACTAGCGATCACGCGACAGTACCAGTAGGACTATCACCACCTCTGATTGAGGAGTTGGGTCTGCAGCGTGTACAGCCCTGGGACAACGCGGCTCACGCCGGTGATGAAGCAGTACCGGGACGCGAAGAACGCCTACCCGAACGCCATCCTCTTCTTCCGACTCGGCGACTTCTACGAGATGTTCAACGAGGACGCCGAGCTGGCGGCCCGTGAGCTGCAGCTCACCCTCACCAGCCGCAACAAAGGATCGCCGCAACCAGTGCCGATGGCCGGCGTGCCTTACCACGCCGCTCACAACTACCTGGCCAAGCTCATCGCACGCGGCCACATGGTGGCAATCTGCGAACAACTCGGCGACCCCAAGAAGATCAAAGGACTGGTCCCGCGCAAAGTCGTCCGGGTGCTGACGCCAGGGCTGCTCACCGACACCGAGCAGCTCGACGCTCGACAGCACAACTACTTGTGCGCCGTCGACGCGCTCGGCGAGTCACCAGGACAGCGCTTTGGCTTGGCGCTGCTCGATCTATCGACAGGCGAGATGTCAGCATGCTCGCTCAGCAGCAATGCGCTACTCGTTGCGGAAGTGGCCCGCGCCGAGCCGGCCGAGATGCTCCTGCCGGAGGCGCTCGAGCCGCTCGGCGAAGCACTCACCATCGCGGCACCGCGCACCGCGCTGCGGCGCGACCTGCCCATCGACGACCTCGAGCTGCCCACGCTGCTCAACGAGCGCGTCGCGGAGCCACTGTACGCGGACGTCAGCCGTGACCATCCCCCCGAGGCCATTCGTGCGGCGGCGCGCGCGCTCCGTTTTGCAGCTCGACACCTTCCCAATGCCACGCTGCCAGTTCGCCGAATCGCCCGCCATGATCCTCACGCTTGCATGCGCATCGATGAGACGGCGCAGCTCCACCTCGAGCTGGTGCGGGGCAGCGACAACACCCGGCGTGGCTCTTTGCTCGATTGCATCGACGATACCGTCACTGCGGGGGGTGCACGAATGCTCCGCCGGCAGCTGTTGGCGCCGCTCACCGACATCACCACGATTCGCCGGCGACTCGACGCCCTCGAGCTGTTCGTTCTGCACCCGCGGGCTCGCACCGAGCTGCGCAATGCCTTGCAACGCATCGGTGACATGGAGCGCCTCGCGGTCCGCGCCAGCTTGCGCGAGAGCACGCCACGCGACCTCGGCGCACTTCGGGACAGCTTGACAGCTGCACCAGCCGCCCTCGAGACGATTGCCTCGATCGCTTCACTGGACGCGGAGGCGGACGCGAGCAAAGCGAGCAGCGTGCTCGAGCTCGACGTCGACTTGCTCGAGCCGCTCCGCGAGCGACTCGCCCTGACGCTGGTGGACGAGCCGCCGGCACACGCGCGCGACGGCGGCATGTTGCGTGAGGGTTGGGACGAGCCCCTCGATGAGCTGAAGCAGCTACGTAACCAGGGCACCGAGGTGCTGAGCGCGATGGAAAAGCGGCTTCGCGAAGAGCTCGCCATCGGCTCGCTCAAGATCAAATACACCCGGGCGTTCGGCTGGTACATCGAGGTTACGCGGGCGCACTTGGACAAAGCGCCAGAGCACTGGCGTCGCAAGCAGACCCTGACGAACGCCGAGCGCTATTCGTGCGACGAGCTGGACGAGCTCGCCGACAAAATCATCGGAGCCGAGGAGCGCTATGCTGCCCGCGAGCTGGCGCTGTTCGACGCGCTCATCGAGGAAGTCGCGCTCCAAGCCGAGCCGCTTCGAGCACTCGCGGTTGCCGTCGCTCAATGGGACGTGTCGAGCGCACTGGCACAAGTCGCGCACCAAGCTGACTACTGCAGACCCGAAGTGGACGACACGGACAGCATCGAGGTGGTCGATGCGCGCCACCCGGTGGTCGAGCGCTTCGTACCCGCGGGGCAATTCGTTCCCAACGATACAACCCTGAGTCTCGGAGGCGAGCGTCTTCTGCTGATCACCGGGCCGAACATGGCGGGCAAATCCACCTTGATGCGCCAGGTGGCGCTCAACACCATCTTGGCGCAGATGGGTAGCTTCCTTCCGGCTCGCAGCGCCCGCATCGGAGTCGTCGACCGGGTGCTGTCGCGGGTAGGCGCAAGTGACAATCTGGCACGCGGCGAGAGCACCTTCATGGTCGAAATGCGTGAGACCGCCACGATCCTACGACAGGCGACGCGTCGATCGCTGGTGATCCTCGACGAGATCGGACGCGGCACGAGCACTTTTGACGGACTAGCAATCGCTTGGGCGGTCGCCGAGCATCTGTTCGAGTCTGTGGGTTGCCGCGCGATGTTCGCAACCCACTACCACGAGCTGACGGAGCTGGCCGAACAGCATGAGGGCATCGCCAACTACTCCGTCTCGGCCCGCGAGCACGACGGCGACATCGTGTTCTTGCATCGCCTCACTGCTGGTTCAGTGAATCGAAGCTATGGCATTGCGGTTGCGCGTCTGGCCGGTCTGCCCGAGTCGGTGTTGGGCCGAGCGACCGCAATCCTACACGCCTTGGAGGACGACGACGCCACACTGGTTGGCGGACCTGGCCTCCGCCACGACCGCCCCGACAGCCCTCAGCTCGACCTCTTTCGCGCACCGGCGGCCCGAGCGCAGACTGAGCCCGAGAGCATAAATGCGTCCCTCGTCAGTGGAGCGGAACGTGAGGTTTGCGAGCAGCTGCGCGGAACCGACCCGAACAGAATGACGCCCCTGGAAGCACTTCAGCTTCTGGACAAGATCCGCGCGAAGCTGGTCGAGCCCGACGACGAGCGTGACTGATTCTGCAACGCCACGTTGAACTACAGCGGTAGCGGACCTCCGAAGAAGCCAAACCAGCGGGCCGTCCACACGGCGACCAGTCCGCCCAATGAGACGCCCACGATCCAAGCAAAGGGGGCGAGCTTGGAGGGCATGCGCCCAGTCATCAAGAAACGAGTCGCCACCACGACGACGACAGCCACCAGTATTGGGCAAACGACGGGCGCGAGGGGGTTGAGCGCGAAGGCGCCCAGGAGATCGCCACGAAAGAGCGCGATGGTCGCTCGCGTCAAACCGCAACCGGGGCACGGGACATGTGCGAGCGCGGCGAGTCCGCAGACCGGAATTCGCAGCGCGTAGGCCAACGAAAAAGGCAGCACGACCGAGCTGAGGATCAGCGCGCGGGCCGCAACATCGAGCTCGCCTTCTCGACTGCTGTGCTCAACGTGGTGGCTCGTCGCCATCGTTTCAGAGCTGGGTGCGCCAAGCTTCCGGTCCGGCCTAGAACACGACAAAGACCAGCAATAGGACGATCGCGATGATAAAGAACAATCCACCACCGACGATCAGCGCGATCATCAGGCCCTTGCCCGAGCCTTTGGGCTGCATTCCGGCCCCCCCCGGCTGCATCATGGCCGCAGGTTGACCAAATGCGCCCGGACCGCCACTCGGCATTCCCGGGGGACCTCCGAAACCACCGGGACCGGGTGCAGCGCCGGGTGCAGCGCCGGGTGCAGCGCCGGGTGCTCCTGGGGCACCGCCGAATCCACCTGGCCCTGGGGCGCCGGGGGCTGCGCCAGGTGCTCCGGGAGCACCGCCAAAACCTCCAGGAGCGGGACCGCCAAATCCTGCCGGACCGCCGGGGCCAGGCGCGGGACCACCAGGGCCGGGCGCGGGACCACCAGGGCCGGGCGCTGGGCCACCAGGGCCGGGCGGGGGGCCACCAGGGCCGGGCGCGGGGCCACCAGGGCCGCCGGGCGGGGGGCCACCAAAACCACCAGGAGCAGCTCCGGGGCCAGGCGCAGGACCGCCGAAGCCTCCAGGAGCTGGACCGCCGGGACCGGGCGCGGGACCGCCGGGACCGGGCGCGGGACCACCAGGGCCGGGCGCGGGACCACCGAAGCCCCCAGCGCCGGGCGCAGGACCGCCGGCAGCTGGGCCTGGGCCTGCGGGACTCGCCCCGCCGAAATCAGGCATCAGCTCGGGAACCTGGTCAATGGCGACCGTCGCGCCAAGACCCGCATCGAGCGGCATGTCGCCACCGCCGCCAGGGCCCCCTGCACCACCTAACGGAGCGCCAGGAGCACCACCCGGAGCACCACCCAACGGAGCTTGACCGGGAGGCCCGGCCGGAGCTGCGGGGGGACCGGCTGGAGCTGCGGGCGGGCCCGGAGCAGGCGGAGCGCCAGGACGAGGTGGTCCGCCGGGTGCCGCACCAAAACCGGCTGGCCGAGGTGGTCCGCCCGGGGTAGCTGCGGCTGGGGGAGCGCCCGCGGGGGCACCGCCAGCGGCGGGTGCTTGTTGCCCCATCAGCATCGTCCCTTTGAAC
>CAZRGL010000413.1:0-10396 GCA_964599485.1 uncultured Polyangiaceae bacterium
GTACGTAGCCGATCAAGAAGTGATCAGCGCCCAAGCGCGCGCACGTCGTCCCTTGCGCAAAGCAAAGATCGAAGTTTCAGAGGTCGAGGGTAGCGCGGGTTGGTACCGGGTCGACATGCGTGTGCGTCCCCACTTCAAGTACATGGGTGTGGGCTTCGAGCTCGGCTTGGTTGGACGTCTCGACAAGGAATAAGGGCCCTGCTCGCGCCGCTACGGCTGAATGACCAACAGCGTCCCAGAGCGAATTGGCGGCTCGGCACGCACGCCGTGCCAGCCTGGGGGTAGGGCTGGATCGAGCCATTGGAACAAGGTCCGCGCATCAGCCGGAGTCAGGTTGATGCAACCGTGGCTGCGCGGCCGGCCAAATCGATTGTGCCACCAGGCGCCGTGCAGCGCGTATCCCTTGTCGTAGTAGGCTACCCAAGGAACCTCGCGCGTGCGCCACGTGCCACCTTCGATGCGGCCGCCCATGTCTGTGCTGGTCCATTTGGAGCTGATTCGGTAGCGCCCTGGAGGCGTTCTCAAGCGCCCCTTTGGGTCAGCCCCGTGTGCGCCAGGGGAGATGGTTGCGGCAAACACAGGCTTGTCGCCCACGTACGCTACCAAGGCGCCGTCATTGATCCGTACATGCACCCACTTCTCTTTCGCTCCCACACCAGCGGGTCGTGCTCGGCGCCTGAACAAGCTGATGTCTCGTTTGCGCACGAGCGGCCCAGCGGCGGTCTGCGCCAACTTGATGCCACTACGGCGAAGCGGCTCGCCATCGAGCTGCAACCATGTTCGCGGCTGCCAATGCCCACGGGCCTTGAAGTCGAGCAACTTGGGGTTAGCGGGGTGGGGCATGAGCTGGGGCGCGGCACGCTCGAGCACCATCGCGAGTGGCAAGCTGGCGGCGGTAGGGGTATCGAAACGGATGCTCGCGGCGGGCAGCTCGATGGCGGCGGCGATCTTGTCACGGGGGATCAGCAGCAGCGCTGGAGTTACGGCCCACAAGCGGCCGGAGGCGAACACCTCGACCGACCACGCAAGCTTCATGTTGCCGAAAGCGGCTACCGGATCGAGCAGCCTCGGTCCTGTTTTCAGCGCGGCGAGCAATGCCTTGCTGGGAGCGGGTCCGCGCCGCAATGACGCGTCGATGTTGGCCAGGTGCCGGTCGAGCTGTGGCTCGTAGCGACGCTGCTCCTGCGGGGTTGGCAGGCGGCGGTAGCGCGGTGAGCCCAGGGCTTTGCCATAATGTAGCGGATAGGGTCGAGCGGCGTGGGGCAGCGCCGCGCGAAAGGCCTTGGCACTTGGGTGCTGTGCATCGAGCGAGGTGTGGCCTGGACGGTGACACACATATCCACGCGGCTGCACAGCCCGCCATCCTGCATCGCACCCAGGGCCGGCGGCGGGCTTGCCGATGGGCCGAGCCTGCGCGAGCTCGAGCGTTTGACCGGCTCGGAATACGCCGATGACGTCCGCTTTGAAGCGGGGAGCGGTCCTGATTTTCTGTGTCCCGCGAATCGAGGTGATGCTGGGTGGGGCGGGCGCAGCTGGTGTCGCCGGGGCCGGGGCGGGCACAGCCGTGCCGGGTTGGCCTGGGTGTGCCGCCGCCCCAATCCTTGGTAGCTGGCCAGTCTGGAGGGTCGGGCTCGTCGACGAGGCCACGCTCGTAACCGCGAACGTGCGGACGCGAGCATTGAACGCGCTGTCTGAGCTGCTCGACGTTCCCCCACAGCCGAAAGGACAGGTGAACATGGTCAGCAGTACCAGCAACAGCAGTCTCACGCGCGCGATTCTGCCGACACTAGCCATGCTGTTGAGGGTAGGCGAGCGCGCCCTGTTCCGCTACGGCTGGTGTCACCCACTGCTGGGCGAGGTCGTCGAAGTCGCCATGCGCCGTCTGCTCATTACCCTCTACGGACTGACCGCGCTGCTGCACGCACTCGCTGGCCTATTCATCGCATCCACCGCCATGTACGCGCACGGCGGCGCTTGTCAGAAAGTCGATATCACCGTCAACAATCAAAAGAGCGTGAAGATCAAAGCGCTCAAGATTGAGTACAAGAGCAAAGAGGATGGCAAGTGGCGGACGGAAGACTTCACCAACACTGAGGTAGCGAAGAACACCAAGAAGACCGTCGCGAACAACCAGAACCTCAGCTACATCGAAGGCCACGATATGTCGTCGATCAAGCTTCACTACAAGAAGTGGTGCGGCGGTAAGTGGTCAAAAACCTACACCACGACCGACAGCCGCTTCGACAAGCCAAAGTGCAACTCCAACTCGAACAAGAACTACCGCGTGGACGTTCCCAGCGGAGGCTGCTGACTTGAGCAACAGGGTGGGCTTGCACCTCCAAGGGTAAGCCCACAATGCTCCTGTGAAACTAGCCGCGCTTCGGAACAGTCTCGATGGCGCGGATCATGGCGCGGGCGAAGTCGCGATTCATCTCGGCGATGAAGTCGCTGCTGATTTCCTTGGGGCAAGTCGCTTCGCACTCGAAGTGATTGGTGCACGCGCCGAAACCCTGTGCGTCCATTTCGGCCACCATGTTGCGTACCCGGTCGTCGTGTTCGGGTGCGCCTTGGGGTAGCAAGTTCAGGTGCCGCTCTTTGGCGGCCGTGAACAACATCGCCGATGCATTGGGGCACGACGCCACACAGGCCCCGCAGCCAATGCACGAGGCGGCATCCATGGCGCTGTCGGCGATTGGCTTGGGTACCAGAATCTCGTTGGCATCTGGCGCCGCTCCAGTGCGCACCGAGATGTAGCCGCCGGCTTCGATGATCTTGTCGAGGGCAGCGCGGTCCACGATGAGATCGCGGATGATGGGGAAGGCGCGGGCCCGCCAGGGCTCAATCCAGATCTCGTCGCCGTCGTTGAACTTGCGCATGTGAAGCTGGCAGGTGGTCGCAGCGCGCTGCGGTCCGTGTGCCTCACCGTTGACCACCAAGCCGCAGGTGCCGCAGATCCCTTCGCGACAATCGTGATCGAAGGCGATTGGCATCTCGCCTTCCTCCACCAATGCCTCGTTGACCACGTCGAGCATCTCCAAGAAAGACATGTCCGGCGTGACGTCTTCGGCCGTGTAGGTCTGAAAGGCGCCTTTGGCGCTTGCGCTGTCCTGCCGCCATACGTGAAGCTTGACTTGCATTTACCTATAGCTCCTCTGAATCACTTGTAGCTGCGCTGGCTGAGCTTCACATACTCGAAGCTGAGTGGTTCTTTGTGCAGGGTCGGCACTTCGTCGACGCCTTGGTATTCCCAAGCCGCCGCGTAGCTGAAGTTCTCGTCGTCGCGCTTGGCCTCACCCTCTTCGGTGGCGCTCTCCTCGCGGAAGTGGCCGCCGCAAGACTCGGCGCGGTTGTCGGCGTCGCGGAACATGAGCTCGGCGAGCTCCAAGAAGTCAGCCAAGCGACCGGCTTTTTCGAGCTCCACGTTGAGTGACTCGCCCTTGCCAGGAATGCGTACGTTGTCCCAGAACTCCTCACGTAGCGCCGGGATCTTCTCGAGCCCTTCCTTGAGCTTGTCGCCATTGCGGGCCATGCCGCAATGCTCCCAGCAGGTCAGACCGAGCTCGCGATGGAAGGAGTCGACGGTGCGCTTGCCGCCCACGCCGAGCAGTTTTTCGATGTGCGCTTTGACCTTGCTGCGCGCTGCTTTTGCTTCGGGATGCTTCTTGTCGAGATCCTGATCGTAGCCAACCTGCGCCAAGTAGTTGCCGATGGTGTAGGGCGCCACGAAGTAGCCGTCGGCCAGGCCTTGCATCAGCGCGCTGGCGCCGAGCCGGTTGGCGCCGTGGTCCGAGAAGTTGGCTTCTCCGAGCACGAACAGGCCGGGCAGGTTGCTCATCAAGTTGTAGTCCACCCACAGCCCGCCCATGGTGTAGTGCACCGCAGGGAAGATGCGCATGGGCACCTGGTAGGGATTCTCGTCGGTGATGTGCTCGTACATCTCGAAGAGGTTGCCGTAGCGCTCTTCGACGCGCTTCTTGCCGAGTCGCTTGATGGAGTCCTCGAAGTCGAGGTACACGCCCAGACCGGTCGGGCCGACGCCGCGACCGTCGTCGCAGACCGTCTTGGCCGCGCGCGAGGCCACGTCGCGTGGCACCAGATTGCCGAACGAGGGGTAGCGCCGCTCCAGATAGTAGTCGCGATCACTCTCGGCGATTTCGCTGGCGGCCTTCTTGACGTCGTCGACGTGCTTGGGCACCCAGACGCGCCCGTCGTTACGCAGCGACTCGCTCATCAGGGTGAGCTTGCTCTGGTAGCTGCCCTTGACTGGGATGCAGGTCGGATGGATCTGCGTGTAGCAGGGGTTGGCGAAGAACGCGCCTTTTCGATGAGCGCGCCAGATCGCAGTGCCGTTGCAGCCCATGGCGTTGGTCGACAAGAAGAACACGTTGCCGTAGCCACCAGTGGCCAGCACCACGCAGTCGGCCATGTGCGCTTCGATTTTGCCGCTGACCATGTCGCGGGTGACGATGCCGCGCGCCCGGCCGTCGATGACGATCAGCTCGAGCATCTCGCAGCGGGTACGCATCTTGACTTGCTTGGTGGCCACCTGTCGCTGCAAGGCTTGGTAAGCACCTATCAGCAGCTGCTGGCCGGTCTGCCCGCGCGCATAGAAGGTGCGCGAGACCTGCGCGCCGCCAAAGGAACGGTTGTCGAGCAAGCCGCCATATTCTCGGGCGAAGGGAACGCCCTGCGCAGCGCACTGATCGATGATGTTGAGGCTGACTTCAGCGAGTCGGTGCACGTTGCTCTCGCGCGCTCGATAGTCGCCACCTTTGACGGTGTCGTAGAACAGCCGGTAGACGCTGTCGCCGTCGTTTTGGTAGTTCTTGGCGGAGTTGATCCCGCCTTGCGCGGCGATGCTGTGAGCCCGCCTAGCGCTGTCTTGGTAGCAGAAGCACAGGACGTTGTAGCCCAGCTCACCGAGGCTCGCCGCGGCGGCGCCGCCTGCCAGCCCGCTGCCGACGACGATGACCTTGTACTTGCGCTTGTTGGCCGGGTTGACCAGCTTCATGTCGAAGCGGTGCTTCTCCCAGCGCTTCTCGATCGGACCAGTAGGACAATGAGATTCGAGGGTCATTGGTCGCTCCCTTATTTGGGGACTAGGTCCAGGTAGACGGCGATGGGTACCGCCAAGAAGCCAGACACCACCGCCAGGGCGATTGCGCTGGCAGCGCTACGAAGCATCGCGTTGTAGCGCTTGTGGTTGATGCCGAGTGATTGAAACAAGCTCCAGGCGCCGTGGTACACGTGCAGCCCCAGGGCAATTTGGGCGACCACATAGACGGCCAGCAGCCATTCTTTGCGGAAGCTCGCCATCATATAATAGTGGACGTCGGGGACGTTGATCGCCGCATCCGTACCCGCGTTGAGGGCGAAGGTCCGGGCTGCGTCGTAACCCAAGCCGTCGCTCATCCCCAGGGTCAAATGCCCGATGTGATAGACGATGTAGGCGAGCAACACGAGCCCACCGAGCGGCATGGTCAGCGCCGCGTAGCTGGTCGCAATGTTCTTCTTCTTCGCGTAACCGGTCGGACGCGCTTGCCGGTTGAGCTTGGTCAGCTGAATCGCCGTTGCGAAATGGGCGACGAGGGCCAGCAGCAGCACGCAGCGAAACCCCCAAAGCAGGGGTTTCATCGACTGCAACGCGTGGGCGTACTTGTTCAGCGCCTCGGGACCGATGAAGTATTGAAGGTTTCCGATCATGTGCACGACGAGGAATCCGAACAGGACGATTCCACTGACGGCCATCACGATCTTCTTGCCGATGGTTGTGTCGGTGAAGGCTAGCGCCTTGGTACTCATGTGGTTCTCCGCTGCCTGCGGTCATACTCCTTTTGGCGCCCCGCTGTCACCCTGTTGCCGGTCCGATGTCGCGCTCGGTCCGCAAGGGGCAAAAGCGCTCCTTCTGCATCATGATTGAGGAAGTTGTATAAGGTCTCTCATGGGCAACAACGAGCATGGCGCGGGCGGACATGGACCACCCAAAGGGGCGCCTCCGAAGCCGTTTTCAGCTGATGTTCACGAGCGCGGCGCACCTCGAGACGGTGAGCCGCAGCGGATGGACCGGCGCCTGTTCATGCAGCTCTTGGTGTACGACTGCCCTGCCGAGCTCCAGGCCGCAGCGCTGATTGGGAAGCTGGGCAAGGCGCTCGGCGGTATCGATATGGGCGCCGTCATCTACGAAGACCTGAATAATCCTCGTGGGATCGGTCTGCTGTCGATGTCCGAGCAGCCGGCTGACTTCGTCGACAAGCTCAGGCCGCTGTTGAACGAGTCGCCGTTTCGGTCTCTGCAGCCCCGAGCCCATTTGACGATGTTTGGTCGCAGCTACGCGAGCGGTTTCGAGGCGGATTTGCCCTTCTGGCTGCTCGAGCGTCCGATCAACACGGTGCTGAACGAAGCCTGGCCCTGGGCCATTTGGTATCCGCTGAGGCGCAGTGGAGCTTTTGCCCAGCTGCCCCCTCGCGAGCAGGGCAAGATCCTGCGTGAGCACGCGGTCATCGGCCGCGCCTATGGCGAAGAAGACTTGGCCCACGACGTTCGCCTCGCGTGCCATGGGCTAGACGAAAACGACAACGAGTTCGTCATCGGCCTGTGCGGCAAGGCCCTGCATCCCCTTTCTCACGTGGTGCAAAGTATGCGTAAAACAACTCAGACTGCGCAGCACATCACCCAAATGGGCCCATTTTTCGTTGGCCGGAGGGTTTGGCGATCGGCGTGAGCGGACTGCTTTCGGCTTCAGCGTTGCGCCGCAGCTGGCTCTTGTCGCTGGCTATGGTGGCTTTGATTTGTCCTGCAGCCAGTTCGGCCGCAGACCAGCCGGCCACCGAGTCGAAGTCGGCGAACAGTCCCGCGGTCCACACGGTCAAAGTGGCTGGCGATCGGCCAGTGGAGATGGTGGAGGGCCCCGCTCGTTCCCCCAAGGTCATCATCTACATGCACGGCGTGTGCGGCGACCCCGTGGCTTTTCGGTCCTGGGTCAGCAGCGCCGTCAAGCACGCCACCCTGATCTCCTTGCGCGGCGATCTGAGGTGCGACAAGCGGCCCGGTCGTTGCAAATGGTCCTATCGCCACGCAAGCCACAATCGGCGCGTCACCGCGGCAATCAAGGCGGTCAACGCGGTCCGCGCGGCGGCCGGATCGACGTTGCTCAGTCTGGATGAGGTCGTCTTGGTTGGCTACTCACAAGGGGCGCGGCGCGCCGAGTCGATGGCGTTTCGCTTTCCAAAGCGCTACCGACGGGTCGCCTTGATCGGCATCGCCACCGAGCCTTTGGTACACAAGCTCCGCGCGAGCGAAGCGGTTCTGCTGATGGCCGGCGAGCGTGACGCCCGCCAGCACATTCGCGACGGGCGTGACCACCTCGTACGCGCAGGCAAACGCGTCCACTACCTCGAGCTACCCAAAGCCCGTCACGGTCAATACGGTCCGGATGCAAAAGCGACGATGGGCCGCGGGCTGGATTGGCTTTTCAAGAAACTTCCCTGAGATGAGCGCGCCATGGATAGCGACCCCATCAGCCCCATCAGCCCCATCAGCCAGCGGATCGAGCAACTAATCGGCGAGCACAAGGTCGTGCTGTTCATGAAAGGCACGCGCGACGCTCCGGAGTGTGGTTTTTCGGCGCGCGCCGCGGAGGTTTTGCAGCGCTGCGGAGCCGTGTTCAGCGACGTCGACGTGCAGGCAGATGCGGCGTTGCGTGAGGGCCTCGAGCGATACTCGAACTGGCCGACCTTCCCGCAAACCTATGTGGACGGCCAGCTGATCGGTGGCAGCGACGTCCTGATCGAGATGTTCAACAGCGGGCAGCTGCAGTCGTTGCTCGGCCTCGATTCGGGCGATGACACCCAAGCGGCGCCCGCCGTCACGGTCAGCGCTGCAGCAGCGGCGGCGTTTGCGGACGTTGCCAAAGAGGCTGAGGCAGGCGAGGTGGTGCGTTTTGAGGTCAACCCGAGCTTTCGACATGCCCTGTTTCTGGGACCCAAGCGGGCCAGCGATCACGTCATTGAATGCCCCAGTGGGCTCGAGCTGTTCGTTTCGCGCGACAGCGCACCACGCGCCGACGGGGTGAGCATCGATTTCGTCAACTCCGCTTTGGAGGGTGTGGGCTTCAAGATCGACAACCCCAACGAGCCTGCAGGTGTCAACGAGATCAGCCCTGCTGAGCTCAAGAAGCGGCTCGATGGAGACGAGCCGGTGGTCTTGGTCGACGTCCGCGGTCGCGAGGAGCGGCAACGAGCCGGGATCGCGTCGGCGCTTGCGCTCGATACAGAGGGGCAAGCGCAGCTCGCGAGCTTACCCAAGGACGCCCACCTGGTTTTTTTCTGCCATCACGGTTTGCGTAGCCGTGCGGTTGCTGGCCAACACATCGAGCGTGGTCACACCAACGTGCACAATCTGAGCGGCGGCATCGACGCCTGGTCGCTGCAGATCGACAGCGACGTGCCGCGCTATTGAGCTGGCCCGTCGGGTTCGGACGCTTCGGTTGTCGATACCCATCCTCTGGGTGAACAGGACGTTGGCGGCGAGGATGGTGCCGTCAGGACCGAATGTGGGCAGGGCCAGCGATGCGCTGGCGCGAATTGCCGAGCCCCCAGGCTCGACAAGCAGCCCGGGAGGCTAGCATGAGGCTCGTAGAAGGTCTGCTGACGTGCGGCGCGCACCCTGGGCAGATTCTTTCAGCAATCCTGTTGGTGCTTGCCTGTCTAGGGCCGCGCCCCGTATTTTCGTGTGGCAGTCTTGGATTGTAGGGCCAGATATCGAAGGTCCTGCCGAGGAGGAATCTACATGCGTTGGCTTGGGATCATGGTTGCGTGCGCCCTCTTGGTTTGGGCCTGCTCGGCAAGCAATGCGGGTAGCGAGCTCGGTGACGGAGCCAGCTCGACCAGCTCCGGCTCTGGCGCAGGCGCTTCGGGTAGCACTTCCTCGGCGGATATTGGTGGCTTCTTTGGCCAGGGAGGCGCCACGACCACCAGTACTGGAATTGGCGGAGCCTGCGAGTCGGTTTCCGAAGAAGCCAAGCCGAAGCTGCAGGACGCCGACATCATCTTCGCTATCGATACTTCGGGCTCGATGGGTGAAGAGAACCACTTCGTGCGCACGGAGATGAACGCCTTCTCGCAGCAGATTGTCGCCAGCGGCATCGACGTGCGGGTCATCATGCTGGCCGAAGCGATGCTCTTTCCTTGCTTTGGCATCATCTGCCCGCCTGGCATCTGTATCGATCCACCTTTGGGCTCGGGCCTGTGCCCAGCTGACACCAAGCTGCCCAACTATCTGCATGTCCCAGGCTCCGATGTGTACAGCACCGACGCGCTGAGCATCATCATCGACATGTACCCGTCCTATGCGCAGCAGTTGAGGATGGGGGCGACCAAGAGCCTGGTGATCATCACCGACGACAACGCCGCGTCACCCTATATCGCCGACGCTACGACCTTCCTCAGCCAGTTCGTTGCTTTGGATCCGGGACTGCTGACGGGCACTGTTGCGCACGGGATCTACTGCTTTGACGGCAACAGTCCTTGCGTCACCAAAGGCACGGTGTACGAGGATCTCATCAATCAGACTGGGGGGATCCACGGCGATCTGGCCAAGCAGAACTTCAAGGCCGTGTTCGACAAGCTCGCCGAGCAAGTCATCCTCAACGCTGGCAAGCTGCCTTGCGAGTACTTGCTGCCGCCGCCGCCGATGGGCGAGAGTTTCGATCCGAACAAGGTCAACGTCGAGTTCACCAGCGGCGACAACAACACCCAGACGATTTTCAAAGTGGATGACGAGAGCAAGTGCCATCCGCAAAACGGCGGCTGGTATTACGACGACAACAACAACCCAACCAGCATCAAGCTGTGTCCCAAGTCGTGCGACCTCGTGTCCAACGACCCCATGGGCAAGATCGACATTTTGCTCGGCTGCGAGACATTGTTGCCGCCGCCCGACTAGGCTGTAGCTCATGAGCAGCAAGCGCCTCTCGAGGGCTCGACGTGTGGCGCGACTAGCCCGCTGGCTCGGTCCGTGGGCGGGCCCGAGCGCGCTGCCGACGCAAGTGCGACGTAGCGAAGAGCAGCTGTCGGCGCGCGGCGGTACAATGCGCTGCTATCGCTACGAGCCCACCGATGTCGAGGTCAGCGGCTGCTACCTCGTGGTGCCAGGGTTGCACTACGCCGGGCCGGACGACCCCCGCTTCGATCGCTTTTGTCGCGTGCTTGCTACGGCCGGACTGGTGGTGGTTACGCCGTTTCTGCGACCCTTTCTGGGGCTCGTCATTTCGCCGCGCGCGGTGGACGATCTGGAGGTCGCCTGGCGCTACACCACAGCGCTGTGCAGGGCGGGTTCGTTGCCGCGGCCCGCCATGTTCACTATTTCCTTTGGGTCCTGTCCCGCCCTCGAGCTCGCC
>CAZRGL010000414.1:0-10384 GCA_964599485.1 uncultured Polyangiaceae bacterium
GAGGCGAACAACGTGATGACGCATGACGCAACGCAGCATCGGCTAGCCCGCCGCTGTGACTTCGAAAATTGGTCACTTATGCCCATTGTGTTGCGCGAGAAATTGGTGCAAGTAGGCATCGCACCGGCACCCAAAACAAGACCCGAACTAGGAGAATACGATGTCTAGCAGCTTGGTCGAAACGTTCATGACACAACTAGCCGCAAAGAACCCGGATCAACCGGCGTTTCATCAGGCCGTCCAAGAGGTCGTCGAGATAGTGCTGCCGGTCGTGGAACGCACGCCCGCATACAGCCAGAGCAAGCTCCTCGAGCGCATGGTGGAGCCCGAGCGTGTCATCATGTTCCGCGTACCCTGGGTCGACGACAAGGGCGAGGTCCATGTCAACCGTGGCTTCCGCGTCGAAATGAACAGCGCCATCGGCCCGTACAAGGGCGGCCTGCGCTTTCACCCAAGCGTCAACCTCGGCGTGCTGAAGTTCCTCGCCTTCGAGCAGGTGTACAAGAACGCCCTGACCACCCTTCCACTTGGTGGTGGCAAAGGCGGCAGCGACTTCGATCCCAAAGGTAAGAGCGATGGCGAAGTCATGCGCTTCTGCCAGGCGTTCATGAGTGAGCTGTTTCGGCACATTGGCCCGCGCACCGACGTTCCCGCTGGCGACGTTGGAGTCGGCGGCCGCGAGATCGGCTTCATGTTCGGACAATACAAGAAACTCAGCAACGAGTTCTGTGGCGTGCTCACCGGCAAGGGCATCAACTGGGGCGGCTCGCTCATCAGGCCGGAGGCAACCGGCTACGGCGCGGTCTACTTCGCGCAAGAGATGATGGCGACGCGCGGTCGTGACCTCAAGGACGCCACGGCCACGGTCAGCGGCTCCGGCAACGTTGCTCAGTACACCATCGAGAAGCTGCTACAGCTCGGCGCCAAGCCCATCACCTGCAGCGACTCCAACGGTACCGTCGTCGACGAGGACGGCATCGACGAAGAGAAGCTCGCCTTCATCATGGATCTGAAAAACGTCAAACGTGGCCGCATCCGCGCCTACGTCGACAAGTACCCCAAGGCCCAATATCTCGAGGGCAAGCGCCCCTGGGGCACCAAGTGCGAGCTGGCCTTCCCGTCGGCCATCGAGAACGAGATCGACGTCGACGACGCCAAGGCCCTCGTGGCCAATGGCTGCATGTGCGTCTCTGAGGGCGCCAACATGCCCACTACCCCCGACGGCATCGAGGTCTTCCTAGGCGCCAAGATCCTCTACGGTCCCGGCAAGGCTGCCAACGCGGGCGGCGTGGCCACGAGCGGTTTGGAGATGTCGCAAAACGCAGCGCACATCAACTGGACCCGCGAAGAGGTCGACGGGCGTCTGCACCAGATCATGAAGAGCATTCACGCTGCCTGCGTGGAGCATGGCACCGAGGGCGAGCACATCAACTACGTCAAGGGCGCCAACATCGCTGGCTTCATCAAGGTCGCTGACGCGATGCTCGACCAAGGCATCGTCTAATCGTAGCGTAGCGCCTGCGAGGACTGCGGCGTCGACGTCGTTTCGTCGAAACACACGCCGAAGGCCGCAGCCTGGGCGCAACGGCTCGATTGGTCTCGACGAAACATGGTCTCCCCAGCCTCCTGGCGCGCACCCGAGCGATGGCATCGCAAGTTCCAGAGCTTGATGCCATTTCGGGTGCGCGAGATCCTGCTGGTCTCGAGCGCGTACGACGCGTTTGTGCTCGAGGAAGACGGCTCGCTGAGCGACCGGTTGTTCTATGAGTACTCCGAGCTCAACCTGTCGTCGGCGCCTAGACTGACGCACGCTGCGAGCCTGGACCGGGCCCTGCAGCTTCTGGGGCAGCGTACCTTCGACCTGGTCATCACCGTCGTTCGGGTCGGGCCAACAGATGCGGCCGACATTGCCAGTGCGGTCAAGACCCTGGCGCCCAACCTTCCGGTCGCTCTGTTGATCTTCGACGACGCCGACCTGACGTTGTTTGCCGACGCGCTTCCGCCAGCCACCATCGACCACGTGTTCCAGTGGCTGGGCGACGCGAGCGTGCTGATTGCAGCCATCAAGCTCATCGAAGACGAGCGCAACGTCTCCCACGATACGAGCATGGCCGGCGTTCAAGTGCTGCTGGTCGTCGAAGACCGGATCCGCTCCTATTCGACCTTTTTGGGACTGCTGTACCCAGAGCTACTCAGCCACGCCGGCTCGCTAATAGCAGAAGGGCTCAACGACTTTCACCGGTTGATGCGCATGCGTGCGCGCCCGAAGATACTGTTGGCCAACGACTACGATACGGCCGTCCGGCTGTTCAATCGTCACGGCGGCCACATCTGCTCGCTGATGAGCGACGTGCGCATGCCGCGAGAAGGCAAGACGGCGCCGCACGGTGGCATCGAGCTGGCCCGATACATTCGCGAGTACAACCCCGATCTACCAATCCTCTTTCAAACTGCCGAGCAGGACGTCAAAGAGCAAGCCGATGAGCTCTTTGCATGGTTCGTCAACAAGAACGACCACAACTTTCAGGCGCGGGTGCGCGGCTTTCTCAAAGAGGCCTTGGGCTTTGGTGATTTCATTTTCCGTTTGCCAGACCGAACCGAGGTCGCGCGCGCACGGGACATGTACGAGATGGAGCAAGTACTCGACTCGGTACCGATCAGCTCCATCGAGTACCACGCCTCACGCAACCACTTCTCAGTTTGGCTGATGGCGCGCAGCATGTTCCAGTTGGCGCAGTCCATCCGCCCGCGCACGCTAGCTGAGTTCGAGTCGGTCGAGGAGCTGCGCTCCGACCTCATCAACGTGCTGCGCCGGGCGCGGCTGGAAGACCAGGAAGGTGTCATCACCGACCTGTCGTCTCGTCACACCGGCCCGTTGAACAGGTTCATCCGAATCGGCCGCGGATCGATCGGCGGCAAAGGACGGGGCGTCGCCTTCGTCAGCACTCAAATCGTTCGCAAGGGCTTGCTGCACCGTTTCGAGAACCTTCAGATTCGCATACCGAAGACGGTCGCCGTCGGCACCGATGCGTTCGACGGCTTCATGCAGCAAATGGACATCGAAGAGCTGATCGCCGCGCCCAGCAACGAGCAAGTCACCCGCCGAATGTTGCAAGGGCACTTCAGCAAGGAGCTCCAACGTGACCTGCGGCGGGCCTACGACGCCCTGCAAGGACCCATCGCGGTTCGCTCCAGCTCTTTGCTCGAAGACTCACGCTTTCATCCTTTCGCCGGCGTGTACGCCACCTACATGCTGCCCAACAACCACCCCGACCGCGATGTTGGCTTCAGCCATCTCAAGCAGGCGATCAAGGCGGTGTACGCATCCGCTTTTTGGACCGAAGCGCGGAGCTACTTGGCTGGAACGCCCGACGAGCCCGACGAGCAGCGGATGGCGGTGGTGATCCAGCAGGTCATCGGCCAACGCTTCGACGAGCGTTTCTATCCGCATGCCTCTGGCGTGGCCCAGTCGTACAACTACTACCCAGTCGACAGCCAGCAACCATCCGACGGCGTTGCCCACATCGCGCTCGGGCTCGGCCACACGGTGGTCGGTGGAGGTGTCTCGCTGCGCTTCACACCCGCGACCCCCAATGTCTTGCCTCAGTTCCCCGACGCCGAGTCATACCTCAAAGGCACGCAAACCGGGTTCTACGCCGTCAATCTCGCCCGCCCTGACATCAGCTTGCTCGACGCTCCCGAGTCCTCCTTGATTTGGAGTGATCTGGCAACCGCGGAACGAGACGGAACGCTACGGCACGCTGGCAGCGTCTACTGCGTTCAGGACGATGTCATTCGAGAGAACCTGGCGCTGGCCGGACCGCGCGTGGTGAGCTTCAGCAACATCTTGAAGTGGGGCTCGGTTCCTCTTGCGGAAGCCCTCAGCCACCTACTCGAGTTGCTCCGCAAGGGCGTTGGCGAAGAGGTCGAAGTGGAGTTCGCGCTCGACCTGGGCAAGACATCCCCCGAGACGAATCGACTGCCTCGCACCGCCCGGCTCTACGTCGTGCAGGTCCGACCCATGACCTCTCCGGAACAACGAAGTCTCCAGGTCGACCTAGAACGCCTCGAGCGCGAGCAGTTCTTTTGCCGCACCTGCCAGGCTTTGGGCCACGGCAGCGTCGAGAACATTCGCGATGTGGTTTACGTCCCTCGCTCAGAGCTCGATGCCACCGTCGGTCGGGAGCTGGTCCGCTCCCTTCGAAGCTTGTGCGCCCGGCTACGCGAGCAAAAGCGCCCCTTCGTGCTGGTTGGCCCAGGCCGCTGGGGCAGCAGCGACCCGGGTTTGGGTATCGGTGTCAGCTGGGGGGACATCGTTGGTGTGAGAGTCGCCATCGAGTTGCCCCTCCGCGGTGCCCGTCACTTCGAGCCGTCGCAAGGGACACACTTCTTCCGCAACATCACCGCCGCCAAGGTCGGCTACCTCACCATCGAGGATCATGCGCAAGAAAGCTGGATTGACCGCGAGTGGCTCGACACCATGTGGCGGCATTCCGAGCAGCAGCAACTCGGCTTGCCTACCGCTTGTGACGAGCTACGCCACGTACACTTGGAAGAACCGCTCGGCGTCCATCTCGATGGTCGCCAAGGTATCGCGTCCATCCTGAAGAGCGCTGGCAGCTTGCGCAGTTAGCGGCTTTTCCGCCGACATTGACCCCCTTTGCAACCTCTTGCCGCTTATCCGGGCAACCAACCTCGAGGACCTTTGCTGGGGGGATCCGATCGATGTCCGACCAACGTTTGCTGCTGTTGTTGCTCGCTGGCCTGCTGGCCACTACCAATCTCGCCTGCGGCCCGGCTGACAGCCGCACCTTCGACGGACTCACCGTTCCAGCCGACGACCCCGCCAAAAAACCAACAGACAAGCAGCTGCTGGCCGACGAGCTCAGCCACGACGTCGTCGATGCCGAGCACTCGCGCGCCCTCGGCGCTTTGGTGATGGTGGCTGCCGAGCCACGCTCCCTCAACGTCTTCGACTTATCAACCAGACAAGAGCGATCCATCGAATTGCCCGCTCTGCCGACGTCGGTATCGGTGAGCCCCGATGGAACGCACGCCATCGTCGGACACGACGGATCGCTCAGCTATTTCCAGCTCTCTCCCCTCGCCCTGATCAAGAAGCTGCAAACGACCACGAAGGTCTTCGACGTGGTGCTGACTGACAAGTTCGCCTACGCCTTTCCCAAGACCGGCGGCTGGGAACGCATTCGCTGTGTCGACTTGGAAAGCGGCGAAGAGAGCTTGCACGTAGGCCGCTCGGTCAATGACGGGACGCACGCCAAGCTGCAACCCGGCACCAACTTCGCGTACGGGGCCGACAACGGCTTGTCCCCCTCGGACATCGAGAAGTACGACATGTCGAGTGGCACTGCGAGCTACCTGTACGACTCGCCCTATCACGGCGACTACGCGTTTTGCGGCAACCTGTGGTTCAGCGAGACCGGCGGCCGTGTATTCACTAGTTGCGGCAACGTCTTTGCGGCGAGCAGCGACGAGGAGTTGGACATGACCTACGTCGGCTCGTTTGGCTTCACCAACAAGTACTACGACCGAATCGAGTCGTTGGCGCAGTCCCAAGCGCTCGATGCGACCTTCGTCATCATGATGAGCAGCAAGAAGGGTCTCGAGCACGATACGGAGCTGCATCGCTACGATGCATCCCACTACAACCCTGCTGGCTCGGTTGATCTCGAGATCTCACAATACAACTATGGTCAGGGCCGCTTTGTGTTCGTGCGCAAAGACGCCAGCGCCATCGAGGTGCTGGTCGAGGCCAAACAGCTCGCCGCTGGTTGGGGCGTGTTGAGCATCCCGCCCGACGCTTGGGAGTGAGCACGTGCCCAAGCCCAAACCCCTTCTGGGCCAGAAACAAGCCTGGCGGTCAGCCAGCGACCTTGACGACCATGCCCAGGCTGCGAATCCGCTCCGCGAACGTCTGCAGCCAGCTGGCATCGAGCGCAGACAGCTCGGCGGCCTCCGGCTGATGAGAAGGGCGCGCCAAACCGTACAGCAGCACGGCTGCAATCGGGATCTCGAGACGGCCCGCCTCAGCGATGAGGTCCAAGTAGGCCTGCTGCTCCAGCGCCGAGGGCGGCTCGCTATTGCGCAGAAAGAAACAGCTCTGGATGAGGGTGCGACAGGTACGCGCGCAGCGTTGCAAGCGCGCTAGCTGGCCCGCTGCGCCGATGGCGCTGCTGTTGATGGCAGCGATGCCCTCGTCGGTGGCGCTGTCGATCTTGAACCACACCTCTCCACCGAGCGCCGACAGTTTCTCGAGGGCCCGCAGCACCCCGTGCTTGAGCATCAGCGATCCGTTGCTGATGAGCACGACGGGCAGCTCGTTGAGCAGCCCTACCCCTTCGAGTTGAACGGAAATCTCGTCGAGCACTTCAGCAAGCTGCGGGCTACTCGTGGGCTCTCCGTTGCCGGAGATGGCCACATCCTGCAGTCGTCTCGCCTGCTGCGGCACATGGCGCTCGAGAAAATCGCCGCAGACGATGGCGCGGAGCATCTCGGACAGCTCGCTGCGCAACTGAACCATGTCCAAGGGCGGGGCTTTGCCGGCGATCAAGTCCGGGACTTGGCAGTATACGCAGCGGAAGTTGCAAGCGTTGTTGGGGTTGAGGTTGATCCCCAGCGAAACGCCGCCCGCGCGGCGGCTCACCACCGGGTAGACATATTTCATTCCCGCTACGTTTCGGTCGTGGTCGCCCGTCGTCAGCCTCACAGGCTCATCATGGCAACCTCTGCGCGACAGGACAAACCCAACGAGCAGCGGCTTGGCTCAAGCGCGGCGAAGCGATCGGGTATGCTCGCATCATGCAAGCCGACTCATCCCTACTCGAGGCCATACAGCAGCGGTCGTCGTGGCGGAGCTTCGACGGTCAGCAAGTCCCCGAAACGACCTGCGCTGAGCTGCGAGCGCTCTTGGACGCACCACCAACGGGCCCCTTTGGCGGCAACGTGCGGCTTGGACTCATTGCGGCGAACGCTGAGCAACGCGGCGGCGCCAAGCTCGGCACCTATGGAGTCATCAAAGGTGCGCCCTTGTTCATGGCCGGCGTCATCGAAGACGAGGGCCACGCCTTGGAGGACTTTGGCTACATCTTCGAGTGGGCGCTGCTGCACGCGACGCGGCTCGGCTTGTGCAGCTGTTGGCTGGGCGGCACGTTCAAGCGAGCGAGCTTCGGGCAAGCCCTCGCCGCTGGCCCCAGCGAGATCGTGCCAGCCATCACACCGCTGGGATTCCCGAAGCGCCGTCGCACGGTCGTCGACACCGTCTTCCGCTGGGGGGCTGGCTCCAAGAAGCGCAAGCGATGGTCGGAGCTGTTCTTCGATGCTTCCCTGCAACCACTCGAACGCAACGAAGACTGCAACTTGTCAACCGCCCTCGAGATGGTCCGCCTGGCCCCCTCGGCGTCCAACCACCAGCCTTGGCGCTTGCTGCGTGATCCTGCCAGCACTGAGCGCTTCCATCTCTTCATGGTGCGCAAGCCGGGCTATCAGAAACGCTTCGCAGTCGACCTGCAGCGCATCGACATGGGCATCGCCATGTGCCACTTCGACCTGACGACCCTTGCACTGGGTTGCCCGGGGCGCTGGCAGCTAGCACCTGAGCTGGTCGACCAAGCACCACCAGACGGCCAATACGTGGCGAGCTGGTCGGCGGACGTACAAGTCGCCGACGCCAGTTCGTAGTACAGAGGCGCCGCCATGAGCCTCGACCGCGCCCGACCACCGCATGATTCGCCCACCAGTCGCACCAAAGCGCGGGTCGACGCTGCGCCGCCCGAGCGCACCGATGTGGCGATTGTAGGCTGCGGCGTGGCGGGCCTGATGGCTGGCGCGGAGCTTGCCCGTGCCGGCCTACAGGTCGCACTCTTCGATCCGCATTACGTCGCGGGTGGTTGCACCACACAGTTCGCGCGCACCCAAGCCGGCCAGCACTACCGTTTCGATGTCGGCTTGCACTACATCGGCGACTGCGGACCGAACGGAACCATTCCCAGACTGCTACGTGGCGTCGGCATCGAGCAACAGTTTGCCGTCCTCGATCCTGAGGGCTTCGACACGCTGGTGTTTCCCGATTTTCGCTTCCGAATCCCCGCCGACCACGATCTGTATCGCCAGCGGCTGCTCGACCTGTTTCCCAGCGAGAAACGCGGCATCGACCGCTATTTGCGGCTGGTACGCGAAGTAGGCCTCATCGGGCGGCGCACCGAAAAGGACCGCGGCGGTGAGCCGAGCGCGCGGACCTTGCTGGAGATCGCCGCGCGCGGACGATTGCTCGCCATGAGCCAATCGGACACCATGGCGAGCTTCCTCGACAGCTGCACGGCGGATCCGAAGCTGCGCGCCGTGTTGGTCGGGCAAAACGGCGACTATGGGCTACCTCCGAGCGAAGTGTCAGCCATCATGAACGCAGGTCTGGCGGCTCACTATCTCAACGGGGCCTACTATCCAAAAGGAGGCGGCCAGATCATCAGCGACAAGCTGGCCAGCTGCATCGAGCAATGCGGCTCGACCATCCATCTGCGCTGCGGCATCGAGCAGATTATCGTCGAGTCCGGCCGCGCTGTGGGCGTGCGCACCGAGCCGCGCAAGGGCCAGCAGCACACGGTTCGGGCTGCGCGTGTCATCTCCGCCGCAGATCTGAAGCGCACCTTGCTCGAGCTACTCCCTGCTGAATCAGTACCCAAACGCTGGCGCAAACGTGCCGCGAGCTATCGCATGGCTGCAGCGCTGTTCATGACCTACCTCGGTGTGCGCGGCGACATGGCGGAACGTGGTCTCGGCGCCGGCAACGTGTGGCAGTACGACGACTACGACATCGACGGCCAGTATTTTCATGCTCGACGCAACGAGCGCATCGAGCCGCGCTGTTGTTACATCACCAGCGCATCCCTCAAGGATCCAGAAACCAAAGGCCACGCCCCCGAAGGGGTCACCAACCTCGAGGTGATGACCATCGTCGACGGTGAGCCACGCAAGTGGGGCGTCGCGCCCGAGCACATCGAGCCGTGGCGCTACAAACGCAACGAGGCCTACCTCGCCATCAAGCAACGGCTGCAGGACGAGCTCATCGAGCGCGTCGAAACCCTCTTTCCAGGAACGCGCGACGACATCGTCTTTCAGGAGTCGGCCACCCCCATCACCCACACCCGCTACACGCGCGCCAGCGGCGGCACGGGCTACGGCCTGGCCGCCTGTCCGGAGCAGTTCTTGGACAGTCGCCCGGGCTACGAGGGGCCCATCGAGCGGATGTTCATGTGCGGCGCCTCTACCCGCGCTGGTCACGGAATCGTCGGCGCCATGCTCTCAGGCCACCACTGCGCCCGCTTGGTACTCGAGCAGGCCATCAAGTCCTGAAGGTTTACTCGCGCTTGTATTTGTGACAACGCCGCAAGCATGAGCGTCATCGACACTGCGTTGATCCTCGCCGCTGGCGTGGGCAGCCGCCTCCGACCGCTGACCGATCACATGCCCAAAGCGCTCGTCGAAGTGGCCGCCGTCCCGCTGTTGCAGCGTCTGCTCGAAGGATGTGCCCGCGCGGGGCTCAGCCGAGCGGTGGTGGTGACTGGCTACAAGCACGACTTGCTCGCGCGCTGGCTAGACGATTGCGACAGCGGTATTTCGACGACCGCTGTATTCAACGCCGACTACGCGACCATCAACAACGCCCACTCGGTGCTGGTCGCTCGTGAAGCGCTCGCCGGAGCAGGCTTCGTCAAGCTCGACGGTGACCTGCTGCTGCCGGGGTTCGAATTGCTCGAGCGGCTGCTCGCTCAGCCAAGCGCCTCGGCAGCCCTGATCGACACGTCGGCCCAGCTCGACGAAGAGGCCATGAAGGCAAAGCTCGACGCATCCAGTCGGGTTCTCGCACTGGGCAAGTGGATTTCGTTGGATGAGGCGGCTGGTGAGTCGATCGGCGTGGAGAAGATAGCCGCTGGCGACGCCGAGCTGCTCTTCAACACCATCGAGCTGCTCGTCCACGACCAGAAGCAACACGACGCGTACTACGAAGACGCCTACCACCACATGATCGAGCAACATGGCTGGACGCTGGGCGGATGTGACACGTCCGGCTCAATCTGGGCCGAAATCGACGACCACGCCGATCTCGAGCGCGCCGAGGCCTTGCTCGAACCGCGCCGCTCCTGATTGCTGATCGTTGGGCGCTTCGCTGAGGCAGGTCTTTGGGGCCGGAAACTGGCATAGCGCCTCTCGGCGAGCTGGCAGCGAATGGTGCGCTTGCTACTCGAGATAGCGACTCTCGGCGAGCCGGCGGCGGATGGTGCGCTTGAACTTGTGTTTGGGATAGCCCATCGTCACGCTGGCATAGACATGATGGTCCTCGTCCAGGCCCAACAGCTCACGGAGCTCG
>CAZRGL010000415.1:0-10384 GCA_964599485.1 uncultured Polyangiaceae bacterium
GAAGAATTCCGCAGTTCTGTACCGAGCTGACCCAAACGGTGCTCGGCCAATACGTTCCAGAGATCCCCCTCGACCATCTCGATCTGCCACCCGACCAGCTTCCTCAGGACGGCAAGGAGATGAAGTCACTGCTCGACTCCATCAGTCGCTGGCTCAACTGACCACAACCCATCCCCCATTCTTGTTCCCAAAAGGGGCACACAGAGACTCGATGGGTCACCCATCGCCCTTTTTCGTGCCCCTTTTGGGAACAAAACCATGCGATGGCTCGCCTCAACGAACGCGCAGATCGGGCGAGGCGGCCTCGATCTTGTCGGGCAAGCGGGCGAAGGTCTCCCGCCGGGACTGCTCCGCCACGGCCGTGTGAACCGGATCAGCGAGGTATTTGCCGCCATACCAACCGGAGACACACGCCAGCATGAAGGCCTTGCCCGCCAGATCGCCATCGACGAGGTGGCCGTCAGCGTCGTAGTTGGCCAGATCCCAGGACTCGCGCAGCGATGGTTCATCCACGGCGCACGGCAACCGATGGCCAAAAAGGAACCGCTCGAGGCGGCCTGCAAGATCTGCGGCGAGATCAGGCGCCTCGAACGCAAACGCTTGCCGCGCCCACACGTAGACACCCACGTCCACTGCAAGCAGGTTCACTCGGTTGACGCCCAGCTGTCGGTACAACCGCTCCATCGAGACATAGAGCGCACTGCCAATCCCCAGATCGTTGAACTCCTGATTGGGGAAGAACGAGTGATTGGCCGCCATCACCTCGCCTTGCTCGACCCACATACCCCGATTGCCCTGCCCCATGCGCTCGCGGCCTGTGAGCGTTCTGGCCACCGGGTCGACGCGGCGGCCACGACTGTCGCGCTGTTGGTAGTAACGCACGCCCGCCCGAGGCAGGATGACGAGCGCGAAGTCTAGGCTACGGCCCGACTCTTCACGTTGTTTGTCGAAGCGGAATCGCTCCACCATGGGGTGATCGGTGTCGAGCAAGTCGCCTACATCGGCCTTGCTGAGTTTGTGGTCACCGAGCTGCATGAACGCCATTGAGAGCTCCAAGAAACGCCCAGCCAGTCTACTCGACAGACCGGTATTTGGCCTGGGATGCCCTGGGGTGCCCTCAGCACTTTGGAGCGCTCTGCATGTGGAAGTGATAGTCCCACGCTCCGACCGGGTTCCATTTGGTCCAGTCCGCCAGGCTCTCCGAACCAGAATAGATGACGCCTCCAAAGCGCTGCCCGTCCGCGTAGCCTCCCTGACTGTTGGCCATCATGCCCGACGTCAAACCCAACGCCAGACCGTTCTTGAGGTAGCAAGTGAACACATACTGGCCGGGCTGGAGCGTCTTGACGATGTCCCAATACACCCATCCGCCGTTGAAGCTCGCTGGCACCACCACTTCAGCACTGGCGAGGGGCACACCGGTCCAGCTGCGGACGTCCAGCACGAGGGTGACCTCGTGACCGCTGAGCTTTGGCTCATGCTTGAAATCGAACCTGCTCTGGTAGTGGAACCCAAACTTGCTCAGCTCGAACGTCTTGCTGAGGGTGACAGACTGCCCGCCACCCAGATTTCGAGGACCGAATTTCGGTCGATTGTCACCACCAAACCAAGACGCGCCGTTGCCGGTAGAAAAAGAAATGACCTCAATCGGCTCGACGCACTGGCCAGACTGCTCACAGAACCCCTCATTGCAAGAAAAGGGGCATTCGTCGGGCTCGCTCCAGCCGCCCGCGTCCGAGTACAAAATGGAAACCTCGATCGGCATCGAGGTGGCGTTTGGGGGTGTTGCGTCCACGCAGTCGACAAGCTTCTCGTGGATGCACATTGCGTCTTCGAGGGCGAAGTCAGGCTCGCAGACGTAGAGGCAAGCGTCTGGCTCGCTCCAGCCATCAGCGTCGGAGTAAGTGGTCGTCACTTCAGCTGGCTGCGAGACAGCATGCTCGGGCGCGACGTCCTTGCAGGGCTCGGAGCGCTCGTTGATGCACGCATCGCCATCGTTGAAGTAGTCCGGCTCGCACTTCCAAGCGCAATCTGCTGGCTGTTCCCAGCTACCGTCGCCCAGTTTGCCAATGGTCACTTCGACGATGTCGGACTGCGCGTGGGCGGGGGCGACATCGCGGCAGCTCACCGGAAGCGAGCTCTCGCAGCTGTGGTCCGAGCACGCGTCTTCGTCGACCGCGGCCAGACATGCACCAACAATGCAGGCGAGCCCAACGACACAAGCATGTCGCCATGTAGCCCTTTGACGGCCACCCGCCGCGCACGCTCCCCACATTTCTCGCCCCATGATGTCCCTCTGGCCATGGTGTGCCGCCAACGCACCCTTCGTTAACACCACCAGTCATCCCCCACTGAAGTCACCAAATCCGAGACTTCGAGGCGACATGGGTGGGGGTCATCCCCAGCTGAAATTACGGAAAACGTGATTTCAACGCGGGATGGCACAATCGTCACCTCGCATCATACGCCCGGCCCCTCTCACGGCGCGGCGGAACAGCTGCCGACGCGGCGCGTAGACCCATCCCCCTGCCAACACACGGATTTGGTATGAAGCCCGTATGACCGATGGGGCCAGCGGCCCATTGCAGGTCGTCACTTTGGGGCGCGTGACTGCGGGCAGCTTGCTTTTTCGCCGTCGCGGTCAGTTGTACGTTTCGCTGGTCGCCAAGGCGACGTTCCAGCTGCAGCGCAGTGGCATGATGCCGCTAATCGAGCCTGAGCCGTTGCTGGCGGCCGACCAGCATGATCCAGCCGATCCACACCAGCGGCTCTTGCGCCCGGGCGACTTGCTTGCCTATCGCCCCCGAGCCGACGTGGTGGTGGCTGTTGGCCGCGCCGCCGTCTACCGATTGATGCTGGGCCGCGGTCACCATCGACTCATCGACAAAACCGCTGATCCCCGCGCCGGCGCCGCCGCATTTGGGCCTGTCTCGAGCTACTGGCCAGCGCGCGCTCGGCGCATTGGCGCCGGCCAGCGCGCACAGCTGAGCCAGCCCTTCGCCGAGCTCGACGAGGCCTTCGACTGGGACTTTTTTCAAGCCGCCCCGCCCGATCAACAGCTGGCCTTCTTGCATGGCGACGAATGGCTCGTCTTGGCCATGGCTAGTGCTCCGCGTCACCAGTTGCAGATGAGCCTACCTGGCTTGCGAGCAACGGCGCGCATCGCGGCGCCCGGACAGCCAGCCACCGCTGGCTCGGCACTGCAACTGTCGGCCGATGGCTTGCTCATCGATGTGGACCGTGGGCATTGCAGCCTAGTCTTTCGCGGCAGCTTGCCCGTAGCCTCGGAGCAGGCCGCGCGAGCGAGCATGTGGGCAGCGGTTGCGCTCTCGCCTCCCGGCCGCGAGGCAGCATGGCATATGCTCGCCTCGCCTCCGCCACCGTCAGCGAGACAGCCCGCGAGCCCGCCGTCGACTGCCCAGGCTCAGTCTGACGCTGGTGGCGAAACCCACACTTTCGATCAGAGCATGTTGAGCGCGGATGCTGGGGGGCTGCCGTGGGAGCGCTCAGGACCGCCCAGCGCCGCGCAGCCGGGACCGTCCAGCGCCGCGCAGCCCCAGGCCGCTCAGCCACCTGTGAGCGCTCCCGCTTCGAGCCCAGCAAGACCAGATTCTGAAGCGGCGAACGATGTCGGTGGCGAGACAGCTGGTTTCGATCCGAGCATGCTCGCCGCCGAGGGCGCGGCCATGCCCTGGGAACGTTCTGGACCGGCGAGCGCCGCGCATTCGCAGGCCGCGCAGCCACCTGCGAGCGCTCCTGCTTCGAGCCCAGCAAAACCAGATTCTGAAGCGGCGCACGATGTCGGCGGCGAGACAGCTGGCTTCGATCCGAGCATGCTCGCCGCCGAGGGCACGGCCATGCCCTGGGAGCGAGCCGGAGCGCCCAGCGCCGCGCAGCCTGTCGCTGCTCCTCCACCGGCGGACGAGTCGATTGTCCACGATCAAGCAGGGCAGACCGCTGCCGCGAGCTCTGAAGTCGTCCGCGAAGCAATGCTCCCTTGGCAGCGCAGCGGCGAAGCTGAGCCAGCTGACGACCCGCCCGCGGCCGCCGAGCCAACACCGGTCGAGCCAACCCCTATCGAGTCAACACCCGTCGAGCCGGGAACCGAAACTGCCTCGGTCCAGGCCGATCCACAAGTCGAAGAAGCGCTACCTTGGCTGCGCGCCGGCGCTGCAACATCGACGGGCATGCAGGCTGCGGCCGAGCCGCCCCCGCCCATCGATCCTGCCGAGCCGCCGCACGCCGAAGCCGGGGCCACCAGGACCATCGACGCGAGCGTGTTGCGCCGCGCTTCGGCTGCTGCGGGCCAACCTTGGCAACCTGCAAAACCACACGTGGCGGCGGCGCCCATCGAAGTGCAACCTTGGGAGCAGAAGATCGGCTCTCAGGCGGTCTTTGCCGAGGATCCCGCGCAACAACACGACCCCAATTTCACCGCCGCGATCGATCCGAAGCAACTTCAAGAACTGCGAGCACAAGCCCCCTTCGCGCTGGCGCCCGAGGGACAAGCGCAGCCAGAGGGGCAAGCAGCTCCCGATCTCGCTGGCGCTCCATGGGCTGCCGAGGCCGGATCGCAGGTACAACGCCCCGGGCTGTACGACGCCACCAAGCCCATCGAGCGGCAGGCCCTGTTGGCCTTCTTGAACGAGCAGAAGCTGCTCGCTCCGCGGCGGCGCCTGGCGGCCTCGTCAGCCAAAATGCTCATCCCCGAGCGACGCGGCGACGGCATCCCCATCGTCAACCCCACCCAGACGATGTCGGCCGCTTGTCTGCCGTGGCAGGTGCGCCCCCCGCAACCATCGCTGACCGTCGTGGTCAAAGCCTGCTTCACGCTGCAGCCGGACGCAGCGCCTACGGCTTGCGAGCCGGCCGAGCTGATTTGTGGCGACCTGCACCTCGACGACGATCCCGCCAAGAGCTTGCGTTACAGCACCGACTTGGTCTGCTTCAAACCCCAAGCCGATGTGACGCTGGTGGGCACCGCCCAGCCGCCCGCAGCAGATGCAACGTCCATGGGCGTGGTCTTCCGCTTCGGCGACGATCCCTGCTTCGATCGGCGCCTGATGGTGTATGGCGACCGCTCCTGGGTGCCGAACACACCGGTGGAAAAAGTGGAGCCAGCAGCTTTCGAGCAGATGGCCCTTTGTTACGAACGCGCCTACGGCGGAGCCGATCACGCCGCCAATCCGGTGGGTGTGGGCCACGGCGTCGAGCTGTCCGACGAGCCGGTAGCACTGCCCAACTTGGTGATGGCCGCCGACGAGACGACCAGCGACGAGCAACTGCTGGCGCCGGCCTGCTTTGGCCCCATGCCCCTGAGCTGGCGGCTCGGCGCCCTCGATCCGGACAGCTACGGTGAGCGCTGGGTCGCAGAGCGCTGGCCCTACTATCCCGACGACTTCGACTACCAGCTGCTGCAGGCCGCGCCTGCCGAGCAGCGCTTGCCCTATCTCCGTGGCGACGAGCCCTTCGAGATCAGTGGCGTGCTAGCAGATGGAGCGAGCCTCGCCGGCAGTCTTCCCGGCGTGCGCGCGCGGGTCTTCGCACAGCGCAGTCGCTCTACCGGTGGCGCCTTCGAAGAGCTGAACATGCAGCTCGACACCGTCGCCTTCGACAGCGACACGATGCGCTTGACGTTGCTCTGGCGGGGTCTGCTGGAAGTGCGCGATCGAACCGCCACCGATGTCGCCACCCTGTTCGTGCTCAGTGAAGAGCTCGAGGGACCGCAGCTGGGCGTCGAAGAAGCGCGCGAGCGGTTGCAAGCTTGCATGCTCGAGCTCGAGATGGTCGATGAGAGCTCACTGGCATCGAGCAAGCCCGCCAACGATGACGACAATGCCGACGATTCAGGCTCGAGCCGCCTACGTGACAAGAGAGCAGCCGCCGAGGCCAAGCTCGCCGAGGCAGGGATAGGTCCGGTCGGTGTATCCAGCGCGGCAGTCTCGGCGATAGCGGCGCGATTGGCTCCTCCTGATACGGCGACCACACCTCGACAAACTGTCGAGGCTCGGCTGGCCGCCGGCGAGCCACTCGAGGGCTTGGATTTGCAGGGCGCCGATCTGTCGGGCCTCGATCTGTCGGGCCAAAGACTGGCAGGTACCAATTTGCAACAGGCCAAGCTGCAGGGCTGCCGCTTCGACGGCGCCGATCTGAGCGGCGCTCTGCTGAGCCAAGCCGACGCCAGCGCAGCTAGCTTCGCCCGCGCCTGCTTGGAGCTAGCTGACTTGAGCGATGCCAAGCTGAAGGCAGCCAGCTTCGACGGCGCTCAGCTCAGCCGCGCCAGCATGATGCGCGTTGACGGTCGCGAAGCGAGCTTCCGCGGCGCTCAGGGCCACGGCGTCTTGCTCGAGGCAGCCCGTCTGACGGCTGCGCGCTTTGATGAGGCTGAGCTGAGCGACGCCGATCTGAGCGGCGCCGAGCTCGACAACACCTGCTTCGACCGAGCCATCCTGCCGCGGCTCTGTCTGCTCGATGCTTTTGGCAAGTCGCCCTCGTTCAACAGCGCTCAGTTGATCGAAGCGCGAGCCGATGGTGCATGCTTCACCGATGCCGACTTCGCCATGGCCAACGCCAGCGATTCGGTATGGGAGGGGGCAACGCTCGAGTCGGCGCGCTTCGATTACGCGCAGCTGTGCGCAGTCAGTTTCTCCAAGGCGCTGCTCAATGGCGCAAGCTTCTCCCGGGCCGTGCTCAAACAAGCGCGCTTCGCCGGCGCCGACTTGCGCCAAGCATCTCTGGCCAAGTCTGATCTGATGGCGGCCTCACTCGAAGACGCCAACCTCGAGCAAGCCGATCTGTCCGAGGCCAACCTGTTCGCGGTCGAGACCCACGGCGCCAATCTAACTGGTGCCCGCACGGATGACGCGCTCATCGCCAAGACCCGACTCCAGCCGAAACAAGAGGCCGCGACGTGATCACTACCCACCGCGCCTTGACCGATCATCTGGCCGCCCACGGCTCGCTGGAAAACACCATCATCAGCTCGGTGACGCTCGATGAGATAGCGCTCGAGCAGATTTCTTTTGCAGCGGCGCGTCTCGAAGGCTGCTCGCTCCGCAACAGCAAATTGCGAGGCTGCTCTCTGCTCGGTGCCCAGCTCGTCGATGTCGATCTCAGCGGCGCGGACTTACGCGGCGCCACGCTCGATGGCGCGCTATTGTCAGGCTGCACGCTCGACCACGCCAACCTCGAGGGAAGCTCACTGGTGGGCGTGGATCTCAGCGATAGCTCCACCGTGGGAACGAGCCTGGCCGCCACCGATTTGTCGGGCGCGACGCTCATCGCCTTTGACTTTCGACCCCACGGTCCGCCAGCGACCGCGGCTGGTGCGCTGCTGCGGGGCGCACTTCTCGAAGGGCTCGACTTGAGCGGACTCTGCCTCGACGGCGCCGATTTGCAGGCCGCGTCGCTCAGCGGCGCCATGCTCAATCACGTGTCAGCCACCGACGCACGTTTGCACGCCGCTTCGCTAGAAGGAGCGAGCTTGCAGCAAGCCAAGCTCGAACACGCCGACTTGACCCAGGCCAGCTTGAAGAGAGCCGATCTGCAAGGTGCCTGTCTGGGCGGAGCGGTCTTCGATGGCGCCGACTTGAGCCAAGCGCGCTGCGACTGCGCCCAGATCGACGCCACCAGCTTCAAAAGCGCGCGTCTGGACGCAGCGAGTCTCAGCGGTGTGCAGCTGAGCAAGCAAAGTCTCGCAGGCGCCTCGCTGTGCGGCACTCGCTTCGAAGGCTTGGACTTGAGTGAAGCCGATCTGAAAGACTGCAACCTGAGCGGTGCAATCTTCAGCGGAAGCGATCTGAGCCGAGCCGATCTGCAGGGCGCCAACCTACGAGATTGCTGTCTGAGCGGAGCTATCGTCGCTCGCACTCGCTTCGAAGGTGCTGTTTTGCAGGGGGCCGATCTACGTGGGCTGCACTTGCACAAGGCCGAGCTGTCCAGATGCAAGCTCGATGGAGCCAAGCTCGACGGGGCCGTATTCGATCGCTGTGAGCTGGCCAACGTAGATCTGCGCGCCGTAGCGCTCGCTGGCGTCACCTTGCAGCAATGCTTGCTCGACGAGGTCGAAGCCGAGGGAGTCGATCTGCGAGGCTGTGAGCTGGGCGACTCACGCTTCGAGAACGCCAACCTGCGCGGCGCCAAGCTCGCCAATGTCACGGCCAAGCAAGCAAGCTTCGCTGGCGCCGATTTGAGCGGTGCTGACTTGCAAGCCATGGTCGCCCCGCTCGCCAATCTGCAAGGCGCCAAGCTCGATGGCGCCAATCTGAGCGAAGCCGACTTCAGAGATGCAGCCTTCGACGAAGCCAGCCTGAAGCTGGCGCGCGGGCCGGGAACAAAGCTCGGCGAAGCCCGCTTCGACAAAGCCGATCTGAGCGGCGCAATGCTGCAAGGCGCGAGCCTCGAGTACGCTTCACTCGCCCACGCCAAGCTGAACGGCTGCGATCTGCGCGATGTGGATCTCGAGCTCGCAGATTTACATCGCGCCGACCAAACAGACGCCGATATCACTGGCGCAAACCTGACCAACGTGCGCGGCGACGACGAAGAGCGCGCCCGCGCCGAGGACTTCAATCCCAATACCTAGTGAGTGAGCAGCGCATGCCAGTTTTTTTCACCACAGAGGCACAGAGACACAGAGGGGTAGCAAAGCCGAAGAACACCCCTTCGCCGCACTCGCGAACAGAAAACTGGATCAGGGCTTCTTGTAACGTTCGAGGAATCAAGCCGACAGCCAAGCCAAAAATAAACCTCTGTGTCTCTGTGCCTCTGTGGTTGAAAAAATGCGGCGAACGCCGCCCAAAGGGAGCCTGAACAACATGTTTCCAGCATCCTCGAAAAAAGGCGGCATCGCATTCGCAGCCCCCGACGTCTGCAAGACGCCGCCGCTGGCCGTGCCGGTGCCCTATCCAAACCAAGGCCAAGTCGCCAGCTCGGTCAGCGTCGCCACCAAGGTGCTCGCCGAGAACAAAGAGCTGGTGACGGAAGCTTCGCAGATCCCCTCGACCTCACTCGACGAAGGCGGCTCGATGACCGGCGTCAAGTCGAGCACCGTCAAGGGCCCCGTCACCTTCAAGACCTACAGCTCGAAGGTTTTCGCTCAGGGTAAGAAGGTCGTCTACCACACCTCGGTAACAGGGCAGAACGGGACCAACGCCAACATCATCGGCATGCAGGTATCACCCTCACAAACACTGGTGATCGTCGCTCCTTGAAGCGGCCACAGCGGGAACAAAACGATGGAAGACTACATGCTCGTCAGGATGGAATCGGAGGCCCTGCCCGAGGTTGCCAAAGAGGACAGACACCAGCTGCGCGAGGTCTTCGGACAAGAGGCCATCAGCGAGCTGTTTCATTTCGAGGTGCATCTGGCCAGCACCGATTCGCAGAATGTCTCCGACGAGAAGCTCCTCGAAGCGCCGGCTTGCCTGGTGTTCGATCGGCATGACGGCAAGGGCAACGTCATCGAGGAACGCCGCGTCCACGGCATGATCGCCAGCGTGCGCGATCGGCTGGCGCGCGGCGCCTGGGCGCAGGAATACATCCTGGAGCTGGTACCCCGGGCTTGGGCCAGCGGTTTGAGCTCGACCACCGACGTGTTCCAGAACCTCACGGTGCCCGACATCATCCAAAAGAAGCTCGAGCTGTACGGGCTCAAAGTCGGGCAGGCCGGGGGCGCAGGTCTCGATGTCGAGCTGCGTCTGCAGAGGACCTATCCAACGCGCGAGTTCATCGTCCAGTACGGCGAAAGTGATCTGAGCTTCATCTGCCGGCTGGCGGAGCACGTCGGCATTTATTTCTACTTCGAGCACTCTGACGGCCGCGACGTCATGGTCTTCAGCGACAACAACGCCAGCTGCTTGCGCGCCACGGATGACAAGGTCTGGTACCAGTCGCGCGGCGAAGAAACGCACGTCTATCAGCTCGAAGTAGCCCGCAAGTACGTCACCCGTAACGTTCGCACGCGCGACTACAACTGGCGGCGGCCTCAGCTGGGTGAGATTGCTGCTGACGCAGCCTTCGACCGTGGCCTCAAGCACACGCAGCTCAACGAGTTCGGCGCGCACCTCGAGGATCCGAAGCAAGCCAGTCACATCGCCGAGGTTCGCTCGCAAGAATGCGGCGTTCAATACCTCACGGTCGAAGGTCGCAGCGAGTACCCGGCCTTCCGCGCCGGCTCCGAGGTCACCATCGAGGACTTCGAAGGACAATCACTTCCCCACCCCGTCTTCAAAGAAGAGCTGGTGCTCGTGCAGGTCAGCCACGAGATCATCCAGCCGGTGTTCGGCCAGACCGACGATGTCCGCATCGCTTATCGCAACACCTTCCAGGCCATCCCCAAGAGCGTTCCTTATCGGCCGGCCCGCATCACCCCCAAACCAGTCGT
>CAZRGL010000416.1:0-10336 GCA_964599485.1 uncultured Polyangiaceae bacterium
GTCACGCGTTTGCTCGTCGATTGGCGAAACGGCGACCAGGCCGCGCTCGAGCAGTTGATGCCCCTCGTCTACGACGCGCTCCGCCGCCGAGCGGCAAGTTACTTGGCGCGTGAGCGGGCCAACCACACGCTGCAGCCCACTGCCCTGGTGCACGAAGCCTTCTTTCGACTCGTCAACCAGAACAAGATCGAGTGGCAAAACAAGGCTCACTTTCTTGGTGTGGCAGCGCGGGTCATGCGGCTCATCCTCATCGATCATGCGCGCGCACATCGGGCTGCGAAGCGGGGCGGCAACAAGAAAGTCACGCTCGACGACGCATGTGGTTGGTCGGAGCCCATCAATGTGGACGTGCTCGCCCTCGACGAGGCCATGAAGCGCCTCGAAAAGCTGGACGAACGGCAAGCCAAGGTGGTCGAGCTTCGCTTCTTTGGTGGCCTCAACATCGAAGAAACCGCCGAGGTGCTCGGCGTTTCGGCTGCAACCGTCAAACGTGAATGGCGCATGGCCAAAGCATGGCTGCACAGCGAGCTGGTCGCATGAGCGCAGCGCCTAGACGGGTGTAGGACCATGAACGGCAATCGCTGGCAGCGGCTCAAGGAGCTGTTCGAGCAGGCGGTGGAAAGCAGCGATGCGACCCGTTCGGGCTTGCTCGACGAGCTGCGTACCAATGAGCCAAGCCTGGCGCTTCAGCTCGAGGCCTTGCTGACTGCGGATGAAGAATCGGACAGCGCCTTCCTCGAGAATCCGCCGCCGCCACCGAGCACGTTGGTCGGAGCGCGCTTCAAGCCCGCGCTAGGCACCGATCAGGGCCCGGAGGCGGGCACCATGATCGATCACTTCAAGGTCATGCGGCTGCTCGGCCGCGGCGGCATGGGCGCGGTCTACTTGGCACGAGACACCAAGCTCGGCCGGAAGGTGGCGCTGAAGATGGTCGCGTCGACCTCGCTGACCTCGGACGAAGCGAGAAAACGCTTCTTGGCGGAGGCACGGGTCACCGCCAAGTTCAACCACCCCAACATCGTCGCCATTCATGCTGTGGGTGAGTTCGAGGGCATGCCGTACGTGGCCCTGGAGTATCTCGAGGGGCAGGATCTCGCACAGCGCATTGCCGAGCGCCGGCCGAGCTTGCCCGAGACCTTGCGCACGGGTCTCGCTATCGCCGAGGCGCTCCAAGAAGCACATGCCAATGGCGTGCTACATCGAGATCTGAAACCGGGCAACGTGTTCATTCCTCGCGACGGCCGCATCCGGGTCGTCGACTTCGGGTTGGCACTGACCGTGACGGCCAGGCCGATTGCGGACGATGTTGCTGACGAATCCGCCATCGAAGCGGCGCCGGAGTCGTGGCGTGAGCCCTTGGGTAGCGACAACGTGTGGACCATGGGGACGCCCAACTACATGGCGCCCGAACAGTGGCTCAGTCAGCCATGCACGGGGGCGACCGACATTTGGGCCCTCGGTGTGATGCTCTTCGAGCTTTGTGCAAATCGCCATCCATTCGGATCGCTTCGGACCGACGTGCGGAGCGCGCAATCAGGCAGCACGGCCGTACGCCGCGGTGCGCGTCTGCTGGGAGAGCTGTCACGTAGACGAGAGCAGGTGTGCAGCGAGGAACCAGCTCCTGACCTCAGCGCCCATGCAGAAGTGCCCGCTGCGCTGGCTGAGTTGGTGGCGCGCTGCCTCGACAAATCGGTGAAACGGAGGCCGGACGCCAGCGAAGCGGCCGACCAGCTACGCGCGCTACTGGGGCGTCGGCGCAAGAGTCTGCAAGCCGATCAAAGTCCGTTTCGAGGCCTGATGTCTTTTGCGGAGCGGCACGCGGACCTGTTCTTCGGCCGCGATCACGAGGTTGCTGCTTTTCTCGAGCGGATGCGCGTCCAGCCGGTTTTGCCCATCATGGGCCCGAGCGGTGCAGGCAAGAGCTCTTTTGTGCAAGCGGGCGTGGTCCCGCGGCTGCGCGAGCAAGCCGACTGGATCGTGTTGCAGCTGCGACCCGGTAGCCGTCCTTTCGAGTCGCTGGCGGGCCGTCTGCTGCGCCGTGAGAGCTTGACGCGACGCGACAAGAGCGGCGACAGCGTCAGCAACGCGGACAGCACCAGCTCGGAGCTGGACACGCTGGACGACCACATCACCGTCGACGAAGAAGACGAGGAGGGCTTGGCAGGGCGGTTGTTGGCGACGCCCCGGGCGCTCTCGCTCGAGCTTCGCGCCATCGCGGAGGCCCAGCAGGCGCGGGTCCTGTTGTTCGTCGATCAACTGGAGGAGCTGTACACACTGGTTGACGATGCGCGCATCCGCCGGCGTTTCATGGAGGCAATCTGCACCGCCGCCGACGATCCACTCGACCCGGTGCGGGTCGTCTTCGTCGCTCGCGACGATTTTCTCGGACGTATTGCGGCTGGCCCCGAAGCGCGCGAAGCGCTCGGACAGAGCACGCTGATACAGTGCATCGAAACAAACAAGCTCGCGGATGTGCTCGAGCTCCCGCTCAAGGCGTTGGGCCATCGTTTCGAGGATCGAGAGCTTGCCCAGGAGATGGTCGAAGCAGTCAGTGACGCGCCGGCTGGCTTGCCGCTGCTTCAATTCACCGCACAGATGCTCTGGGAGCAGGCGGACAAGCACGACGGCGTCCTGACGCGAGAGAGTTATGAGGCCATTGGCGGCGTGGAGGGGGCGCTTGCCAAACACGCCGATGGCGTGCTCGAGTCGCTCTCGCCAGACGAGCTACGTTTGGCGCGCGAGCTTCTGTTGCGATTGGTGACCGCGGACAAGACCCGCAAGGTCGTCGCCAAGCATGACGCCTTGGAGGGACTCGGCTCCGAAGCCATGCGCGTGCTCGACCGCTTGCGCAAAGCGCGTTTGGTCAGCAGCGCCAAGAGCAGGGGTGAAGTGGCTTCAGGTACGAGGCTCGAGCTGGCCCACGAGTCGCTCATCAGCAGCTGGGGCACGCTCGCGCTATGGGTTGACGAGAGTGAGGAGCAGCTCGTGTTCCTCGCCGAGGTTGGCCAAGCCGCCGAGCTGTGGAGCAAGCGCGGCGAGCGCGGCGATGAGCTCTGGCAGGGGGGCGCTTTGAGCGATGCACTTCGCCGAATGGAGCGCAGCGCCCACCATGTGCCGCAAGTCGTGCGGCAATTTCTGCAGGCAGCCAGTAGCGCTGAGGCACGGCGTGTGCGGCGCAAACGGCTCGCGCTGCTCGCGGTGGTTGCGGGTCTGGCTTGCATGGTGATTGTGTTGGCTCTGCAAAAAAGAGAGGCGGACCACCAGCGCCAGCAAGCCGAGCACCGGCGTCTCGAGGCTGAGCAGCAACGCGCCACAGCCGACGAGCGGCGGGCCGACGCGCTGCGAGAAAGTGCGCGCGCAGCACTCGGTCAAACCCGACCACTCGAAGGACGCGCCAAGCTCAGAATGGCCTTGGAGATCGAGGACTCCCAATTGGCGCGCGCCCTATGGTGGCAACTGCGCGACCAACCCCTCCGGTGGCGGCGAAGGCTCGGATCATATGTCTACGGGGTCGCGTTCGCGCCTGACGGCAAGACGGTTGCTGCGGCGAGCGGTGACAGCACCGTTCATTTGGTCGATGTCGCTACCAAGGCCACCCGAATCCTACGAGGTCATCACGACCAAGTATTCGCGGTAGCCTATGACCGCAGCGGCCGTCGTCTCGCCTCGGGGAGTTGGGATGGGCAGGTGCGCGTATGGGATCTCGACCAGGACGGTGAGGCGCAACTCGTCATCGACCATGGCTCGGCGGTCTACGCCGTATCCTTCAGCTCGGACAATCAGCTCATCGCTGCGGCAGGCACGGACAAAACCGTGCGCATATACGGCGCCAGCGACGGCAAGCGACGCTGGGTACTTTCAGGGCATGGCGACGGGATTCTGGGGCTCGCCTTCAGCCCCAAGTCGCTCGCACTCGCCTCCGCGAGCATGGACGGTACCGTTCGCATTTGGAGCGCCGACAACGGCGCGCTGCTGCACGAGCTGAGCGGCCATGGAAACCCCGTTCGTTCTGTACGCTACAGCAGCGACGGCACACAGCTGGCCACCGGGGGCAGCGACACCACGGTACGCCTTTGGGATGCCCAAACGGGACGCAACGTTCGCGTTTTGCGAGGCCATCGCGCCAGCGTCACCGATCTCGGCATGTCGAAGGATGGCGCGAAGTTGATCAGCGTCGACACCGATGGGGGCATGCGTTTGTGGAACCTCGAAACCGGACAGATGGTCAGCGCGCTCGCCGCACACACCGAGCTGGCGTGGGGGGTAGCGTTCAGCCCCGATGGTCGGCTGGTCGCTTCTGGGGCGTTCGACTACGAGCTACGGCTCTGGAGCGTCGACACCGTCGCGCGATCGAAACCAAGCACTGGGGCGCACAGCGACGGGGTATACGGGGTGGCGTTTTCCCCTGATGGCACAACGCTGGCGTCGTCGTCGGCCGACAAGACAATCCGCTTGTGGGACAGCAAGACAGGGAAGGTCCAGCGGGTGCTCGAGGGCCACACGGGCCGAATCGGAGGCTTGGCGATCAGCCCGGACGGAAAATGGCTCGCTTCGGCATCTGACGACAAGAGCGTGCGGCTGTGGAATCTCGGCAGCGGCGTCGAGCTCAGCTACCTGAGCGCCCACCGCGGCCGGGTCGTCGATGTTGCCTTCAGCCCGGACAGCAAGGCGCTCGCCAGTTGCAGCTACGACAAGACGGTCCGCATTTGGGATGTTGCCAGCGCTACCCAGCGGCGCGTGCTCAGTGGACACAAAGGCGTGGTCAGTGACGTGTCATTTGGCGAGAAGCTCATCGCCAGCGGCAGCTTCGACGGCTCGGTGAGACTCTGGGACCTCGGGGGGCGGCAGCGCGCGCAGCTCGAGACGGGCAAGCGCATGTTCACTGTACATCTCTCGGGGGACGGCACGCGGCTCGTCAGCGGCGGCGTGGACAAGCAGGTGCGCTTATGGAAGCTGCTCGGCCAAACCGCAGAGGGACCGACCATCGCAGGTCGCCATCCGTCGCGCTTGTTGGATGTGGCTTTCGACCCATCCGACCCTGACCGCTTGGCCATCGCCGGCTCAGATGGAAACGCGACGCTGTGGTCGTTGGGCGACGGCTCACGGATCGCGCTTCGCGGCCACAGCGCCGAGGTCAACAAGATCGCTTTTGGCGCTGACGGTACCCGTGTGGCAACGGGCAGCGATGATGCAACCCTACGACTCTGGGACGGAAAGACCGGACGCCCCCTGTGGCACGCGGCTGTGCTGCTCTCGAAGCCGATGCGCTTACTTTCCCATCGCGGCTGGACCTTCCTGGAAGGAAAGGGACAAGCGCCTCGGTCAGACAGTCATTGGGCTCGGTTGCTCCTGACAGGGTCGCGCTTTGCCGAGCAGCTACCCAGCAAGAACGCTGGGAGCTCGAATCAGATCTGCGTGCAGACCGATGAGGGTGTCGAGCTTTGGGACATTGCTGCCGACCGCCAGCTGCTCAGCCACCCAATTCAAAGACAAGTTGCGGTACGCGCTTTTGAGGACGGCTGCGTGGCGCTCAGCGAGACCAGCGTCCAATTGCTGCGCCAAGACCAAGCCCAGCCGCTCCGCCTCGCTGTCAAAGGCCGCCCAACAGCGGTGGCTTGGCTACCTGCGAAGCGCGAGTCGCTCTTCGCCGAAGGCGCTGTGCTGGTTGCTGCCGGCAGCGGTATTTCGGCGTTCGACCGAAACAGCAGCTTGCTCCAGACGCTGCGAGCTAGTGAAGGCGTCACGGCCATTGCGCGAGCAGGCCACGACGCCCTGGCTCTTGGATACCGTGACGGCAGCATCGAGCTGCATCGCCCGAGCGCCAGCTCCGTGGCCACCCAGCTATCCTTCGAGGCCGTGCCCGCTGCCGCTCCGACACGAATCGTAGGGGGACCGGCCGGCACCATTGCCGTCGGCTATGCCAACGGGCTCGTGGGCCTCTGGAACCTCGGCGACGGGACCCGATTGGCCAGCGAACGGCTCCACGGGAGCGTCGCCTACTTGAAGGTGAGCGGCGAGCGACTCTACGCAGCGAGCGATCTCGGCCAGCATTTGAGCTGGGATCTGAGCACCTTCGGCCGCGACTATTGCACGCTGATGCACGAGGTATGGAGCAGTGTACCGGTAGTCTGGTCCGCTGGTCGCGCGACGGCGAAAGGACAGGGCGGCACCCATCGCTGCAAGGCAGGTCTGCGCTAACCCGAGTCCGCGTCGTGATCGCTTGAAGGAGGGTGGGTCAGGTCAGCTAGGTGGCAGCGGAGGGGTCGAGGTCGAACGGCGGGGCAGCATTCCGTGTTCCGTGGTGCGTCGAGCCACGAGCAGCGCTGGGCTCTCGAGAAAGGCCCCCATTTGCTCATCGGCGACGAGTAGACGCTGCAGCTGGGCACGCAGCTGCTGATCGCCCTCGCACGCTTGCTCCACAAAGCGGCTTCGTGCGGACCGGCGCAGCTCCACAGCTGTCTGAAAGAGCGATTTGAGCTTGTGGTAGCGCTCTGGTTGGAGGGACCCGGGAGTGCTCAGCTCGGCCAGCATATGAGTGAGAGACTTGAGCTTGTGATGGTCCGGTGGCAAGGCTTCCTCCTGCGGCAGCTGCCCGCCGACCCCTACGCAATGCGTGGTTTGGGGGGCTGTTCAATCAAGCGTAAGAGGAGCAGAAAAAGGGTCGTCTACTTCCAGCTGATCGCGCTGACCGATCTCGATGGAATCACAGCCTTGTTGCGTTATCCTGACGATATGCGTGAAATTCTCGGATTGGTGAGTCTCTCCTTCGTGTTGGCGATTGGCTGCTCATTGGCAAATGCTCCCGCAGATCCAGAGGGTGGGACGGGCACCACAGCCACCACCACCAGCGACGCGGGCGGCTCGACCGGTTCAGCAGGCTCGACGGGGGTTGCTGGCGAGGGCGGCGGCACCGGGGGCGGCGAAGTTGGGCCGGCGCCGATTGTGGAGAATGACGCGGAAACTACCGATGAGGACACCCAAATCACGGTTGACGTGCTGGCCAACGACATGGGCGGCAACCTGACCCTGACCGACGCCTGGACGGACGCCATGGGCGGGCTCGAGATCACCGACAACAAGATCGGGTTCGACCCCAGAGGCGCTTTTGACGCGCTAGCGCCAAACGAAGCGGCCGTCATCGACATCGAGTACGAGGCGGAAAACAACGGGGCCAAGAGCAACGGCAAACTCGAGCTGACCATCAACGGCGTCAACGACAAGCCGGTCGTCGTCGATCAGATGCTGATGGCAAACGGCGAGCTGAAGATCACCTTGAGCGGTTCGGATGTCGACTCGACCGATTTGAGCTTCTCACCCCATCAACCGCCAAACAACGGGACGCTATCGAAGTTCGTGAAGCTCAGTCCAACGACCGCCCAGGTCACCTACACGCCCACTGCTTTCGGTATCGACGCCTTTACCTTCTATGCCAACGACGGCGTCGAAAACAGCGAGCTCGGGACCATCACCATCGACGTGGCGACCCCACCGATCGATCTCGGGCCCGGCCAGCACACCATCAACACCGACACCGGCAAGATCGACAACATCCTCTGGCCAGGCTTCGACGGAAAGGTGTTCTTCGTCGCTGACTTCGCCATCCAAGCCAACGCCACGTTGGTTGCCTCCGGGAGCCAGCCGCTGATCATCGAGAGCAGTGGCAAGGTCCTCATCGCCGGAACACTCGACGCCTCAGGCGGCGACGCCATACCCCACTCGGGAGGTTGCTCGGCGACACCAACGCCTCCCGGCGTGGGAGGCCCAGGAGGCTTTGACGGCGGTGTAGCCGGCGGTCCTCTGCCGGGCAGCGGCACCGAAGATGGTGGGCATGGGCAAGGCCCCGGCGGCGCTCAAGGCGGCATCATCAGCGGCGACGCCCAAAATTATGCCAACGGGGGGTTCGCTGGACATGTCAAGTCGGGAGCCAGCGGGAGCGCAACGCCGGGGGGAACACCGGGACAGGGAGGCAAATCGTATAACAGCTTGCCGCCACTGATCGGTGGCTCAGGGGGCGGCGGCTCATCGGTCGAGAAGGACGACCCCGCTGGCAAGCTAGGCGCCGGTGACGACGTCGGTGGCGGCGGCGGTGGCGGCGGCGGCGCAGTACAAATCGTGGCCAAGATCACCCTCGTCGTAACCGGCATGATCGACGCAAGTGGCGGCGAAGGGACCAAGGGGCAATGCTCGGGCTATGGCGGAGGCGGCTCTGGCGGGGCCATCGAATTGACTTCGCCAGGCGGCGGCCCAGATGTCCAGGGCACGCTGAACGTGCTTGGCGGTGGAAATAACGGAGGAAGCACTAAGGCTTCCAGCGGCCGAACCCTCCTCACGAAGGGCTAGCGTGGATTGTTCAGGCTGAGCGGCGGCGGCGTGCGCGGCTCAGTCCCAGCGCCGCGGTGGCGAGTGCGAGCCACCAACCGCTCGTGTTTGAGCCGCCTGGTTGCTCACAACTGCAGCCTGAGTCGACGTCCACTCCGTCCTCAGGCACAGGCGTCGCTCCTCCGGCACCGTTGCCAGAGCTCGTGTTGTTGCCACCACTGCCGGAGCTCGTGCCACCACCACCGTCGCCGGAGCTCGTGCTGGAGCTCGAGGCCCCACCCATACCGGAGCTCGAGCTCGAGCTCGAGCTTCCGCCAGCACCGCCGCCTCCACCGCATTCCACGTTGCTGGTCTTCTGGATGACCAAGCTGTCGATAATCTTGCTGCTTTGTGGGAACGCCGACCAGGTCTCGAGCGTGAGCTTGGAATCATCCACATCGAAAAGGATGTAGTGATGGTCTGCGGAGCACTTGACCTGTCCCGGCTGCAGGCCGCACAGCAGCTGGGGAATCGTGAAGGCGCCAGCGCCACCGGATACGATGTAGATGGTTCCAAAAGCCGGATCGCCGCCAACCGAACAGGTCTTTTCAGATCCCGGTTTGCCCTGGGTGGCGCATGCGCTTGGCTCGTACCGCTCGTACCAGTGATTGTGGCTGGTCAGCACGACATCCACGTGGTGCTTGTCGAAGATCGGCACGAGCGCCGCGTTCTGCTTCTCTTCGTTGGGTTCGTGCGTCGCGCCTAGAAAGTCCTTGTAGGTGTAGATCGGCTTGTGAAGCATGACGATCTTCCACTTCTTCGGGTTGTTCGTCAGCACCTCATCCAAGTACGAAGCCTGCGTCTCAAATGGGATGTTCCCGCCGTCGAAACCCTCGGTTGAAAGCGACGCCACGATCACATTGCCGTAGGTGAAGTGATAGTAATCTTCGGTGTTGCTGCCGAACATGCCGGTCGACTTGGGCAGGGCGAAGATGCGGTTGTAGTTGGCGCCGTCTCCGTCTCCGGGACCGGTGTCATGGTTGCCAATACAGGGCATCACAGGCACGAAGGCCGATGTGCTCTCGGTGTAGCTGAGGAACGTGGCCCATTGATCGATCTTGTCGCCATCGATGACTAGATCGCCGCCCACCAGCAGAAAACGCGAGCTGTGGCCCTCTGCCTCGACCAAGATCTTGTCGTAATTCTCGCCGCCACCGAAGATGGGATCGGGCCGATTGTCACCCATGAACATGAAGCGAAACTTGCCGCACTCCTCGTGAGGCGGAACAGCCGTGATGAAGGAGAACTCCGCAGAGTAGCCTTCGACATCATCGCCTGCTTTGTAGAAGTACTTGGTGTTCGGCTGCAGTCCCGTCAGCGTCACCTCGTGGATGAAGCCAAGCGAGCCCGGGCCTGGGTTGACGATGCCCGTGGCTTCCGACGACAGATTGCCCGAGGTGGTTCCGTACAGCACCTTGGTGCCGACGTTACCGTTGGTGTTCCAAGTCACCGTCATCGTGCTGTGGGTCGCTTCGGTATGCGACAAACGCAGGTAATGCGGCGCGGCTGACAGCTCTGCTGCAAAACCCAGCATCGTCACGAAGCCCGCCACCAGGCCGAGCCCCTTCGAGAACACCTGTGAGCGCGCGCTACGAGCCGTCCACGTCTTCATTGCCTGCTCCTCCGTGGCAGAGGTTATCACGTGATCCTCGCAACTCGCAGGCGTGTTCCACCATCAGCCCGGGCAAACAGAACAGATGGCGCCAACCCGATTCGAGTGTATTTGCCGTGAGCATGGACTGGAAGCTCATGGCCACGACCTTCGGCGTCGTCTTCCTCGCCGAGCTCGGCGACAAGACCCAACTCGCCTCGCTGGCGCTCGCGGGCGAATCAAAGCGCCCATGGCAGGTGTTTATCGCCGCCTCTACCGCTTTGGTGGCGGTAACTTTGCTCGGCGTCTTGGTCGGCAGCTGGCTAGGCAAGCGGTTGCCCGAAAAAGCAGTGAACATCGCCTCGGCCGTGCTGTTCATCGCCGTAG
>CAZRGL010000417.1:0-4342 GCA_964599485.1 uncultured Polyangiaceae bacterium
GGTCGGGGCCGAGCGGGTGCGCGACGGGGTGCGCGTGGTCGTGACCGGGGCGTGACCGTGAGCGGGGCGTGACCGTGGTCGTGACCGGGGCGGGTTCGGAGGCTCGCGGGAGGGCACTTCCGTATCTGGTTTTCGGATGCGGACGCGGACGACGCGGACCCGGATGCGGACGCGGACGATGCGGAGGCGGATGCGGACACGCACGCGGAGGCGGACCCGGACGCGGACGCGGATGCGGACCCCGATGCGGACGCGGACGACGCGGACCCGGATGCGGACGCGGAGGCGGCCTCCGGCAAGCTCGCGGCTGCCGGAGACCAGCGCTGCCTGCGCGCCTCAGCCCACCCGGGCTGGCCTGTTGGCTAGCTTGTAGAGAATGGCCACGACTCGGTCGACTTGGTCGAGAGTCCGAGTGCACAGCTCCTCATCGACGTAGGAGAAGGCCAGCGCCATGGTCAGCCCCGTGTACGCCTCTCGCGCTTCGCCCATGGCGTCGTCGAACCGGTTGACGCCTTTGGCCCCCCGGCGATGTTGCCCTTCGCCCGCGTTCATTCCCGCGCGAACCCAGGCCCGCCGAGTCTGACAAGACAGCTCCTTGTCGTGTTGGGCAATCTGCTTGCAGAGAATGTTGATGGCGCGTCCAACGTGCAGAATGTCGCCAATGATGCGTAGTGCCATGTGAGTAGCTCCCATGTTGCGGCCCCAAGCCTCGCCGACGCCCATCGCCAACTCGGCTCTTCGCCTTTTCGCCCCCCCTCGACCTGCTTGCCCCCAAGACAATGGGGCGCACGAACGCATGCATCGGGATGTACGTGCTGATGTTCAGGCCGTCCCTGATGCCACACCGCAGGCTGCACAACGGTCCTTGAATCGTTGGCGCCAGGAGTTCAACCACGTTCGCCCTCACGAGGCTCTTGGCGGAAAAGTCCCGGCAGATGTCTACGAACCAAGCAAGAAGCGCTCGATGGCGCGCCACCGCTACGTGTACCCATCAAACTGGATCGTACGCAGAGTCTACGGCGCTACCGGTCGGATCTCCGTGCACGGCAATGTCTACCCAATCGGCAGAGCACTGGTCGGATACCATGTTGCGCTCGAGCCGCTCACCGCTCTGCAATGGCGCATCTGGTTCGGAGACGTTGACCTCGGACCACTTGAACTGTCGCCTTCCAAGCCGGAGCTCGACCAGGCTTGCCAGCATTTCCTCGACTCGCGATCCAAGAGCAAGCCAAAGAAGGCCAGAAAAAGACAGGCTAAGAAGAAAGAAGACGAGGACAACAACGACAAGAACGTCTAAATCAACACATCAACCTGACAGCGACCGTGCACGTCAAGTGTCAGCGATGTCCTGATCCACACCAAGCGCGCCCCGGAGGCGGACGCGGAGGCGGACGCGGAGGCGGAGGCGGTGGCGGACACGCACGCGGATGCGGACGCGGATGCGGACCCGGACGCGGATGCGGATGCGGACGCGGACGCGGGCGGGGATAAACCGCCCGAGATGCCCCTACGGCCATTCGAGTTCCTGCACGCGGATTCGGACTCGAAACTAGGATCGGCGACGCGTACGCCAAACACCGGTCTGCTGACCATCATCCACCGCAACCGATGCGATGCTCGAGCCCAACATCGCACGTGCACAAGGCATGACGACCTGCTGCAAACCGTGAATCTGTAGCCGGTGAATGGAGTGCGGATCGAGACGGCCGTGAGCCATCATCAGCTGACGCGCGAGCGCCGGGACGGTGTCAGACGCATCTGGAACCCAGCTCGCGCGCCCCATCACAGCCGAGATGGCCTGCTCGACCTTGTGCCCGCCTTTGCGAATGGCCCACGCCACCGTCTCGAACGCGAGCTCGGCATGACGTGCTTCGTCCTTCGCCAAACGCTCCAACACTGAACAGACCGCGGGATCCGAGGCGCGCGAGAGCTGCTCAGCTGCTTGAAGCGCGGCCAGTGTTTCACCAATACAGCCAGCCTCGAACGTGGTGACAGCCATCGAAATCAGGTCCGCTTCGATGGGCACAGCGGGCTCGAACGGGAAGGCGGTCGGACCGAGCGGCTCCCCTCGGTAGGCGCTGGCCAACCCGAAACAGAGCTGACTGTGAAGCACCTCGTCAGCGGCCGCGTCGTACGCCGCCCGCACCAGCTCCGCGGGCGCGCCAACAGCCAAAAGCTCCATCGAGAACCGCGAAAATGATGCGATGGACGCGTGCTCGAAAAGCGCGTCTTGGAGCCACTCGTCCGCGAGCTCCTCGCACAAGCGGCTGGACAGCTTGCTCGTATCTGGCAAGCGGCCGGCTTCGCCCCAGGGCGGATCGCTCCGTCGGGCTCTTGCGGTACGCGGGCGCTGATCGACCAAGTAGGGTCTGTCCACCGATCGCGGTTTCCAGTCACAGCTCCACGTCCGTTCGGCCGGCGTCAATGGCGACGGCGGGGGGGCCGATGGGCGAGTGGCGAACTGTGCGACCTCGAGGAGTCGCTCACGCAGCTCGTCGCCGTATTCGGATCCGTCTTCCATTTTGTCCTCGGAATTCCCCCGATGGAAAATTCCCCCCACGCTGGATATAGCCGTCCGCCCGCTGTTGTTGGAAGTGGACAATTGCCCGACCATGCGACCATGTACGAAGGTGGCTACGTTGTGTGCCTCATGGCTACCTTGACGCTATAGAGCGGCAGGGCATGCCTGCGCCATCTTTTCGGCCGCAGTTGTATGGTGCCGTCGACGCAGCATTCGTTAACCCATTATCATCATGACCGTGAACCGCATTGACTGGCTCCCAGACGCCACCGCCGACCTCGTTGAGGAGGCGACTGAGGCCGTGCAGCGCGGCGTCGGTGAGAAGCTCGTGGCTTTGCTGTTGGTTGGTAGCGCGGCATCGCGGCCGTTGCGGCATGCAGGTCCACATGCACCCCAGTTGTTGGTGGTCGTATCCGAGCTGCCGGTGGTGGTGCTCAGCAACCTCGCCCACCAGGTGCGCGACGTGGTCAGTCGCGGGGTGCGATTACGGCTGTGGGCGAAGCGCGAGTTGCTACGTGCAGCGGACGTCTTCACGCTGGAGCTCGCGGACTATCAGGCGCGACACCATTTGTTGTGCGGCTGTGATCCTTTCGGGTCGGTGCACTTCACCACGGACGACCTGCGCCGCTCCATCGAGCAACGGCTGCGACTTTTGGTGCGAGGTTTGCGCGACGCGATTTTCTTCGAAGCGGCCGAGGCGAACGATGCGGTGTGCGCCGAGACAGTGCTCAAAGTCGTCGACCAGCTGAGCATCGTGGCCCACCATGGCCTGACCCTGCTCGGCGAGCAGCCCAAAGCGACGGAAACTGAGTTGATCGAACAGCTGGCAAATCGCGCCGGGGTCGACGCAGGACCTCTATCACGATGGGTTGGAAGCGCACGCGGCGAAGGCGAGCGACCCAAACTGGACAGCCCGATGGATATGTTGCGCACGCTGTTGTCGGTGCTGGACGCAGCTACGCGACTCATCGACACGCACGGCGCTTGATGTTGCGCGGGTGGAGACCAACACCCTGCTGGCCCACTTGGTTGGACGCCGAACTGTGGCCTGCGTTCAGGTATTGCGGTCTTCAGACACCGCAGTCGAGCGCACAGTGGGACTGGGCGCAAACGAAGAAGGAGTTCCAGACGGTGCCCCAGCCCCCGCATTTTTGCGTGCAGCTGCTCGGTGGGTTCTTCTCGACGCACTCCAGCATGCAATTGCAGTTCTGGTCGCCAAAGCAGTTGAGGATCTGGCTGCAACAGCTGCCTTTGATGCAGGTCACGCATTTGTCGTCTTGAGGCTCTGGCGGACACAACGGATTACCTGAGCTGCTGGAGGAGCTGCTGCTCGACGACGACGTGCTGCTGGAAGACGAGGTGCTGCTGCTGCTCGTAGAGGAGGTGCTGCTCGACGACGACGTGGACGACGTGCTGCTTGAAGACGAGGTGCTCGTCGACGAAGAGCTGCTGCTCGATGTGCCACTACTCGATGTGCTGCTGCTGCTCGACGAGCTGCCTCCGCCGCCAGCACCACCCTGAGCGGTATGGCCTGATCCGCCGAACACAACGTCATCCGAGCCGCACGCAGCCATCGACAACACGGCGAGAGCAAGCGCCGAGTAAGAACCCAAGACAAGAGCAGTTTTCATGACAACACCCCGTGCGCTCGAGCGGCGCAGATCTATGTCAGAATAGCTTCTTGCGCTTGGCTGACGAGAGAATTCCGAGTAGCTCGCGATACTTGGCAACAGTGCGGCGGGCAATGCGGATGCTTCGCTCACTGCGGAGCTTCTTGACGATCGCTTGCTGCGCACCGGCGGGTGCGGCCAGACCGAGCCA
>CAZRGL010000417.1:4352-10271 GCA_964599485.1 uncultured Polyangiaceae bacterium
GGAGCTTCTTGACGATAACTTGATCGCTCAAGGGCTTGTCCTTGTCCTCTTCGTAGATCATCGTGCGGATCGCTTGTTTGACGCTCTCCGAGGCGATGTCCTCGTCGCCCACGCGCGAGATTGACGAGTTGAAGAAATACTTGAGCTCGAACAGCCCTTGCGGCGTGTGGACGTATTTGTTGGAGGTCACGCGTGAGATCGTGGACTCGTGCATCCCGACCGTTTCGGCCACATCACGCAGGATCATCGGCTTGAGGTAGGCCACGCCTTTCTCGAGGAACTCGCGCTGCTTGTCGACGATGCACTCGGTGACCTTGATGATCGTGCGGCGACGTTGCTCGATGGCGCGGATGAGCCATTGTGCGCTACGCAGCTTGTCGTTGATGAAGTCCTTCGCTTTCGGATCCTTGAGCATCTTCTTGACCAGCGACTCGTTGATGTAGAGCCGCTGCATGCCCCGGTCGTTGTCGCTCACGATGAACTTTTCGGCATCGCGCACGACGAAGACATCAGGCGTGATGGCGATGGTCCGCTCGTCGACCTCCGAGAAGTTTCGCGCGGGCACGCTCTCGAGCTTCTGAATCTCCATGACCGAATCGATCACGTCGTCGAGCTCAATTTCGAGCGCACGGACGATGGCATTGAGATTGCGCCGCTCCACATCGCGCAAATGGTCTCGGATGATCGCTTTGTCGATGTCGTCGAAGCCAAGGACTTCGGCTTGCACCAGCAGACACTCTTTGAGACTTCGTGCAGCCACCCCGACCGGATCGAAGCGCTGAATCATGGCGAGCACCACCTCGGCATCGTCCGGGTCGAGGCCGGCCTCGATGGCGAGCTCCTCGAGGGAGAGGTCAGGTAGCTTCTCACCGTCGGGCCCGATGCCACCTTCCAGATCGAAATAGCCCTTCTCATCCAGGTTGCCGATTACCAACAGAGCAAAGTGGCGCTCCGTATCAACGAAGTCGCTCATCTGCAGCTGCCACAGCAGGTGGTCATGCAGGGAGGCAGGCTTGGTGAGGTTTTGTTCGATGGGAGGTAGGTCGTCGAACCCGGATCGAGAGGAGCCCGCTGGTTGGCGTAGTTGCTGGTTCTCGAGGTACCGATCCCAATCGACTTCTTGGACCTTGTCGGTCTCCTGCTCGTTTGCTGGAGGAACCGACTCAGGTCCTTCTGGCTTCGCACTAGCCTCGGGTTGCTCGCGTTGAGGCTGGGGCGCCTCAGACGGCGTGGCAGGTTGGTCGGCCCGCTCGGCGCGCTGCTCTTCTGCGCTAGGTCGCTCTTTGGGCTCGACGGTGTCATCCGCGAGCACAGGATTGCCATCGAGCTCCTTGCGGACCTCGTCAACCAACTCGAGGCGCGACAGCTGCAGAAGCCGAATCGCCTGCACCAACTGCGGGGTCATGACAAGCTGCTGCGACAGCTTGACCTGCAGTTTCATTGACATTCCGATGGTCATTGAGGACGCCCTTTCTCAGCTTCCCGAACCGGCACGTGCTGCCTGGTACTCTATCACCATCGCTTCGGTAGCGGCCCGAGATTTGCTTACAGGGCCATGCTGCTGTGCGCCCGGGTAGCGAAATGTCCCACCCGCTCCAAGGTGCCGAGGGCGCTAAGCGGTCAGCTCGCGAAGATCGATGCGCGCTTCATCAAACACGCCCAAGCCGAGCTGCGAAGCCACTTGGATGTAGGTTGGCTTGCGGCCCGCCCGCTCGAGGCTGGGCAGCCCGTTTTTGGCGCGCAGCTTGTCGACGACCTTCCAGCCCACCACGTCGAGCGCCACCGGATCGGTGCTGGCGTAGATCGACTCGAAGGGAACCCGTCGTTTGGCGAACTTGTCGATGGGACCGCCGTCGTAGATGACCTGGAAGGCGTCCGTGATGTGCAGCACCACGCGACTCTTGATCACCTCCTGGGCATACATGTGCGCGATCTGGGGGCTGGCGCGGTGGGCGTGAAACCTCTGTGGATTGATGTTGGCGCCATGGGTGATGTTCTTCATCGTGCCGGTGTAGCCACAAATACCGTGGTCCTTGACCTGGCTGACGTTGATGACCGCGGTGGCCTGCGTGAAAGGACGCACGTACTTGGTGGAAATACCGTTGATGCTGATCGCATCCATCTCAGCGTCGCGGTTCAGATGCACCGCAGTGCGAACCCCCGCCGGAAACTCTGGCGCCGGCGCGAGCGTGTCCTTGTCGGTGATGCACCGAGTGGCGAACAAGAAGTCTCGGTACTGCTCGAAGATGGTGATGTTCTCGGGCGGCACGCCGACAGCGACCACCGCCTTGGCAATCTCGACGATCAGCTCCTTGTTCGAAGCCATCTTCATCGTCTTCTTGCCGGCGATACCGTTGGGCTTGATGGCCACCTTGTCGCGTGGATGGATGAACAAACGAAAAGCCTCGAGCAAGCTGCTCTTGCCCGTGAGCTCGGTCATGGCCCGCTCCAGCATGAGCTTGGCCGCGGCTTGCTTGGGATAGATGCCGTTGGATTGAAGGCTACCGGTCTTGCTGACCTTGACCACTCTTCCAGGGATGGACAGGCGGGTGAACCCTGCGGGCGGCCGGGCAGCCCATCGCTTGGCCCCCTGTGCCACTCCTGCCGCAGCAGCCGTGGCCAGTGCTGCCGACGTCCCGAGCAAGATGCGTCGACTCAACATAGGCGTGTTGTCGCTCATGAATGCCAGCGTAGCCTACGCCGACCGGGACGCCACGTCGATGCGCCTTCAGGGGCGGCGGCCGCCACCCTCCGCCATGGCGGCCGCCACCTTCGAAGCGACCTAAATGCGCAGAGATCCACAACGGCACGGCTTTCGCTTTGGTCGATGCTCGATGTTGAAACGACTGAAACAAATTCTCGCCTGTTGGGTATGGGCTCCGTTACTCGGCAAGGCTGCGCTCTGGCTCACGGCCTTCCTCGCCTTGGCACATGTCGGCCGTGGGGCGGCCAAGCAGATGGTCCTCGGCCAGCTCACCGGCGGCCCATCGCAAGCCCCAACCGCAAGGTCATTCATGGCGGCGATCACCAAGCCGTCATTGAAGCCGACGACGGCCGGTACAAAGCCGCCGCAAGCCCAAAGAGTCGGACAGGCATGCCGTTGCGAGGCGACAGCCGCGGGAGCCTTCAAGACGCCTGAAGGGAAGCTGATCCTCAACCGCGCGCCTGTTGAAGCGCTCTTGAAGCTGCCTGGGATCGGGCAGAAGCGCGCCGCCGCCATCATTGCGCTGAGAAGTCGACTTGGTCGCTTCCGGCGCTTGGCAGACCTGCTACGCATCAAGGGCATCGGCTTCCGCTCGTTGCGCAAGCTCAAGCCTTTGGTGGTCCTCGACGCGCCACGCGCAGCCAAACCCTAGCTCGATTCAGCGACACGCTAGAAACCCCTGTTGCGTTGTTGGACGATGCTACGGTGTTGCGGCCGCGTCTGAGCCAGCGTCCTGCACGCCCGCCTCGGGGGGACGCACGACCTTCATCGTCACGTCCAGCAGGATTGTCTGGCCCGCAATAATCTCGATCGAGCGCAGCTCATCGGGCGCGTTGGGGTGCTTGAACAGGACCTTGTGAGCCCCCGGTTGCACTTCGATGGGACGGCCTACGGGTGTGACGTCGACCAGCTTGCCATCGATGTACACTTCGGCCCAGGGCTGCGCCAACACGCGCAACCGCGCCGGTTGCCGAACGATGCCCTGCGGATCGGTGGCGGTGGCAATCGGCTGCTCGCGAAGATTCTGCCACAGCAACATGCTCGAGGTGATGATGGCCACACCGACGGCGATCGGCGCGACCTGCTTGCGCAACACGAGTTGCGCGTGCGCGGTGCCGCGACCCACACCGTGCTCGATGGGCGCGGCGAGCGCCTCGGCAAGACCAGCCTCGGCGAGCGCCTGACAGATGAGATGCTCGACAGGCAACGCCGTCTGCTTGCGCAGCGCTCTGAGCAAGGCACTGCTCACAGAGGTGATGTCGGCGAAACGATCAGCGGGACGCTTCGCCAGACAGCGCATCACTGTGCGATGGACACCGCTGGGCAAGTCAGCGACCTGTTTTCCCAACGGTGTCGGGGGATCATGACGCACCCGTTGACTGACATTCTCCTTCTTCTTGCCTCCGAGCTCGGAAGGCTCAGTGGCGAACGGTAGTTGCCCAGCAAGCATCTGATAGAGCAGCACACCGGCAAGAAATACGTCGCTGCGCGCATCCGCTTGTTCGCCGAGGATTTGCTCGGGCGCCAGATGTTGGGGCAGCGCCAGGCCCTCGTCCTCGGCGCTCGCAGAAAAAGCACCATGCAAGCAAACACTGCCCTGGGCTGTGAGCTCGACGAGCTCTGGACGCACCCGACCGTGGGCATGGCCGCACCGATGCAACGCCGCAAGCGCGCGGGTGACCTCTACAGCGATGGCCATGGCCGCGTCATGGGGAAGCTGCTCGACGCGCTCGAGCACCTCGTCGAGTCGGTGGCCACCGTGATCAACGAAAACCAATCCGAGCTGCTGCTCGTCCTTGACGAAATCGACCAAGGTCGTCAGCAGTGGGTGGCGCAGGCTCGCGAGCCCCTCTCGTTCCTGTTCGAACGAACGAATCAAACGCTTGGTCAGCCTGGCCCCTGGCCGTGGGGTTTTGACCAGAACGGTATGGTCCCATCCGCTCTTTCTGGCGCGATAGCAGACCGAGGAGCCGATCGTCTTGACCTCTTCCTCGAGCTGATAGGGTCCGAGGGTCGCGCCGTCGGTCATCGGGTCACTCCACGACCAGCAGCGTCTTGCCGCTCATGGCCTCTGGCTGATCGATACCAAGAAGCGCGAGAACGGTTGGCGCCACATCAACGAGCGAGCCACCATCGCGGAGCTTGTCGTCCTCGCCGGCGCCTAGCACGATGAGCGGAACGGGATTGTCCGTGTGACCGGTGTGGGGCGTGCCATCGTCCTGAATCATCTGCTCGCAGTTTCCGTGGCTTGCAGTGACAACGAGTGCAGCTTCTTGCTCACGCACCGTTGCGACGACCTCAGCGAGGGCCGCATCGACTGCTTCGACGGCCGCGATCGTGGCCTGCAGCTTGCCGGTGTGGCCAACCAAGTCGGGGTTGGCGAAATTGACCAGAATGAAGTCCGTCTCGCCTTCGCGCAACGCGGCGCACACCTTGTCGGCGAGCGCTGCTACGCCGAGTTGTGGTTTTTCATCGTATGAATCGACGAGGCGAGGCGACGGCAACAACAACCGCTGTTCGCCCACATCGGGCTTACCGGCTCGTCCGTTGAAGAAGTCTGTGATGTGCGGTGCTTTTTCCGTTTCTCCGCAGCGAAGCTGCTTCAACCCAGCCGCCGCGATGAGCGAAGCCAACCCTTGGTCGAGGGGCGCACGCGCGAAGAAGGCGGGCACTTCGAGGCCGTAGTCGCTGATGGTTGCATAGCAGTGCTCGCGGAAACCACGCATTGGGTACTGGCGATCCATCAACAGATCGGCAGCCACTTCCGGTGGCAGTTGCAGTCGGGTGAGCATCTGCGAGAGTTGCAACATGCGGTCGCCGCGGAAATTGGTCGCCACACCGACCTCTTCGCCGGTCCATTCCCAAGGGCTCCCTTCCGCCGCAAAATCGCACAGGTAGTCGCCCTTGATCCCGCTGTAGTCACCGATGCGGATGGGCACGAGAAACTCGTCCGAAAGGTCGTTCGAATAGGAGGTCGCGACAGCCTCGAAGGGCGTCTCGGCTTGCGGAGCGACCGGACCGAGCACCTTGTCGCGCACGATGGCGTGATAGGCCTGGTAGACCCGATCCCAGCGACCATCGCGGTCCATCGCGTAGTGACGACCCGACAGCGTCGCGATGGAAGCGTCTTTGCCTTCGAGCTGCGTGAGCAAACGCTCGAGATAGGTCATGGCCGTCCGCGACCCCACATCGCGACCATCGAGAATGGCGTGGAC
>CAZRGL010000418.1:0-10270 GCA_964599485.1 uncultured Polyangiaceae bacterium
CTGCTTGCTCCTCTGGCGGCGGGCAATCCCCGACAAGTGGCGGCCGCCACCCTCCCGGGTGGGCGACACCGTTGCACGCCAAGAGCCAGCCGCTGCCGACCATCGCCGACATGTGCCATCGTTTTTCGCCACCCTCGAGGACCGGGACGGCCTTGATTCGCTTGCTTCCCAGCAGTGCCTGCAGCACCGGCCTTGCCGCCACGCCGCCAGTGCCGATGGCGGTGTGGAGATCGCGCAGCCGGGCGCGGGCGGCACGCATGGTGCGCTCGACGTCGAGGCTCGCAGCCGGGCCCCGGTCCAGGCGCCCCAACGCGTCCCGCAGGTCATCGCAGCGCCGCGTTTCGCGCCGCAGTGCATCGAGCAGGGGAGCGGGCGCGTCGCCCTGTGCGATGGCCTCGGTCAGCCGCCGCGTGCGTCGCTCGACCTCGGCTACCTGGCGGCGCAGGGCCGCCTCGTCCTGCGCGGCGGCTGCGCCCGACACCTTGGCCTCCGACCGACTGCGCACGATTTCGAGCGCGCGGTCGGCGAGTGCCCCGTCGACCAGCGGAATGATGGCGCCCAGGATGGCGTCGTCGACAGCCTCAACGGTGCGACTGCCGATACCACAACACGCGGCCTCGCCGCGCTGTGTGCGGACAGTGCAATGGTAGTGACGGTTGCCGCTTGGTCGACCTCGCGCGCAGATACCATGGCCGCAAACGCCACAACAGACCAGCCCGGAGGCAAGGTAGCGCGGCTGCGCGGCGCCGAACGCGCGGCGCTGGGCACTGGCAAGCAACGCGTCGATCTCTGCCAGAAGCTGGTCTGGCCATATGCGCAACTCAGGGTGCTGTGCGGTGAGCACGCGCGAGTCGGGTGCGCGCACCTCGCGGCGCGTGCCACGCTCGTAATTGGTGGTGCGCCGGCCCCATTCGAGCACGCCGCGATAGAGCGGTCGCTCAACGATTTCTCGTATTCGAGTCGGGTGCCACGGCCGACCCGTCGGGCTGAGAATGCCAGTTTCGGTGAGCGAGCGCGCCGCCTGCCGGAACGTGCCATTGCAGGCCACGAAGCGCCGCCCCACCTCCAGGATCACGTCCACCTGCTCGGGCACAGGCTCGTAACGCGCAATGCCCACAACATCATCGCGCACGATACGATAGCCGTACGGCGCTCGCCCCGGTGCGCCACCCAGCTGAACGATGCGTTCGGTCTTCTCGCGACAGCGCTTAGCCGCGTTGACACGCTCCATCTCAGCCACCACACCCTTCATGGCAGTTACTCCGAAGCCGAGACCGCTGACTGGGGCGATAGCGCCTTCAGCGTACTCGTAGACCGCTACGCCTTGGTCCGCGAGCTGCCCGAGTAGCATCGTCTGACGGAGCCCATCGCGAGCGAAACGGTCGAGGGCACGCATGATGATAACGTCAAAAGCGCCTGTCTCTGCCCCGGTGAGCAGCCGTTGCAGCCCCACACGCTTCAGCACCTCGCCGCCGCTGATTCCCTCGTCAACGACGACGAAGTCCTCAATCACAGGCCAGCCCTCTCGCTCTGCGGCCTTTCGCGCGTTGGCGAGTTGGATTGCAATGCTATCCCCGTCTGTGCCAGCTCGGACGCGGTCCTCGTGGGATAGCCGAGCGTACAGTGCTACGCGACTCATGCCATCTCCTCGTCGGCCGTGATGACATCTGCCAGCGCCTGCGCGAGTCGCTCACGCGCCGCGTCCTCGAGTGTCGGCGGGGGCAGTCGTCGCAATGGCATAAAGCGCGTCGCCACCAGAGGCGCCGTTTCGCCTGTTGGCACGAGCTGAAGCTGGTCGCCCACGCGCACCAGCCGATAAGCAGCTGACTCCACCACGCGCACATCCACGGCAAAGCTACCGGGCTGGGTCTCGACTTCCGCGTCAGTAGCGTCGAGCCGCACCACGTCGGTCACGACGATGTTGCCCAAGGTCACTATGGTGCCGCCTGGCCCGATTGGCCGGTCGTCGTGAGGACCCACATGCGCGGGCAGCACGGTCTCCCCCGACGGGGGCTCTGCCCCCTCGAGCCTACGGCCCCCCCCCGAGACAGGTGGCTGCGCCCCCTCGACGCTTCGCGGCTCACCCCCGGAAACCCCGGCCGGCTCCTCTCCCATAGACCAGCCCTCGGGGTTCTGGGTTTTTGCTTTTCGGTAGGCCGCGGCCCCCTGGTCCACGGTCGAGTCGCCTCGGCCGGGGTTTCCCCCACGGTTGTCTAGGCCGTGGGCCAGGTGGTCGTGACTTGGAGCGTTGGAGGGTTGGCTTGGTGCGGTCTGTTGAGCTTGTTTCACTGAGTCCTCGCTCTGCTGTTTCAGTGCGACGGTGCCAGCTCAGCTAGTCGCCGAGCTGGACGACGACCCCGGCCGGGCAGCCGTGGTTTCGTCATTTGTGGTCGCTGGAAATGGACTTCGAATACTGCTGAAATGCTCATCACGTTGGTTGGGTCGGCCGGGAGCGGGCGAAGTAGATCAGGCCGAATCCAAGCCCGAGCGAGAAGCCCACAATCGGCGCCCAGCCGGCCCGCTGCTCTGCGAGCTTGGCCGCCGCCAGCTCGGCGCTCGGCGAAGCCGAGCTCGTGGTCAACTCGGCGGTCATGACCTGGCCGGCGGCGCTACCGAGCGCGCTGCCAAACGAGCTAGAAAAGCCCACCGCTAGGCCCTCCCCGAGAAGAACCAGGCCACCACAAGACCAGCGGCTGCGCTCAGGGTAAGGAAAATGACTGAGCGCTGGTTGTGGCCCTTGCGGACGGCGCTGAAGCCGTCGGCCTCTTGGGTACGCTGGGCCAGCTCGCCAGCCCGCTCCTGCTCAAGCTGGGCGAGCTGTTGCTGCCGTTGCAGGAGCTGGTCGCGAAGCGCCGCGGTTTCCTGGGCACGCGCCTGCAGCTCGGCGTGGTGTTGGTCACGAACATGGGCGACGTATGCCTCCCATTCTTGCTGTTGCCGAGCCTCGGCAGCGAGCCGCTGGGTGTCACGCTGGCCGCCGATGGCTCGGCCTATGGCCTGCGACACACCGGCCTGCGCTCCGGCGGGCATAACCTGGCGGCCCTGCTGTGGTGCTTGATCAGTCACGCTACGTTTTCCTTCCCCGGCATCGCCAACGCCGCTCCTGACTCCAGTGACTCTGGCTTCGCTGAGCGCTGCGCCAGCTGAGTCAGGAAGGTCTCATGCTTGTTCCGCAGATGCGCCGCGAAAGTCGGATCGGTCTCGGCCTGGGTCGCCAGCTCGGCGATGACGTCGGCCAGGATTGCCTGGCCGCGCAAACCGTTGCGCCCCTTGAAGAATAACCGCGAGCCGCAAGCAAAACACACGGCATACGGCCGGCCACGCTTGTCGAATCGTAGGCTGGTCGTTCCGATGCCCAAGCAGCACAGGCAGTTTGTGTCAGCGCTTTCAAGCCACATTCGCCACCCCCTCGGCTACCGGGCCGCGCACGTCGTCGCAGGCCTGATAGCGACTCTTGACCACGCTCCAATAGCCATCGCTGACGGCTAGATGGATGTCGCAATCGTATTCAACTTCCCGAGCTGCATGAGGCTGACCAGCGCGGTTCAGCTGAGAAATCGCCACCACCAACCGCAGCGACGTGGTCGCGATCAAATGACGCATGTCGCCAGCCTCGACGCCGCAGCTCTGAACCGAATCGAAGGCCACAGCCGTGGCATTTTGGCGCGAAAGAAAATCGTGAAGCCACCCGAGCGACGAGCGACCGGTCACATGAAAGTCCCTTCGCCGCACCCCGGTGCGACCGAGCAGCTCACCCATGGCGGGACCAAGCCCCATCTCGCCGCTGACGAAAACAACAGGACCGGGCAGGCTGCCGAGCAATCGAACGGCCATCGTGGACTTGCCCACGCCGGCCGCGCCGGCCAGCAGCACCAACGAGCCCCTGCCCAGTCTCAACTCGGGGTAGGCATCCGAGCGGGTCTCGTCCCAGCTCGCCCGGACCAAATCGGCGGCCGAGCTGACCTCAGGCAATGAGTCCAGCACCGACGGCTGCCTGGTAGCAGTGGCTACGACCACTCCAGCACGCCAGCACCAAGTGCATTGCGGAAGGTGGTCGCGGAAAAAGCGCCCGCAGGCGTAGCAGGTCCAAGGGAGCATTGTCTGTATGTAGGAGGGTCCGTCCGTGTGCCTGCATTCTAGGCCCCAAGTGCTCAGATACGCAAGTACTCAAGTACCCAAGCCTGGCTTCTGACGAGAATCGCTTCTGCGGCCTTGCGTACGCGGGTACCCTGCGCCCCATGGCCAGGGTTGCAGACGTACGTAAGCCGTCAGGTACCCACCGCTCCAGGGTGTTGCTTGAGCCGAGACTGGCGGACTTGTTTCGCCGGGTATGCAAGCACCTAGACCGCCACGCCGATGAGGTCTTCGAGGAGATGCTTGTCCTGTTCGTGGATCAGCGCACCGGATTGGAGCTGGTCTATGAGAACGAGCCCGAGACAGAGCCGGGCCAGGGCATCTTCGAGACCCAGCAGGTGCCGCTGCCTGCGCCTGGCGTCGCGGAAAGACGAACTGGCGCCAAGGGACGCGGCACCAAGAAGCCCGTGCCGGGCTCAGCCAAGGCGCCGCTCAACCCCAAAAAGAAGCGCCGACGGAAAGCGGACTGAGCGAAGAGCGGCCCGCAGCAGCCAAGACCCGACCGTGCCGCGTAAATCGTAGCTCGTAGGGTGAAACTGGGCATCGCGGCGACAACGTAGAAGCGCGAGCAGCGCCCTGATATGCTCGCGGATTATTGTCTGCCGGGGAGGGAACGATGCGGGAATTGCATGCAGCACTGCTTTTGGTCGCCACACTGTTCGCGGGAGGGCCTGCGTCGGCAAAGGGAGGGAAGAAGACGCCTCTTTATCGAATCGCCGTTGCGAGCGTCACAGTAAGTCCCGTTCGAAACAAGGCGAGTTTCTGGGACAATTTCGGTGATCGCAAACCCGACCCGAAGGACTGGACCAAAGCCACGAACACCAAGAAACTCGCAAAAAAGATCACGAGCCTGGTTGCCAAGTCGGGCGAACCGAACGCGATGGCCATTGCCGTTGCAGCCGAGGCCGCATTGCATTTCGGTGGCCTCTGGACATTGAAGAAGGTGCTACCTGACCCTCACGGAAAGCTCGTGGTTGACAGGGCGCCTGTGATTGCGCTGCGCCGAATCAACGACACGCTTCAGCCGAACTGGCCAAACTCATGGTCGGCACCACTTGCCCTGACTTCGAATAGCGTCGTGCAGCTTCAGCTGCGTGACAAAGACCCGACCAAGAGCGAGAACATAGGCAACTGCACTTGGACCAACCTGAAACTCGGCAAGAAGACACACCTCGTCCACGCCACGCACTGTAGTCAGCCACAGCTCTTGTCCGCCGTTGTTGTAATTCAGCCAGCTGGGGCGATTACGAAGGGAGTGCGCGTGCGGGCGGGTCGATACAAGCTGGCCATGGTATCCATCGAGGTGGCGGCCACCAAGGCCAGAGGGCAGCGCTGGGACATAGGCGGTGATCCGCCGGACCCCCGAATCACAATCCACGTTGACGGCCGAAAGTTCTACAGTTGCGCGAAAATGAAAGACGAACACAACGTCGTGTGCAACCCTGACAAGGAACTGGTTGTTACGCGGAGCACCGTGATCAAGCTCAAGGTGCAGGATGTCGATGCGTTGTCGCACGACCGCATAGGCGAGGCGACCTCCAGCAGGCTAATCGGACGTCCCGTGGGGAAGGGTGCGTCGATGACCACCACCGGCCAACTAAACAAGGCGCACTTCATGCTGCTGCCGGTGCGGTAACGCGCTGGTTATGCAAGGAACCAGCGCTTTCAAGCGATCCTCGACACTTGTCAGGAGCTTCAACGCTGCATCGCACCCAACGACCGCAGCGCTGCACATGGAAACAACGAGAACGCGGTCAACTGGGAGCGTTCCGGCGAGGAACTTTTAGCTTTGCGGCCGAAGTCTGTGATTCGGAATCCCGACTAATCCCGACTTTGGGTCGCTTCGGTTTCCCGGTATTCTGGGCCGAATCGTGCCAACGAACACCAACTACAGCGACGATCACCAGCGGTGGTGCATGCTGATCGGCCGCTCGAGCGATGCTGAGCTGCCCAAGCTCGCCGACACGCTGGTCATGCAACTTCGCGAGCTGTTGCCGGTGGCCCTGCGATTGAGTGGCAACGACCAGCATGCCAACGCCGTCGCAGAATCAAAGACGCCACGTGAAGTCATGCGCGAGTGTGGGTGGGCTCTGCTCGACTTGGTGCCGTTCGGGGCTCCGCCGCTTGGCTGGACGCCGCTTGAGCTGGCCCTCATGAAGATCGGTGCGGCCGACTGCGACGACGAGGGCCCCCGAAGCCGCGCCGGACTGCTGGCCGCGGGCCTGGTGGAGACAATCTGCGCCATCGAGGAGGCGTAGCCACCAAGTTTTTACCGTCTACGCGCACACGATGGGTCGCTTGGCGAACCTCTCATCGCATCTGGGCCGAGCGTTCGGGATCGCTCAGCATTCGGCTCGGCCGCTTTTTGGCACACCACGGGAACGCAGTCTGGATGAGCGTGGATCACGGCGGCGACAAGGCCCGCCTCAGCTCGTCTCACACGCAACCATGCCGTCTCGTAGTGGATCGCACAAAAACGCAAGACACCAAAGACCAAGTCGCGATGTCACCAAGCGCTCTTCGGGCGCCAAACTAGAGCACGGCCACGAAGACGGTGACGTACATACCCTGATCTTGCCAGGTGTACGTGCCGTCGTCCTGTTGTGACTTGACGGCCTCAAGCCAGGTCGTTGGCAGCGCTGAGAAGCCTGTGGCGAAGTCATGCTCGAAGGTGTCTTCGTCCCACAAAAGGAACTTTATCTTGCCATCGTATTTGTTGAGCACGATATCGAAAAAGACGTTCCAAATGGGCTTGAACGAGTCATCCACGACCGGAGACGTGCCAAGCAACTGGTCGTCACCGTAGTACCCCTCGACGTAAGGATCGGGCGCGCCTCCCGCAAGGTCCCAAGCTAAGCCATCGGCCGGATTGGTGCCGGGCAACTCCGCGCTATACATCGTGAACCGGAAGACGCGGCCCCAGGCAAGATTGCAGGCCCCCGCGATACACACATCATCGGTGGGGCACTCCCAGTGCTTGGCGCAGCCGCCCGTGCCGCTGCTGCTGCTGGTACTGCCGCCCGTGCCGCTGCTGCTGCTGGTACTGCCGCCCGTGCCGCTGCTGCTGCTGGTACTGCCGCCCGTGCCGCTGCTGCTCGTCGAGGTGTTGTTGTCGTCCTCGACCTGCTCAACGACACATGCGCTAGCGCCAATCCAAACGAAGAATGCGAACCAGGCAAGTCGGTGTAAATTTATCATGATCGCCATCTTACTGTCTTATAGGGCAGCGCGCTATAAGGCAGCGCTCGTAGCCTCGGAGCGTGGACGACCGGCACAAACGCCTCGCCTACAACGTTCGGCGGCTCGCAAAGGAGCGACGGCTCGTTCTGTCGCACGTGCCGGATTTTGCAGCAGTTGGCCCGAGGCATTTTTGGGCAGTGATGGCCGGCGAACGCTCACCCACTTTGCGCTGGATGGGGCAGCTCGCCGGCGCGCTTGGCGTGGACGTGAGGGAGCTGTTCAGGCCCGAGGAGGGAGGCCAAAAATGAATGGCCAAGGGCGCCGGACGTTCCAACTATTTCGATCCAGTGCTAGCCGAGCTGTGGGCCGCCATCCCGTTCCCACTGTCGCGCGGTGGCATCCGTGACCCGTGCCCCGATCTGCACGATGCGCCCACCTGGCCAGCACCGCCGGTGCTGGCCCTCACGGCGCCGTAGGCTCGTCGTCTTGCCGCGATGGACGATTCTGTTGCCGACCTTGTAGTGGTAGCGATATTGCGTCCTCGAGGTCCGCGTGGCCCGCCCCGCTCGCCACGCGTCAAGCGCGAGTGCGCTCGACACGCCCAACCCGAATCCAATGCCAAGCAGCGCCCAAAAAGGGATGTGTTGCCCAGTGCGCTTGTGCGCCGCGGTCATGTGCGCGTACGGCGCCCGTTGGGTCACTTTGGTGGGAGCACCTGCGACCTCGTCATGCACGATCACCTCGCCGCCATCCCTGGTCAATATCCGCACAATCATGTGACAAACCTCCCTCGTTTCTTTGTCGCCGTCACACTGGCCCTCGCTGTGACTCGCTCGACCAGCTCGGGCACAGCGAACCTGCTCTCCGTGCGCCAGCGGTTGGGCGCGTACGCATCAGGTCACCTGCAACCATGTTCTGCTCTACCGGAAAAAAGAGAATCGCAATCAACGAAGCCACAACTCTGGCAGAACCCGGCATCCTCGTAGTCGCCAGTAAGAGCGTCAGCGGCCTCGGCGGCCTCGACGGACGTGTCGAGGGGCCGCGGGGCGAGTTGATCTGGCGCGGTGGCCAGCTGGTCGAGCACCGACAATTCCGCACCATCCTTGCTGAGCAATCTAGACTTCATGCTGCCCTCGCTGCAGCGCGCTCGGCCAGCTCGGGCGCCAGCGCGAATCTGCTTTCTGTGCAAGCCCAGCGGTTGCGAAGGTACGCTACCGCTCTAGGAACCGCCTTGGCCACCTTGGCCACCTCTGGCTCGTCTCCCTTCTGGCGTTTAACAAACTCGCCGACCAGGGCGTCGGGCAGGTGGCCTGCAAGGCTATCTGCCAGCGTCCGACAGAGCAGCTGTAGCCACTCACCTGACTCTTGTTGGTTATCGAGAACTGTCTCATCGAACAACACGCCCTGGTCATGCCGGGTGTCCAAGTCTGGCAGCCGGCGGCACTTAGCAAGCCCAGACAGAGCGGTGCCCAGGAGCTGGAGCGTGTCGGGGCCTTTGGTGACCCTTTGCCGACGAGCTGGCTCCTGTTTTTTGTCCCGCCATACAACTTGCCTAAGCGCATCCCATCTCGGGTCGAGCTTGCAGCGTCGCAGCTCGGCGGCAGTGCCCGGAACGACCAACCTGAGCCAGCCTTTCTCTTCCTGGTAGCCGACGAGCTTACGCCAAATGGCGTCGAGATTTTGGAGCGCCCAGCGTGGATTGTCCCGAAAGCTTCGCTCGTCGTTCTGCGCTTTCATGTCGCGCAACGCTGGCGAGCGAAGCTGGAACTCGAAGCGCCAAACACTAGCCCCTGAGGCTTGCCAGCCGCCGGCCGCCCAGTTGGCGTGCTCCATCTGTTCTTTGTCCGGGCCGCGCTCGCGCAGCTCGAGCTGCTTGTCGTAGGCGCGAAGCATCACCGCGCTGCTCTGCTTGCCGACGTAGACGGCATTAACGCTGCCAGCTCGCTCGAAATGACTGGTTTCGGGCTGCTCGCTGATGCCATCGCCGAGCAGCTCGCCGGCCATGCTGAATACGCGAGCCTTGCTTCTGCGCTGCATGATGAGCGCATCGACTGTATCGCGACCCAGCTCGCCACCCTGGACATCGGCAGCGATGTCGAGCCGACGCAACTGCTCGGGCAGCTGCGGGTTCCAGCCCAGCTCGCCGGCCACCAGCTCGGCGTGATCCATCGCCTGCTCGGGCCGGTTTCCCTGCATCCAGTACGAGCCCTTGAAATCGAACGATATCTCACAGGAGCTGGGCCTCATGACAGCTTCGAAGCTCCCGTTACACAGATGGATATCCTGGCTCTTGGTCACTTTGGCCTGGAAGGGCACCGTGGCCAGCTCGATGGCCGCCGCGACGTTCTGCAGCAGCGGCGTCTTGAGCGGATTGAAGTCGCGCCACCGACCCTGCTCGGCCATCAGCGTGGCCCTTATGCGGTTGTAAACCTCAACAAACCTGACCTCGTCGCACCGAAAGGCAACGGTCATGTAATCGGGTCGGAAGTGGACGACCTTGCACGCAGCCGCAATGGCACCCCCCCCCTCTGAACCGTCCGAGTCCTCGTTTTCAGGAGGCGCAGCCGCAATGGCACCCCCCCCCAACGAATCACTCCCAAGGGCATCTCCGAGCTGACTTTCGACCGGACCCAAGGCCTCAAATCGCCCACTTTCCGCTCCGACATCCCCACCTACGGCGGGGCCCCTCGTCTCCGCTGCCGCAATGGACCCCCTAATAGTCGGGGGGTCTGGCAACGCCTCACAGGCGCTGATTGGTGGGCCGCCAGTCTGACCTGGATGGCAGCCTCGAACACCGGGAGATGGCGTCCCGCAGCGATTTGTTTGCGTTGTGGTGATAGCCATCGCGCGCGCTCCTCACGCGACAGCGAGCAGCGGCCATGACTCCTCATGCAACGGCGTCCGCCACCCTCCGCCATGGCGGCCGCCATGCTTGGCGAGGTTTGGCACAGGTGAT
>CAZRGL010000419.1:0-10261 GCA_964599485.1 uncultured Polyangiaceae bacterium
GCGATGCTCCAAATGCAGCGTCACAACCAGATCGCTGACGCCGATGGCAACAACGACATGGATCGAGCCAAGAAGAACTTGCAGCGTGCTCTGGCCATCAACGACGCCTTCATGCCCGCACACAACCAGTTGGCCATCTACTACCTCGAGTCGGCACGAGCAGCGGGCGCCAAGCGCCAAGCAAAGCTGGCAGCGCTTGGTAACAAGAAGGTCAAGCTGGACAACGCGACGCTCGAGCTTGCCGCCTTGGTTTGCGCTCAGGCCATCAAGAAGGATCCGAGCTACGCGCCTGTTTACAACACCCACGGCTTGATTCGTGCCGAGCTAGGTGACCTCGGCGGGGCAGCGCGCTCGTTCGGCAAGGCGCGGACGCTGTCGCCCGGGTTCTTTGAAGCCCACATGAACTATGCCGCCGTCAACCTGCAGTTCCACGGTTTCGGCAACGCCCAAATGGCTTATCAGCACGCAATAGCCATCCGGCCGAAGAGCTACGAAGCGCGGCTTGGTCTAGCGTTGGCGCTGCGGGGTCAGATTCGCCCCAACAATTCCAAGGCCATGATCGCGGCATCCCACCGCGAGCTCGAGCGCGCCAAGAGAATCGACGCCAATCGGCCTGAGGCCTACTTCAACGAGGCCATCCTCACCCAAGAGTTCAAGGCGCGTGAGGTAGCGGACTCCAAGCCTGTCTTGACCAAAGCCAGAGTCTTGTACGGCACCTTCATCGCCAAAGCGAAAGGCCAGCCCCGACTGGCGAGCGCAGTGGCCCGCGCTCGTGAGCGCATCAGCGACATCGACCGCATGCTCTCCTTCCTCCAGGGCAACAAACCCGTGGTGAACAACAGACCCACGCCCTAGCGCGTGGTGAGCTCTTCAGCGGCAACGCTGTGCGTTTCGACGCGGCCATCGGCGTGTATGCGCAGTGTGTGGCGGACCTTGTCTTGGAAGCGACCGGCCTCGGTGTGCGTCCAGCCTTCGACGACGAGGCTGCCGTCGGCCTCGAGCTCTTTCGTTGGAGGCTTGACCAGGTTCTTGATCTCCTCGGCCGCTGGGCCGTCCGCTTCAGCGGCGATGGTACAAAGCACGCCTTTGGTCAACTCATACCAGGCGATCAGGATCTGCTCAGCTGTTGGCCCAGCCTTGCTTGGCAAGCCGAGCGCGCGGGCGAGCGCCTCGAAGCCCTTTGGGTCGCGGAACCAGGCGGCGGCGCTCTCGAGGTCGACTGCGCCGACGAGTCGTCTGGGGTGCTGACCTGGCTTGGCGTTGGGGATTTGCTCCGTCAAGTCGAAGAACACGAATCTGCCAGCTATGAGCCCGGGGGAAGGATGACTCATTGCGGCGCGGCGTACTACTTCGAACCGGCTCAGATCGACGCTTGGCTCGCTGCGAAGCAGGGCCATCAGTTTGGCCTGCGCTCCATCATCGGGCCGTACCGGGGTCAGGCAGGAGAGCGGTGGCGGATCTGGCTTCTTGGGGCATCCGAGCAGTACGACGCTGGTCGCGGCGGTTGCCAGCGCGGCGACGAAGCGCTGCCTTCGTGCAAGGATGGTGTTTCTGGTTTTGTCGTTGGTCATGGTTTCTTTGGCCGCGAGAGCCTCACATCGTCGTGGCGGCAACGCACCATATCACTGCTGGTGCCGGCTTTATGTCTTCCGTCGAATCGGTGTACGCTGCGACTGTGATGGCTTTGCTTCCTGAAGGGATTACCAAGCGCGTCGCCCTATTCGTCGTTGCGATGGTCCTAGGGGCTGCTTGCACTTCGCTGCTCGGCGACTTCGAGATGGCTGGCGCGCTAGGCCAGGGGGGCAACGCCGGGCAGGCGAGCGGCGGCACCAACGGATCCGGTGGCCCAAGCAGCGTTGGCGGTTCTGGCGGCGAGGCCGGTAGTGGCGGACAAGCGCCCTTGCTGCCCTACAACTGCGTTTGGAAGCGTGCCGCACATTTGGAGCTCGAGAGCCTGGAAGGCAAACAGGGTGAATCGTGGGACAGTGCGCCGCTGGTCGTCACCATGCCAAGCGGTGGGGCGCGCATGTTTATCTTGCGGGACAGTCCCAATGGGTCCGTCATCGAGGTGCGTTCGGTTCTCGATGACACGACGGCTACCGCCTTGTTCGCAGCCGACCGGTTGCTCGACGTCAAACGGCTCGACGCCTTCGAGGTCGCCGTGCTCTTCAGCCGCGCGGACAACAACGGCATGCCGATGCTGTTCATGCGCGTCTACGACGATGCCGCCTTCGATGGCAGCAAATATGTCGAGCACCAGCTGGTCAAGGAGTCGGTGTTTCAGGATGCCGATCCACAATACAACAGCGTGCGTGCCATGCTCGCTGTGCGCCAAGAGCAAGGCAGCTGGGCGGTTGATGTGCTGCTCGCTTACAGGACCACCTCAGAAAAATATGTGGAGCGGTTCTTGCGCTATGACGGCAAGACGCCGCAGACCGGCACGGTCATCACCATGCCGGACCTGACCTTGGGCTCCACTGAAACCTATGTGCGCGGCTTCGAACGTTATGACGGCAAGAGCTATGCGCTCCTCGGCCAGGGGGTCATGCGCTTCTATGTGATTGAAGACAACGTCTCGGGGCCGTTGACCGCCGTCGAGCTCGGCGCTGATAACGACGACATTTGGATGGGGGCACACGCCACGTCAGCAGGTCTCAATCTGGGCATGGTGCTCAACGTCCAGATGCCGCCGGTCGAATTGCGACTCGGCCAGCTGCAAACAGCAAAGCTGGCCAGCTATCAGGTCGAGGATCTGACGCTGGCCGAAACCTGGGCAACGACCGACGATATCCCGGTGGGCTCTGCCGCCCTCAAGTGGCTCGGCAACCTCTATGCCTTCATCGGCGAGTCGCAAACTACCCCGGCGCAGATGGTCTATGCGTTTTTCGATGCTTTTGGAAACAAGCGCGGCACCAGTCAGTTGCCGTTCACGTTCAAGCTGCCGGCCGCCTACGAGCGCATCGACATCGACGCGCTCGACATTGCGGCCCAGACCCCGAGCTTCGACACGCTGGGTGGCCTCGCTCACGTTGCGTGGCGTGAGGAGCAAGGCGACGGCGTATCCACCACCTTCGAGGTGATGTACTACGACCAGCTCGACTGCTCCCCAGTCGATCCACAGGAATGATGAGTGATCAGGCTCAGCGCCGGGTGCGAGCCCCTGCCCATGCCAAGCCAATGCCCATGGCGCGATATATTAAATATATTCCACTGAAGAGCCTGTCGCGGATGCTGCTGCTGGTTGCGGCGAGCGCGGTGCTCCTGGCCGGCTGCTGGAATCGGGATGCGCGGGTGCGCATTGCCGCTGGTACCCAAGGAAGCGTCGTCTATCGACTCGGCACTGCGCTGGCGGAAGTCTTCAATGGGACAGAGCTGAAGGCCTCTGTCGTCGAAGGGGAAACGACCCGCAACAGCCTCAAGGCGTTGCTTGGCGATCGCGCTGAGGTGGCCATCGCATTCAGCGATACCGAAGGTGACGGCGAAGTTCGTACGCTGGTGCCGCTGTACGAGCTGTACCTCTACATGCTCGTTTGGGAGGAAGAGGGCATCAAGGACGTGCCTGGTCTCATCGGGCGCAAAGTCGGGATCGGACCCGCAGACGGCGGAACCGACGGTGTGGCCCGGCGCCTTCTCGCCCACTATGGCTTTACTGACGGCAAGGTCACGCTGGTCAACGACAAGCACCGCGCCATATCGAAGCGCTTCCTCAAGCGGGAGCTGGATGCGGTGTTCATTTTGGGCAGCATCGAATCCAAGTCGGTCGAGCGGATGCTCCGCGCGCCGGGCGTAACCCTGCTCAGCCTCGATGACCCGTCACGCGTCGCTCCAGTGATGGATGGCATCCGCACCAAGCACCCCTTCGTCGTCAGCCACGTCATTCCCAAGCATCTGTTCGGCAACAAGCCGGCGTCGCCGACGGGCGTCATCGGGGTCAATGCGTTGCTGGTAGCGCGCAGCTCCATGGCGGACGACAAGGCACGCGAAATCACCAGGGCCGTGTTCGAGCACAAAGTGGAGCTCGGCCGCCAAGTTCGTCGTTTGCGCGAGCTGACTGAGCGTTTCGACCCATTTGTGCTGCGCTTTCCGCTGCACCCGGGAGCCGCCCAGTATTACCGCCGTGATGAGCCGCCGGCGATTCTCGAGTGGGCCGATACGATCAGCTTGGCCATCACTGTGGTACTGCTGGCGTGGTCCTTCGTGGTCGCGCTCGCGGCGAGGCGGCGCCGCAAGACGAAAGGCGTTCTCGACGAGTTCTACGCCGATTTTCAGAAGGTCGTGCACACCTACGACGAGGAGCACGAGACACCGCCGGACCAAATGGAGGACGGCGAGTTGCAAGAGATCCGCCAGCAACTGCTTTCCTTGCGGTTCCGATCATTCGAGGCCCTGATGCGGGGCACCATCGAGGCAAACGACTCCTTCGTCGTGTTCAACGACTACTTGCGCTGGGAGCTGCAGGAGATCGAGCGCGTTCAGCGCGAGCGGAGGCGCGGCGCCACCGTGCTCGACGGTGGGTGTAGCCCCGGGGCCGAGCCCGGGGCCGAGTCCGGGGCCGAGTCCGGGGCCGAGTCCGAGTCCGAGTCCGGGGCCGAGTCCGAGTCTGGGGCCGAGGTGGGGGCCGAGGACTGAACAAGCGCCTCAATCCTGCGGCATTTCGTGAATCTTCGAGCTCGTTGTCAGACCATTTCACGACGGGGCCGAGCTTTAGCGTGGCCTCGGCGCTCGCGCTGGCGCTGGCGGAATTGCGCAATGTGACGCCGAGTCGGATGGTGCGGCCGACGAAGTGCCCGACCTCGTCGATTGTGAAGGCGTCGAGCTGAGCATACAGCTTGGCCGCTTCGTTCCAGCCTTCGCCAATCGGGCACAGCTCGACGATGCGCTCTATCGGATCGCTCAACGTGATCGCGCTGTCGTCAGCCGTGTCCAGCACGCGGTAGCTGGCGATGACCTCATCGCCGAGGCCGGCACTGCGTAGGGCCACCCAAATGTGGAAGCCGCCTTGCGGGCCACCGATGATCGGGACAGTGTCGTTTGACTCGAGGGGCACGTAGCATTTGTCACCCGTTCCAAGCAGCGCGGCCGGAAGCTCCTCCGCGGCCCCATCAACCGCGCTGCAGGTTGCATAGGACTCGCACAGCTCCGATGGCCCCGTCGTCGTGGTAGCGCTCGATACGCTGCTGCTCAGCGTAGCGGGGCTGCTGGTGGCGATCGGATCAGCGCTGCAGCCGGTAAGAAGCGCCGGCAGCAGAAGAAACCGAGTTGTCGTGGGGCCGAGCAAAGCACCCTTAGGGTACCCCATTCGGCTCCGAGCGGCTGCTGGTAGGCGGATGCGCGGCAGCAAAGATAGGCCGATGTGTTGGCTCTTGGTTGCCGCCCGTGGGACGATCATGGCAAGGGTGCTCTAGTCCCCCGTCTCGGGACGTCGAGGAGTCGACCACAGCAATGGCCAAGGACCCGCTAGTCGAGCATTTCATCGCCTTCGTCCAGCAACGCGGGATCCCCGAGACATTCCATGAGCTGTACCGCAACGAGGTGATGGGTATTTTGCTGCAGTGCGGCGTGCCCACCGTCGATAGGCTCGAGCCCAGCGCCTTGAGCCGCTGCGTCCGCGATGCGGAAAAGCAGCTACAGAACCGTAAGGCGGTGTGCGTCGCGCTCGAGTCCTTCGTTCGCTACCTGCATCAACCGCAACCTCAGCCTCCACCGATGGCTGCGCCCCAACACCATTCGCCCCAGCCTCCTGCCGCCCAGCCTGCCGCCCCGCCGCAAGCCCCGCCGCAGCCGCCGCCGATGGCTGCGCCGCAACACTGGCAACACCAAGAATCGTCTCCACATCAGGCATGGCACAGCGAAGGTGGCCAGCAGCGGGCGTCAGCGCCGCCTCCTGCTCCACAGCATCCTCAATATCAACAGCCGGCTCCGCAGACTTATCAGCAGCCGGCTCCGCAGGCGCAACAGCAGCCGGCTCCGCAGGCCCATCAGCAGCCGGCTCCGCAGGCGCATCCGCAGCCGGCTCCGCAGGCGTATCAGCAGGCTCACGCGCATCCACCGCAGCAACCAGGTGGCTATCCGCCTCAACAGGCCCAACCGCTGCCCGCACCAGCCCGCCAATCGGTCTATCCAGACGCTGGGGACGTTTCCATCTCGGCGGCGGTCTACCCCCCCGGCGCCAGCGAGTACCGTCGCTTCGTTCGTGTGCCCTTCAATCGTGAGGTGGAGGTGATTGGCAGCATGGTGACCAACCGCTGCTCGGATCTGAGTCTCGGGGGCATGTATCTCGAGACCGTGCAGTCCTACGAGCTTGGCGCTCAATTGGAGCTTTCTTTCAAGCTCCAGCCCAGCGATTCAAAGCCGCTGAGAGTCCACGCCCAGGTGGTCTATTACGACCCAGGCGTTGGCGCTGGGTTGGATTTTGTCGATATGCCTCGCGATGTGCGCGCCAGAATCAGGCAATTCGTCGAAGAGGTCGTGGGGCGTCAGCGCTGGTAGCTACCGCGATCCCCAAAGTAGGTCGGTTGTGAACCCGTGGTCACACCTGAGCCTACAAGTAGCCAGGTAGAGGTGCTCAGCGTTCGGCACGATGTCTGCACTACTGAGCAGCATGCGACGTGCTCTTCTTGGTCTCACCATTGCTGCAAGCCTTCTCGGGGCGTCTGGTTGCGTCAGTCGCCATCATCACGGGCGGAGTCATCATCCTGCCGGTGCGGCGATTCTCTTTGGCGCACTGATCACTGCCGCGGCCGTCGATGCCGCCGTCAACTCTGAATACGAAACCGACTACGAGCTACGCAGCGAACACTGTCACTTCCACGGCCAGGCCCCTCACTGCATCGAGCATTGACCACAGCACGGCGAGCCCATTTGCATTCGCAGCCAGTGCCTAGTTGCTAGCTCCCTCAGGGCCGTCCGCCCAGCGCAATAATCGCCTCTTTGGCGTCGTTGCGATACGCATCGTCGGGTCCAGCCTTGTGGTAGTACGTCTCGAAGGCCTTCAGCGCTCGTTTCTTGTCGGTGTTGCGCAAGGCTTGACCCAAGTTGAAGTTGGCATGCCACAGCCATCGCGGCGAGCTGCGCATCTTCTTGGTCTTGAGCATCTCTTCGACTTGGTCGACTGCTGCCAGAAGGTGCTTGCCCGCCTCGTCTGTTTGGTTGCGCTGGGTCAGCAGGATCATTCCCAGCCGATATCGCCATTCGGGGATCTTGTCGTTCTTCTCGATCGCCAAGCGCCAAGCTGCCTCCGCTTCGGCCCACTTGGTCTGCTGCTGGTAGCAGATCGCCATCGCCGCATGCGCTTGGTAGCGCGAAGGTCGCTTCTCCAGCGCAGTCTTCAGATCTTCGAGCGACTGGTCGATCTTGCCTTTCTTCTGGAGCAGAACGCCACGCTGCCAATAGGCATCGGCGAGGTTCTTGTCGAGCTCGAGCGCCTTGTTGATCGCCGGCTCCGCCTCGCTGAGCTGGCCTGCGTCATTGGCAGCCCAGCCGAGGTAGAGGTGGTATTCCGCCCGGTTTGGATCGGTTCGGGCCGCGTTCTTGAGGTAGGAGAGGGCCTGGGTTGGCTCGCCGTCGAGCAAGAAGGCACGTCCGAGGAAATGGTTGACCTCGGGGCTCAATTGGCGACCAGCCCGGTAGACCTGCGTGAGCCATTTGATCGCCTGTACAGGTTGTCCGCTGATGACGAGGATCGAGCCGAAACGAAGCTTGAGGTCGAGGTCGTTTGGGTGCTTCTCGACCGCGTCCTGAAGCATCTTGAGCGCTTTGTAAGTCTGACCTGTCTCCTCGTAGAGGAAGGCTCGCTCGAGCGCGAGGTCGGGATAGTTGGAGTCGAGCGCACTGACTTGATCAAACATCTTCGCCGCGGTCTCGAAGTCGCGCTTTCGGCTGTGCGAGACGCCGAGCTTGAACTGAGCGTCGAGGTTTTCGGTATCGATGGCGAGGGCGGCCTTGAACTCGGTTTGCGCCTCTTCGAGCCGGCCGCTCTTGAGCGCCACATCTCCTTTGGCGATGTGGAGCTTGATGCTGTTGGGTAGCTTCTTGCTAGCCTCGGCCAGCAGCTCGTCCGCTTCGGCCGTTCTGTCGAGCGTGCTGAGCAAATCTGCCAGGGCCACATAAGAGCGGATCGCCCCATGCTTGGTTCCGCCCTCCTTGATGGCTTTGCGATAGACTTTTTCGGCCAGCTTGCGCTTGCCTTGTCGGAGGTAGGTACGTCCGAGCCAGTAACCAATCAACGGATCCTTGCTCTTCTTGCTTAGCTTGAGCAGGTCCTTGAGGGCCTCCTTCACGCGCTCCTGAGCGAGCTTGACCTTGGCGATTCCTACCGCTGCCTCGAGGTCATTGGGCGCAACACGCGCAGCGGCTTCGAAGCTGGCGACGGCTTCGGCGTAACGGCCTGACACAAACAGCTGCTCGCCGTTGCCGATGAGCGCGGGCAGTGACTGGGGCTCAATTTTGAGCGCGGCCTTGAAGGCCCGTTCCGCCGCGGTGATGCGCGAATGGATGAGGTGGACGTGTCCCAACATGTTGAGGGCGGCGACCAGCTCGCTCGAGCTGGCGGCAGCTCGGACCGGGCCCTTCTTGGTGACTTCCTTGAGCAGCACCACTGCTTTCTTTTCGGTCTTGCGGTCTTTCCAGAGGGTAGCGGCGATCAGCGTCCGGGCGCCGGCGTGGTCTTTCGACAGCTTCAGCACTTCCTGTGCGGACTTGACGGCCTCGGCCTTTTTCTTGTTGATGAGCAGCGCCCGGGCAAGCCCATAGCGGGTGCGAGCAGACTTCTCGAGCTTGGCGGCTGCCTGCCACAGCTCCAGCGCTGTCTTGGGTTGCTTGGCCTTGAGCGCGACCTCCGCTGCCATCGTGGCGATGTCGATGTCGCTGGAGTTCTGTGAAGCCAAGGACTTGAGCTGCTGCAAGGCGCCTTCGAGCTTTCCGTCGATGGCCATGCCTCCGGCGCGGGCCAACGAAATGAGCGGTGTGGCATCCTCTCCGGCCAGGCCCTTGAGCAGCTGCTTGCCAACTGCGTCATTCTCGCTATGGGCTCCAAAGCGGAGGCTGTTGGCAAAGGCCAAATGGGCGGTGATCGCCTTCATGGGCGCGAACCGCGATTTCTGCGCTTGCGCGTTGCGGGCGGTGTTCATGACGCCTTCGGCTTCAGCCGACGTGTCCATGGCCAGCTTCGGGCGTGTGGTGTTGCGGAAGGTGGTGAGCTCTTCTTGATAGCGGGATTCGTTGAGCCAGTCGCTGATGGCGTAATAGCCGTAGGGGCCCCATGGCGTGAGGGACAGCGCACCTCCGCCGATGGCGAGCAGCGGCACCACCAACAAAGCGATGCGCAGCTTTCGGCGTCGCTTCTTGAGCTTGACCAGCGGTGCGCCGTCCTCGTCCTCATCTTCCTCGGGCCGCTGTTCGGGCGCGATTTCGCCCTCGGGGAGTCGGGTGCCGTCGACGGTGGCATGCTCGACCAGATCGATGTCGAACTCACCGCCGAGGGCGTCGACCCGCTCGCGTCTCGGAGGTGCCGGAGCTTTGGGCGGCGCCATCCGGTCAGCTTCGAGCTCAGCGCTGAAATCATCGGCACCTGTCAGCGTAGGCGGACGCGGGAGCCCCCCGCTATCGTCGGCGGATGCGCCAGGGAAGGCGCCGTCGGCCAAGAACGCTTCGTCGTCCATGCCCGCAGTCCCGAAGGGAGCGGTGGCTCCGCTGGGTGGGGGTGGCAGCTCATCTTCGGGCTCGGCGCCGCCGAACTGGCTGATCCCGCCCATGGTTTTGACCGGGGCCCCGCCGCCTTGGGCTACCTCGGGCAGCTTGCCGCCGCGCATGGGCAGCTTGCCGCCGCGCTCAGGCAAGTTTCCGCCTCGCTCGGGCAGGTTTCCGCCTCGCTCAGGCAAGTTGCCGCCCGGTACCGGTAGATTTCCTCCAGGTGAGGGCAGTCCAGCGGCAGGCGCGGGCAAGTTGCCCGGTGAGGGCATGGGCAAATTGTCCGCCGGCATGGGCAGATCGCCACCGTCCTGTGCTGGCATGGGCAAATCCGTGCCCATGCTTGCCGGCATGGGCAGGTCGAACTCGTCCGCGGGCATCGGCAGGTCGTCGTGTCCGCCAGCCGGCATGGGCAGATCGAACTCGTCCGCCGGCATGGGCAGGTCGTCGTGCGCAGCCGCCGGCATGGGTAGATCAGCGCCCATTGCAGCCGCCGGCACGGGAAGATCGGAGCCCCTTACGGCCGGCATGGGTAGATCGGAGCCCGTTGCAGCCGGCATGGGCAGGTCGTCTT
>CAZRGL010000420.1:0-10260 GCA_964599485.1 uncultured Polyangiaceae bacterium
CCCAGCGTTGCCTGACAGGAAAGCGTTTCGCGTTTCGCGGCGAGCTCGCCTTCCAGCTCTTGCAGCTGATCGAAGCCTTCGAGCCGTAGGCGTATCACCGCCACGTGTCGGACTTCACGCACGACGCGCTTCAGGGTGTATTGCTCGGCGGTTCCAGCACTGCTCGAGTCGGCGGCGGTGCGTGGTTTGCGTACTGCGGCGAGTGTTTGCTGCTGAAGCTCAGCCTCGAGCGCGCTCGGGCCATCGTTGCCCAGCACCGTCGCCATCGCCTCTTCCACCGAGGTGTTGTCGACCAGTTGCTTGTGCTCGAGCAACGCGCGGGCGATTGCGGCGGCCATGTCCCGAGCGGTCTGAAAGCGGTCTTCGACACGCTTGGAGATAGCCTTCATCACAACGGTGTCGAGGGCGCTCGGTACCTCTGACGCAACGTTGCTCGGAGGATTGATGTTGCTTGCTCGCACCGCGTCGGCCAGCGCATTGTCCTTGAGAGAGCCGTAAGGCGACTTGCCCGTGAGCAGCTCATAGAGCACCACGCCGAGCGCGAAGATGTCACTGCGTCTGTCAACCCGCTCACCGCGGGCCTGCTCCGGCGACATGTAGCCGAACTTCCCCTTGAGCACGCCCGTCTCTTCGCGGAACAGGTTTGCGCTGGCAATGCCGAAGTCGGCGATCTTCACGACGCCTTCGCGCGAGACCAACACGTTCTGTGGGGAAACGTCGCGGTGGACGATGGCCAGTGGCAGGCCGCCCTCGTCCTTGCGCTCGTGAGCGTAGTGCAAGCCCTTGGCAACCTCGGCGATGATGAAGGCCGAGACCCAGTAGGGAACGTGCTCTTTGCTGCGGTTTGCGGCCCGAATCAGCTTGCCGAGGTCGACCCCCTCGACGTACTCCATCGACAGCAACAGATCGTCGTCGGTTTGGGAGAACTCGTAGACCTGGACGATGTTTGGATGGTTCAGTCGGGTGGCCAGGTTCGCTTCTTCGACGAACATGTTGCGAAAACGCCGCGACTTGCTGTGCTCCGGCAGAATTCGCTTTAGGACGAGCAGCTTGTAGGTGCCCTCGGCGCCGCGCTTTTTGGCGAGAAATACTTCAGCCATCCCGCCGGCGCCGAGGCGTCGCTGCAAGTCGTAGCCCGAAATCTCGAGCCCTTCTTCTAGCGGGGGATGGCTCATGGTCACACTAGGTTGACGCGACGGCGGCTTTGGCCCTGGCCACGGCCGCCACGCATGGAACAATCTACTGCCCCTGCAACCGCGCCGAAACTGGTTGTTGGATCTTGTGTCGAGTGGGCCTTGGCACAGCCTAACACGACGATTCCATTACTAACTCCCTGCCGTGTGTACTAGCGTGGCGGCCCGGCAAATAGGAGCCAACCATGAGCTTTTCGCAACGCACTACCTTGCTCTCAACGGTCTGCGCCGGACTGCTGGGCGCCGTAGTAGCCATCGCGCCCGTCACCCCGCTACACGCAGGCGAGCCACCAGATGACCCGGACACGCCAGCACCCGCTGATCCCACTGCCGGTGACGCCGACGATCCTGATGCTGTTGGGGAAGAAGAAGAAGAGGAGAAGCCCAAACCCATCGAGATTCCAGACACAGGCGGCTGGGGTCGCGGTGGTGAGGAGCCCGAGGGCAAGTACAAGCCGCAAGGCAAGACTGGCAAGCTCAAAGAGCTCGAAGATGACGAGCAGGAGCGCATCCGGGACGCCGAGGAGCCTGCCGAGTTGCCGCCGGCCGGCTACGCGTACCTCGATACAGCGTTTGGATTTGGCGACATTCGGGTCGTGGCTCACGAGACCGATCTGACCAACATCACCCCCACCGTGTCCTTCTTGGTTGGGGTCGGCTACCGCATCGGTAGGACCTGGGAGCTCGGGATTCGCTACGGCATCTCGACGGGTATCAACAATGGTCCCAATACGCCCACTTTTGCAGAAGCGCGCGATCCCGACAGCTACACGCAGATTGCCAGCGGCGGCATCGAGCTGGCGGTGAAACCACATTTCGAGCTGTCCCGCACCTTGCGGCTCCCGATCGGCTTGGCCCTGACGATTCCAATTGGTGAAGGTGACACCTTCGCAGCGCACGGCGAGCGCCAGAAGATCGGTAAGGTCATCGTTCAGGAGGCTGCTGCTGCCAGTCGCGGCTACGAAGATCGAGCGCTCTTCGTGCACAACCGCTTCGGCATCGGGCCAAGCGTGGGCATTCTCTTCGACAAAGAGCTGGGCCCGGGCAAGCTGCATGTGGCGGCCGGTACCAAAGCCGAGATCATGGTCCGGACCGGTGGCGAGGAGCCGCCGACCGGTGAACAGCTCGGCGACGGTGAGGCACAAGGCGAGCTGCAGGATGCAGCGGTGAGCTGGACCTTGGGTGGAGGTGTTTTCTACGACTTCTTCGGTGGTCTGCTCAGTCCTGGTGTCAGGATGTGGTTGGCAGTGGCCACATCGCCCGAGATCAAAGGCAGTGTGGATCCCGGTGGGGCTTCTTTCGTCTTCGAGCCGAACATTCGCACCCACATCCCCTTCACGAGCAGCAAGAAGTTCGGCATCGATGCGCGGGTAGCTTGGACGTTGCCGACCGGCACCGTAGCTGGCGACGACTCGTCGATCTGGGGTCAGCGCGTCACCGCAGGCTTCTTCTTCTAGGGTAAGGACGATGGCGTCATCGCTGGCAGACGGAGGGCATGGCCGCCCCTGTCGTCGGCGGCCGAGCAGCGCATGGCTGTTGGTAGCGGGCCTCGTCGCAGCAGGTTGGTGCATGCTTGCAGCTAGCGCGTGTGTGCTCGACTCGGCGGGAACGGGTCTGACGAGCAGCAGCGCGGACAACGAAGGCGGCGCAGCAGGATCCGTTGCGACCACAAGCGGCGGAAACAACGCCGGCGGGGCTGGCGGCAGCGGCGGCGGTGGCCCCGTTTGCGGTAACGGAATCAAGGAGCAGGGTGAAGGCTGCGACGACGGCAATTTGACCGCCGGAGATGGTTGCGACGACAGCTGTCAGCCAGAGTACAGCTTCGTTTGTGACACGGTCGCCGTGGTCAATTCGGGTAGCTCGGAGCTCACTGGTAGCACCATCGGCCAGCCCAGCCATTCCTCTTCGAGTCTCTGCGGAAAAGGTGCTGAGGCGGGTGACACTGTGCTCGTGCTGCAGCCGGCCCTCACCGGCCAGCTCACGATGACGCTCAAAGGCTCGTTCGAGAAGGTCTTCTACTTGCGCACGGATTGCAATGGCGGTACCGAGCTCGATTGCGTTGAAAGTGCCGACGACGCCGTCATCGTGTTGGATGTCGTCAAGGACGCCGTCTACCACGCGGTTGTCGATGGTGCGGGGACGCAAACCGGGAACTTCAGTCTCGACTTGTTGCTCGAGGGTTGCGGCGACGGCATCGTGAACTTGGCAGAGGAGTGTGACGACGCAAACGCCGACGACGCTGACGGTTGCGCCAACTCATGCACGGTCCAATGCGCCAGCGGTTGGATCAAGAACGCGACCAACAAGCATTGTTATCGTCATTTCGAGACGAACGAGAATTGGCCTGACGCCAAGAACGCGTGCGCCCCTATGGGTGCCGACCATTACCTGGCAACGTTGAGCACTCTGGATGAGGTGTCATTCATAGCTGCAGCGTTCAGTCAGAACGATGTCTGGATTGGCGGTCATGACCGTTTCGACGAGGACAAGTTCGAGTGGATCACCGGGGAGCCTTGGACTTACCAGAACGACAAGAGCCCCTGGGATGGTGGTGAGCCCAACAATGGCGGCATCATTGGCCAAGAAGACTGCGTCGAAATCTACCCAGACGCGAAGTTCAACGACGAAGATTGCGACACGAAACAGGACTACTTGTGCGAGTCCACGCCGCCCGGCCTTCCTTGATGGGCCGGCAAGAGCCGAAGATTACACCAGCTCGAGGATGTTCTCGACCGGTCGACCGACAACTGCGCGCGCCCCGAGCACAGCGATGGGCCGCTGCAGTAGGGTTGGGTGCTGAGCCATGTGGGAAATCAGCTCGGCACTAGGCTCGTTTCCACTCAGGCCGAGCTCCTTGTAGGCGCGGTCGTTCTTTCGGAGCAGCGCCTTGGGCTCGAGCCCCAACATCTTGAACACGCGTTTGAGCTCAGTCTTGTTGAGCGGCTCCTCGGTGTACTCCCGATAGCGGTACGCGACCTCGTGTTCCTCGAGCAAGGCGACCGCCTTGCGACAGGTGCTTCAGGTCTTCTTACAAATGAGCTCGATCATGGCCCTCGAACGCTATCGCCGAACCATCGGCATGTCGAGAAGCGCTGCTCCACTCCTTCAGGTAGGTCGTCGCCGTGGTCGCTCCAGCTGCGATGGCGCCGGTCTTCCTAGAGCACAGCATGGTTCCAGCGCGCTTGCTTCGGGGCTAGATTGTGGTGATGCAACGTGGAGCCGCTTGGATCGGCTGGAGGGGAATGCTCACGGTAGCGCTACTGCTGCTGCTGAGTGCGTGTCCCTCTTCGTCGGAAACTGCCACCAGCTCATCGACCACACCTAGTGCGGCGGTCTCGGTGCTCCTTGGCCCGGTGGGCTCCTCGCTGCCGGCGGAGCGGAGGCGGCAGGCAGTCCTGAATCTGTTGGCGGGAGGTCGAGCCGCTACAGAATTGGGTGTGCGCGCTACCGATGAGGGCAAGAAGCTCGATCCACAGCTTCCGCGACGATTGTCTCCACGAGTTCCGATTCGCCGGAAGGTGCCCCGGGTAAGGATGGGGGCAGCGACGATCGTTGGCGGACTGCCGGCAGAGGTCATTCAACGTATCGTTCGACAGTACTATGGTCGCTTCAGGCTCTGTTATGAGAATGGTCTGCGTAACAACCCGAACCTTCAGGGGCGGGTAACCATTCGATTCTTGATTGGCACCGACGGCAAGCTGCAAGGTCCTGCCCAGGTCGACAAGCGCACCACACTGCCGGACAACAAGGTCAATAGCTGTATCAAAGCAGCGTTTCAGCAATTGAGGTTTCCGCAGCCCAAACAAGGAACAGTTCGTGTGAGCTACCCCATCATTTTAACACCAGCCTCCTGAAGATTACCCATGCGACCATTTCATCTCCTGCGAATCTTCGTTGTCGGTGCCATAGCAATCACAGTCCTGCTGCTGGCGACAATCAAGCGCGTCGTGCCCGAGGCTAGCGCTTGTGGCGGCTTCTTTTCGAGAACCGCTTCGCGCCCCTCGCTCGCTCTCGAACGGGTTCTGCTGATCTTTGACGAAGCTCAATCGCGAGAGCATCTCATTCGACAAGTCACGTTTCGAGCAGGCAACGAGACCTTTGGCTTTGTCGTGCCAACGCCGAGTCGTCCCGAGGTGGCGTCGGTCAAGCGCGCTCCCTTTGACGCCCTGCAGACGAGCTATCCTTTTGCGCGACCCAAGTACGATGGCGTGCCCGGTGGCAGAGGCAAGGGCCAAGGGTTTGGTAGCGGCCATGGTCGCCTCGGCGTAAGAGTGCTCGAAAAGACCAAGGTCGGCAGTTTTACGGCATTCGTACTAGCCGCAGATGACGAAGAAGCGCTTTCGAGCTGGCTGAAGGACAATGGCTTGAAGAGCGCTCCGGAGGCGAAGCGATGGTTGGCGCATTTCGTCATGATGAAGTTCTACTTCGTCGCGATGCGCTATGAGCCTCCCAACAAGGAGGATTCGAAGGCGGACGGGAAGACGAAAGCGAGTGACCAGGGGAAGGTTCCATCGAGTGGCGTGGTGCGTCAGCCACCGGTGAAAGCAGAGACCGTTCGTATGTCGTTTTCGACGCCAGTGCCATACTATCCCTATCTCGAACCGCCGCGGCCCATTGGCGTGGCGAAGAGCGAGCGTGCATTGGAGCTATGGTTGATTGCGCGCCAGCCCGTCGTGCCCGTCGCGGTAGTGAGCGAACGAGGAGTGACTCGGTGGGTGCAACCAATGAAGGAAGGAGCATTCTATGATGGCGAGCCAATGCGTCGTCGACTCGCCATTACACTGCGCGGTGAGCTGGAAAAGCTCTTGCCTAAAGGCCCGGTCGTGATGCAGACGTTCCAGGACCAGAAGTCGTCGCGCGCCGGCTTTGATGACGTGTTGTTCGCCCCAAAGAAACGACGCACGCTCACTGCCGAACAAAAGACCAAGCTGCAGTCGCTGTTGCCGATTCTCGATCCGAGTTTGCTCGACCGTTGAGCTCAACCGTCGCGCGTGGGCTCGCCATTTCTCTCTAGGCTCGCCCGCGCGCTGCGGGAAGTTTGCCCAAGTGTCAGGGGCAATCGTTGGCCTTTAGTGCGAGCGATACTGCGTCAGGAGCGGTACCGTCCTCAGCGAGCTCGCTGACCTCGGCCTCGGCCCATTGCTCACCTGCGCTGCATTTGCCGTCACCGTCGGCGTCGTCGATTGCGACAATGATGAGCTTGCTCTCTGGGCTCAATTCGACCGTTTCGGTGAATCCACCGAGCTTGTCGAGCTCCACCTTCTTGATGGACTCGCGCTCGGCGTCCGCCTCCTGTCCAACCTCGAAGAATTCGAGGGACACTTTTCCGGCCAGCGCTTGCGCCGAGGTTACCTCGCCGGTGACCTCGTACTCTTGGGCGTCGGAGCATGCTGCCAAGAGGGCTGCGGTCGAAAGAGCGATTGCTGCAAGCTTGATTGATTTCATAGCTGGGTTCTCCATTGGGGTTTGTAGAAGCAACTAGCTCCAAAGCAACGGTCGTACCAATGGCATAAAGAGGCGAGATCGCGTCGCAGGAGAGGGCTGCCCGCCCCGTGCTGGATGTTGCGCGCACACCACATGTGAACCCCAGCCACAGCTCGTCGGACTTCGCGGCGCTGCAACGCGTGTGTGAACGGGTGTTCAGGGATCAGCGCGGTTCGATGAGGCGAGCCGTAGCCCTACGGGCCCTGCCATGATAGCGAACGTAGCTCACTGTTACGGGTATGGCTGACGCACAGACACCTGTTGGGCTCACGACCTCGACTGACGCGGTTGTGAAGCCTCTCCAACCTTCTCGGATCTTTGCCGGCAAGAAGCTCGTGGTCGTCGGAGGGACCGGGTTTTTGGGCAAGGTCTGGGTCTCGATGTTCTTGCACCGTTTCCCGGAGATCGGCCACGTCTACCTGCTGGTACGTCCCAAGGGTGATCAAACGCCGGAGGAGCGCTTCTACGCCGAAGTCATCCCTTCGGAGGTGTTCGATCCGTTGCGGGAGCGCCATCAGCCACCGGGCGGCGACGGCTTCGAGGAGTTCCTGAAGGAGAAGGTCAGCCCCGTTCCCGGCGACATGGTGCGCGAGCTGGTGGGGTTCGACCAGTCGCTCATCGAGCAGCTTCGCGGACAAATTGCTGCTGTCGTCAACGTCGCTGGCGTCGTTGACTTCAACCCGCCGCTACACGAGGCGCTGGAAACCAACGCCTTTGGCGTCAACAATCTGGTCGCGCTCGCCAAAGCGCTCGACGCCCCGGTGATGCACACCAGCACCTGCTATGTTGCGGGCTACCGAACCGGCCGAATCGAGGAGGTCGATCCACGAAGCGTTCCGTTCCCGCGTGCTGAAGGCGCTCCGGGCGAGCGGCTCATCGCGCCCCCCGACGGGATCGGCGTCGACCGCACCCTGGACCGCTCCCATTGGGATCCACAAAACGAGATCCGCGAATGCCTCGACGTCATCGAGCATGTGCGCCACCGCTGCGAAGACGCGTTTCGGCAGAGCTTGTTTCTCGACGAGGCAAAGAGCAACCTCACCAGGCGCGGCGAGCCATGCCGTGGGCGTGCACTCGAGGAAGAGCTGGCCGAGGTCAAGCGAAAGTTCGTTCGGGAGCGCTTGACGGAAGCAGGCGTAGAGCGCGCTTTGTACTGGGGTTGGCCGAACATCTACACCTACACCAAGAGCATCGGTGAACAAGTACTTGCCGCCAGCGGCGTGGCCAACACGATCGTGCGCCCCGCCGTGGTCGAGTCATCGACCGTCTACCCCTTCCCGGGTTGGAACGAAGGGATCAACACCTCTGCGCCGTTTATCTACATGGCCCTCAAAGGGCAGGTGCAATTCCCGGCCGACTCCGAGGTGCATCTGGACATCGTTCCGGTCGACATGGTCTCCAGCGGCATGATCGTCGCGCTGGCGGAGCTGATCGAATCCACCCACAAGCCCGTCTACCAGTTTGGTTGCGGTGATGTGAATCCATGTCGCATGGCCCGCTTCATGGAGCTCATCGGCCTCTACAAGCGTAAGAAGTGGCAGGACGGCGGCGAGGATGGAAACCCGATCGTCAACGCCATCCTGGCACGCTTCGAGCCGGTGAGTCTGAGCAAACGCGAGTATCAAAGCCACGGCGCCCACGCGATTGCTCGCCTTGGCAAAGGGGTCGCCTCGCTCCTGCGCCGCGCAGCAGTGGGCCCCACTGCGCCGCTGTTTGCACCGCTGTCGCGCGCCCTCGGCAAGGCTGCACGTGGCGAGGAGAAGATCGGCGAGGTCATGGACCTATTCCTGCCCTTTGTGGCGGAATGCGAGTGGATCTTCTCATGCGCCAACACCCGTAGCGCTCTGGCTCGGATGCCTGCCGAGGAACGTGAGCGCTTCTATTGGGCGCCGGAAGAGCTCGACTGGCGCCAGTGGATGTACGAGGTTCATCTCCCTGCCATCGAGCGCTGGGCCACGCCCCACTTCGACGAACGACTCGCGCGCCCACAGGTGCCGATTCGAAGCTACGAGACCTTGCTCGATCTCCTCGACGAAATGGCAGAGCGTCACGATCACGCCGTGGCGCTGCGCTATTTGGAAGCTGACGGACTATCGCGCATTACGTTCCTGCAGTGGCGTGAAGCCTCCGCGACCACGGCGGGTCGTTTGTTGCGTGCGGGGGTAGGACGCGGCGACCGAGTCTTGTTGGCGGGAGACAACCGCCCCGCTTGGCCCATCGCCTATTTCGGCATTCTCCGCGCCGGGGCAGTGGCCGTCCCAGTTGATCCAAAGCTGAGCGCCACACAGGTCGCGAACATCATCCAATCCAGCGGTGCCAAGCATGCCCTGTTGGGGCGCGAGGTGCTCGACGAGCTCGGCGAAGAGTCACAGGACCTTTTCCCCGAGCTGTGCGTTATCGATTTGGACGACGCTACCAGCGACGACCGCGGGATCGCGCCGCCCCCAACCAACGTCGCGCCCTCGGATTTGGCGAGCATCATCTACACCAGCGGTACGACGGGTGAACCGAAGGGGGTCATGCTCAACCACGAGAATTTCTGCGCGTTGCTCGCTGCGCTCACGCCGATATTCTCGCTGTCTCCCACTGACGGCGTGCTCAGTGTGCTGCCGCTGCATCACACCTTCGAGTTTTCGTGTGGTTTGCTGCTCCCGATGTCGTCTGGAACCTGCATCAGCTACATCGGAGAAATTAGCGCAGACCGTCTGGGCGAGGGACTCGATCAAGCGCATGTGAGCGCGATGGTCGGCGTGCCGGCACTGTGGCAAATGCTCGAACGGCGCGTGTTGAGCGAGGTCAAAGAGCGTGGCGGTTTGCAAGCGCGTGCATTCAACTGGGCGCTAAGCCTCAACCGGATGCTCGGTAAGCAGCTGGGTATCAACGCTGGCAAGCTCTTCTTCGGGGCGGTTCACGACAAGCTCGGCGGCAACGTGAAGTACTTGATCAGCGGTGGAAGCGCGCTGCCTCAAGAGACCGCCGACACCTTTGCGGGTTTGGGGTTGATGTTGTCGGAAGGCTACGGGCTGACCGAGGCCGCACCTGTCCTCACCGTTTCGAAAGCCAACCCACGCACGCGACTCGGCCAAGTCGGCAAGCCCATTCCAGGAGTCGAGATCAAGATCGCTGGTCCCGACAAGCATGGTGTAGGTGAGGTGCTGGCTCGCGGCGCCAATGTCATGCAAGGTTACTTCGGGAACGAAGAGGCGACCGAAGCGGTCATCGACGATGAGGGCTGGTTGCACACTGGCGATCTCGGCAAGCTCGACAAGCGAGGGCAATTGGTCCTGTCGGGCCGAAACAAAGACGTCATCGTCTCGACCTCCGGAGAGAATGTCTACCCGGACGACGTCGAAGACATGCTCGGTACGGTCGCCCATATCGAAGAGCTGTGCGTGGTTGGCTTGAAGAAGGGAGAGACTGAGGTTGTCGCATGTTTGGCGGTGCCCGAGCGAGGCGACAACAGCGATGCCCTCGCCATGGGACGGGACCGAGCGATGCGCTCGCTCAAGGAAGCCATCGCCAAGTTGCCACGTCATTGCCAGCCGACAGTGGTTCACTTCTCCGTCGTGCTTCTACCCAAGAC
>CAZRGL010000421.1:0-910 GCA_964599485.1 uncultured Polyangiaceae bacterium
ACCGCCCGCCGCGGGCCCCCGCGGGGGGCGCCCCCCGGGCCCGCCCCCGCTCCCGCGCCATGCTACGCTCAGGCGAAGCGCGCGAGCAGTGCCAACACGACCGCAGCTGCTGCGATCATCGCGTAGGGCGCGCCGAGCTTCGCGTCGCGAGGCTCTCCCGTCGCGGCGGTCAACGCGCCCGCGAGTGCGGCGCGGGCCACCAGCCACCAGCTGCCGAAGCCGAGCAACATCGTGGCTGCGAAGACCGCGGGGACGCGCTGCCACACGCAGAAGATGCAGTGGTGGGGTGAATTCATGATGGCCGAGCCGAAGCGCGTGTGCAGGGCCAGCACGAGTGCAATCACCACGACCAAGCTGACGAGGATGGCGAGGCGCCGCCCAATGGTGTGCATGGCCAGCGCCGCCACGGCCCCTCCGAAAAGCAAGGTCCAACCCCAGTCGGGGATCCCGTCGCCTCCGGTCGCGAGGCCGGGCCCGTCGAAGAGCGTCATGCAGCAGGGCGAAGGGCGCAGATCGAGCGCGAACAGAAAGCTCAGGTCGAGGGCCGCGGAGGCCAGCGCCACGAAGCCCAGCGGCAACAGCAGCATGAGGGTATGTGGGAGCAGCGCTTCGTCGTCGCGCCGCCGGCCTTCGCGATCGACCACGAGCCAGTAGACGAGCAGCGCCGGCACGGCAGCTTTGAGCCCAGTGGCGATCCAAGCGCTGGAAGGGCCAATGTTATGGACCGAGGCCAAGCACATGCCTCCCTCGATGGCGGGCACCAGCGAGTCCAGCGCCCAGAACCACAGCGGGACGACGAAGAGCAGTGTTAGCGCTCCCACGCGCATGAGGGTGACGACGAGGTGATGGTGCCGGTCGAAGTCGTCGCGTGCTTCGCCTTTGGGCGGGCCGCCGGGCCAACGTGAGGCCA
>CAZRGL010000421.1:933-10217 GCA_964599485.1 uncultured Polyangiaceae bacterium
CGGGCGCAGGCAATGATGGTCAGGGACACATACGCGATGGTCAGGCTATTCCACACGCACCACTCCGCCTTGCTCGAAGTGCGCGACCCGATCCACCAGCCCCGACGCACAAACGAGGTCCGGATCGTGTGACGCAATGAGTACTGTAGCGCCCGCCTGCTTGCGCGCCAGCAGTCGCTCGAGGACGAGCTCGGCGGTGGGACGGTCGACGTTCGAGGTCGGCTCGTCGGCGATTAGCAGACTCGGTTCGCACACCAGAGCGCGGGCCAGTGCCACGCGCTGCTGCTCGCCACCGCTGAGATCGTTGATGCGAAAAGAGGCGCGGTCGCCGACACCGAGCTCTTCGAGCACATTGGTTGCTCGGCGTTGCCGCTCGCGCCTCGCGAGCCCGCGCGGGATGAGCGCAAGCTCGACGTTCTCCGAAGCGCTCAGTCCTTGGATGGGTCGGTGCCCCTGAAAGAGGAAGCCCACCTTCTGCTGCCGGAAGCGCGCGAGTTGATGCTCGGGGCGTCGCGCCAAGTCGTTTCCGCCCACAAGTACTTCGCCACGTGTGGGCCGGAGCAGCGCCCCCACGAGAGCCAACAGCGTGGACTTGCCCGAGCCCGGCGGGCCCATCAGCAGCAGCCCCGCGCCGGCATCGAGCTCGAAGGACAGATTTCGCAACGCAATGACTGGACCGCCCGGACCACGGTAGCGTTTGACCACCTTGCGCAGCTCGATGCTCGGTCCGTCTGCCATCAGTCCCTCATCACCGCTTCTGGAGGGGTGGAGCCGATGCGCCAAGCTGGCACTGCCGAGGCTGCCAGCAAAGGCACGATGCCGAGCCCGAACAGCGCAAGCGCGCTGCCCGCCTCCAAAGCTAACGGTGGCGGAAACGAAGGGTAGATCGCTGTCCAGCCGATGAACAAATCCGCCAAGCCTGGCGCGCCGAGCAGCGCGAAGATCATGCCCAACACGGCACCGCCGAGGGTGGCCAACAAACCGAGCAAGCCGCCTTCGATCATGCGCGTCTCAATCAGTTCTAGGGTGGACCAACCGAGCGCCTTGAGCACCCCCATCTCGCGCCGCTCGGAAGCCGCGATATCCATGCCGAGCGCCCACGCCACTGCCGGTGCCACCAAGAGCAGCACCAGCCAAATGGTGAGGAAGGCGCCGCTGCGGCTGCCGTAGATGGCGTCGAGGATGCGGGCGAGGGCAGAGCGCCCAATCACGCGGATGCCGGGGAAACGGCCGCGCACGTCATCGGAGATTTCGATGGGATTCGCGCCCGGACGCAACGTCGCACTCACTTCGGAGACTTCGGTAGGCTCGAGCCCAGCTACGACGCGGGCGTCGTGCATCGAGGTCAGCGCCATGTTCGCGCCGTGCACCGCGACCTCGTCTGAGAGGATCCCGACGATCTTCAGCGGGTGTGGGGTAGATGAGGTTGGCACCTTCCAGCGGTGACCAATCTCCAGGCGGCCTGCCACTCCTCGTCCCAGCGCCACGACGCCGCGTTCATCGGGGGCGGGAAGTCGACCCTTCACTACGCCTGCTGGTGGCGCCGCACGCGACCAATCGGCTCCGATGAGTGTGGCCAGTGCAGACCCGTCTTCGTCGCCAGGCGCCGGCACCAGCACGAACACCCGCTCGGCCACCGACGCGACTTGACCGGTGTCGAGCAAGGCGCGCTGCAGTGGGGCGTGCTCCAACGGCAGGAGTCTTCCTTGCTGCAGGCGTTGAAAGCTGAGGTCCGGTGCACGTTCGGCGGCGCGAGCAGCGTCTCGTCGGATCCCGTCGGCGATCAGCGTTGCCGCGGTTGCCACCGCGATCGCCAGCGCCAGCGGCACCCCTACCGCAAGGCTGCGTCGCCAGCGGCGCACCAGGTTGCGGACGGCGAACCAGCCAAGGCCTGCGTGCCGTTGCGCTTCGCTCATGGTTTCGGTTTCCGGCGGACCGCACGCACGCCGCGCCAGCCCGCGACGGGCCTGGTCTGCGCCACCACCGGGTAGCCGCCCGGAAGCTCGGCGACGATGGGTGAGGGGTCGGCTCTAGGCTCGATCTGGACCGCGTCACGGATGGGCTCGAGCGCCATGGATGCGCCGCCGCTGGCTTCGAGCAACCAGACTTTGGCGGGCTGTGCCTGCTGGGCTCGCAGCCACACAGTCACACCGCAAACGACGAGCGCCGTGAGCAGCGCTCCGAGGCTGCGCGCGACCCATGCGGTGGCTCGATCCATGGTGTGAGGTATAGCCTCGCCGCCGCTGTCGGCCGAGCGATAAGGTGGGTGACACAGAGCAAAAGCCCCTCAGCTCAGGAACTGCCGATATGTCCAACGCCAGCTGCGGTCGCACCAGAGCAGGACTTCTATGATGCCTGCCGCGGTTTTGGCGGCTCGATGGTCGTCCTGATTGGCCCTGTTCGCCGACGGTTTTCGCTCGATGGTGCACGGTGGGGACAACCTGGAGACGTCGATGCGTCGTGACAGCACTTGGGCTGCTGGCCGTGCTGGGCGCGTTCATGCTCTGGAAGACCTTGCCCCGTCGTTCGCTGCCGCCGCCGCATGCTTCGCTCACGGTCACGCGGCAAGCTCACTGGTACACTGATGGCTACTCATCCCACGGGGACGGCGCCCTTCCCAACATCGACGGCCGCTATGAGCTCGCGCCCGAGGCCGTGCGGTGGCGCATCCAGGATCTGGATGGACTCGAGGCGCAAGCACTCAGGCTAGGCCTGTGTGAGGCTACCTCGTGCGGTGGCGATGTGGAGCTGCAGGCGAAGATCACCTTCAGCCGGACCCGGTTCGCCTCCAGCGGGACCTGGTTCGCCTCGGGACGTCCGATCGCCCTCGCGTTGAGAGGCATCCTGCCCTATCGCCACCACGGTGTCGGCGCGTTTGAGCCCGGCAATGCTGCGCCGGGCGCCGGGCTCGTCATGACCTTCGCCCTTCCCGAGAATGTCCATTGTAACTCCGTCGGGAGACTCGCCGCACGCGCATGGATGAAGGAGGTCCGCGAGCGACCGCGCCGTCCCCTCCCGAAGGCCGTGGCGGCGACGATCACGCGCGATACGCGCCACGAGATCCCCGACGACAACAGAGGATCGGCGTGGCCAGTGGTCGCCGGAGGGCGCGTGTGGAGCCTGACGACCCATGGCGATCGTTGGCTCTGGCACATTCTACATCCGGACGGTCACGCGGCGAGCGTCGCTTTCAACGCCGATCATGTCGGCTACATGCCCGACTATGGCTACGACGCCGCACGCGATCGCATGCTCGTGGCCGTCAACCGCCACGGGGTGAAGCGTACGGGCACGCCATCTTGCGGTCGGGAAACGCGCTGCGTGGGCGCTGTGGTGCTGGCGATCTCCCCCGAGGGCAAGGTGACCGAGGTGGCGCGTGTGGACGACCTCGAGGTCTTCGGCGCGCCGCTGGCGGACGCTGCTGGGAACATCTTCTTGGCGGGGATGCGAAGCCCCAAGATGAAACTTCCCAACGGCACCACAGGCCCGCCTGGTGCGTTTCTGGTTCGCGTGGCGGCGAACGGCCGGCGTACAGAGCTGGCGCTCGAGCGCCCCAATCGACGCTACTGGGACTTCCGCCTGTTCGCGCTCGGGAGCTCGCGGCTGTGCGTGATGACGTCCTACGGGCTGCGTGTCGTCGACGTCTCAGGTCGCGAGCTGGTGGCGCGACCACCCATCTGGTGGGCCCATCCGTATCGCAAAGGCGGCGTGCGCGCGGTGGCGCCCGACGGCACCGGCGGCATGGTCGCCGTGGATCCGGTCAGTGTGCTGGACATGGTCCTCGTGCGCTACGCCGCCGACGGCAGCGAGCGGTGGAGGGTGCCGATGGGCAAGCTCAAGTACGGCCGCCCCAACGTCAACGTATCCGGCAACCATGTCGCGCTGATGCAGGAGTACTTGTTCTCGCTCCGCGACGGCAAGCGGCTCAGTGGCTGGAAAGGCGGATTCCCGCTGTCCATCGCCACCGTGGGCGGGCACCTGGTGGGCTGCGAACGAATGCAGCTGGCCTTGTGGAGCGCCACCGGCGCGCGACGCAAGCTTCTGAATTTGCCGTGGGGGTGCCGGGCTGTCGGACCCGGACCGAACGGCACGGTTCTCGTAGCAGCGCACGAGGCGGTCGGCGCCTATCTGCTGGCGCCACCAGCGTTCTGGTGAGTGGGCGCAGCGCCGGGCGACCTGGTCCGCGCTCGGCGTTTTCCTCGCCGCGCTAGCGATGTGGTTGCGATGAGACTGCAAGCTCGAACGGCTTGCCGTCGAGGCCCACCGAGCGCGCCGTCGGTTGGTGGGCAGTACGACAATGGCTTCGGCGGCAGGTTGCCGATGAGAGCGACGTCGTCACCGCTGTCGGCCGAGCGATAAGGTGGGTGATTCAGAGCAAAAGCCCCCCCTCAGCTCAGAAATCTGCCAGCTCGACCGCATGTCTCCTCGACGAGCTATGCTGCTCCCAGTGCCCAATCCCACCCTTGTGCGCTCGATGCCAAGGGAACTGGATCGAAGCCCTCTGCTCTGCAGCCGTGGCAGCCAGCTTGCTGAGCCTGAGTCATTGAACGAGACCTGGGCGTCGTGCGACGATCCCCGCATGACGACGAGCAGGGACGCCCATGACAGCTAAGGCGAACTGCTGGGAGTTCATGTCTTGCGGGCGTGAGCCAGGCGGAAGCGCAGCGAACGAGCTAGGCGCTTGCCCGGCAGCGACCGACGAGTCGGCCGATGGGATCAACGGCGGTCACAACGGAGGCAGGCTCTGCTGGGCTATCGCCGGAACATTTTGCGGCGGCAAAGTACAAGGCTCGCAAGCTGCCAAACGGCAAAGCTGCTTGACCTGCGAGTTCTTCGAGCGAGTCACGCGTGAAGAGGAACGGAGCACGGCTGCTCCAACCGAGATCAGTGGTTCGCAATCGCGCCGCTTGATGATCTTCGCATTGGTGTGCGCCGCCGTATTCGCGTTGTATCTCGCGCTCTATCGGCTCCTTTGGCCCGGGGCCGTCAACAGCGGGGACGAAGCCATTTCCGTAGCGACTTTGATCGGTTCATTGGCAGTCGCCTTTTACGCCCGCGCCGAACGCGGCCCAGGGGCATCCTCGGTGGTTGGCTTCGGCTACGAGGCGCTGTTGGCTCTGGCGCTGTCGGCGATGGAGCTCAGGAACATCGATCCTGAGCTCATTTCCAACCAGGTCTCTTGGACCTGCGTCCTCATCGTCTTCTTTCCGTTGATAGTTCCCTCCAGCCCCCGGGCGACGGTGTTTGCGTCTCTGCTCACCGCCTCGATGAGCCCGCTGGCCTACGGCCTCTGCGTAGCTCTGGGCGCGCCGACTGCCAGCAGCACTGCCGTGCTGCTCTCGCGACTGATCCCGCAGTACATTTGCGCGTTGTGCGCCTTCGTTCCAGCCATGTTGCTTCATCGGCTGTTCGGCCAGATGAAACGCGCCCGCAAGCTCGGCAGCTACGAGCTCGTCGCCCCTCTCGGACAAGGCGGCATGGGTGAAGTATGGCGCGCGCGCCACCGCATGCTGGTGCGACCAGCTGCAATCAAACTGATTCGTCCCGATGGGGACCGACCGGAAAAGATGCAGGTGCGTTTCGAGCGCGAAGCGCAGGCCACTGCGACGCTCCAATCACCCCACACCGTCGAGCTGTACGACTTCGGCATCGCCGATGACGGCGCGTTCTACTACGTGATGGAGCTGCTGCGAGGTATCGATCTGGCGCAGCTCGTCGAGCGCTTCGGGCCATTGCCGCCAGAACGCGTCATCCACCTGCTGATACAGGCTTGCGACTCGCTCGACGACGCACACCGCATCGGCCTAGTGCACCGAGATATCAAGCCGGCCAACATCTTCGTCACCAAAGTGGGAAGAAGCTGCGACTTCGTCAAGGTGCTCGACTTCGGCCTCGTCAAGCTCGGCAAACCAGCTGACACGACAACCACCGGGCAGAACACCATCCTCGGTACGCCCGCTTACCTCGCACCAGAGATTGCTACTGGAGAGGAAGACGTGGACGGTCGCGCCGACGTCTACGCTTTGGGCTGTGTGGCTTACTGTTTGCTCACCGGCCAGCCCGTATTCGAGGCAAATACCCCGATGGAAATGGCCGTAGCCCACGTCAGCAGCCGGCCTCCTCCCCTTTCCTCACGCACTGATAGGCCGATGCCCGAATCGCTCGACCAGATCGTGATGAATTGTCTGGCCAAGAAACCGCAGGACCGACCCACTGCTTTCCAGCTTGCCCAAAAATTGAAGCAAGCAGCTGTTGAACGAGCTTGGACCGACGAGCGAGCCCAACAGTGGTGGACCGCGCATCTGCCCGACATGATCTCCGGCGATCGCGACGTCCAACAGACCCACCCGATCCAACGGCTCGTCGATCCGGAACAGGACTAGGGACACGCTCGTTCCGTGAAGCCGTCGTCCGAGGCCGTCGCGGAGGCGGAGGAGGTCGTCGCCTGACGCCAGCGCTGACCTCGATGCGCGCGGTCCCCCGTGGGGTCCAGCGCCTGTGGCTCGGGCGCTGGTGGGTGGGGTGACCGGGGTGCTCAGTGTCGCACGAGCCTGCGGTCGTCTACCGCCAACACCGCTTCGATTGCCGCCTGCTCATCGTGCTGCTCGTCTGCGACGCTCTCGATGGCGATGCGCAGCTTGGGAACGGACGTCTCCTGAGCGGCGATGCGCAAGCGGTCGCGCTCGTCGCCGCGGACCTCTGAGCGAAGAGCCCACGCTGCTGCAGCGCGCGCAGTCGGGTCGGCGCCGAGGTCCTCGATCACCGACCACAGCTGCTCACGCGACAGTGTACCGTGACGGTAGTCTCCTTGGCCGGTCGCCCCCTGCACTTGGCTCAGCCACGCCGTGGCTTCTGTCGAGCCTCTGGCGAGGCGATGGGCGGGGGACGACAGGGGTGTGCCACGATACTGAGCAAGGCGCTGCTCGACCGCGTCGACCACGCGCCGGATGCTCCGCTGACAATCCTCGCATTGGCAATCGGGATTGCGAACCATCATCGGGATCTCGATCTGCTCCCCGTTGATGAGGTCGAGACTGACGCCCAGCTTCGAAGGTTGTGTGCCCTGTAGCTCGTCGTAAGGGATGCGTCGTCGGCCGCGACGCCAGGTGTACGAGATGCCGTCTGCCCCGACCGAGAGCGTCGCAACTCGACTGCGGAGAAAGACGAACAAGCAGGCAACAGCCGACAGTGCGCAGAATAGTGTCAATATCATCTGGTCCGTCCACATGGCGAGCCCCGCGGCGAGACCTATCAGAATGGTGCCCACGGCTGCTGTTCTATTGCCCCTGTCCGGGGGCTCCACTGAGAACTCCGATGAGCTATCCAGGTTCAGAGCGGCGAGCAGCTCATGGCCCATCGCTTCGTTCTGGATGCTGAACGCCGCGCTGCGCTTTCGGCCACGAACGGTCACGTTGGTGGGCAGTCCTTCCGATTCCGGATTGACGTGCCCCTCGATCATGTTTCGACGGTCGAGAAAGGCTCGCCGTCGATGAACAGACCCTCGGCGCTGGCCCGCACGGACACAGGCGTCGACCTACGCAAATAGGACCGCACACCGCGGTACGCCAGCGCTGCCGTCGCCAGGAGCACGACGGGGACCGCCCACATCACAGCCGCGTTGTGCAAGGCGATGGCCGGCAGCGACGCGAGGAAGGCTGCCACTAGCCACAAGCAGCCGTTGTTCTCGTAGCCGCTGCGCTTCAAGCGCGCTTCGAAGACCTTCTTCTCCGGCATCTGCGACGCGCAGTATAGCTTGGGCTCATCGGTCTGGCTCCGTGGCGGTCACGCGATGCGGCAGACATCGCGACAATGTCGACGCCGACTGCGACCGACGATGATTCGAGGCATTTGCCCGCCCTGCGCTCGGCGCAATCTTTGTCCCGTCTCGACGGGCGGCGATCACCTTCAGGTCGGGTGCTCCTGCGTTTGGCCTGTTTCACTGACAGCTGACGCTTTTGCTGGGTAGTGCTGGAAGGAAGCAGGAACATCGTTCGGGGCTGGCCCTTGCTCGCTGTGGTGGCTGTGTGCGCGGCCCTAGGGTGCCGTGCCGGTTCCGACGCTGAAATCCACGATGGGGACTCCGATCCCGTTCATCCGACTGGGGCGGGTGGCGCAGGATCGTCGATGACTTCAGGGGGCGCGGGCACCGGTAACGCGGCAGGTGCGGGAGGGTTCGGCGCGGCCGCCGGGTGGCTGGAGGTTGTCGCGATATCCGCCGGGCAGGAGCACACATGCGCGGTGCTAGGGATTGGTTCTGTGGCTTGTTGGGGACGCAATGAGAACGGTCAGCTAGGCAACGGCAGCAACGCGAGCAGCCATCTGCCCGTAACGGTGCCAGAATCGAGTGGAGCCACTGCAATCTCCGCCGGTCGTGATCATAGCTGCATGATCACGTCCGGCGGCATGACCCCAAGCTGCTGGGGCGACAACAACATGGGGCAGCTTGGCAACGACACCAGTGCGAGCAGCAACTTGCCGGCCACGGTGATGGCAGCGAGTGGCTCGACAGCAATCTCGGCTGGAGGTTTCCACACGTGTGCGATCCTCGATGATGCGACCGTAAGTTGCTGGGGTCTCAACGACGTTGGTCAGCTCGGCATCGGCAGCACGATGCTGCAAAGCAGCGTTCCGATGACCGTTGTTGGCGAGCCCTTCGGAGTGCCGACGTTGAGTGGAGTGACCGCCGTCGACACGGGGCTCGGTCACACCTGCGCGGTGCTCGCGGGTGGCACGGCCAGCTGCTGGGGCAGCAACTGGTGGGGGCAACTCGGCAACGGCATGACGGCCAACCGCGTGAGGCCCGTGACCGTGAGCGGCCTGGCGGATGTCGTGGCTGTCGCTGCTGGTGGAGCGCACAGCTGCGCCGTGCTCAACGATGGAACGGCCCGCTGCTGGGGTCAAAACACCCGCGGCCAGCTAGGTGATGGAACCACGACGACCAGCTACCTGCCCGTGACCGTGAAGGGCTTGTTGAACGCTGTGGCCATTCAAGTCGGCTCCTTGTTCAGCTGCGTGTTGCTCAACGACGGAACGGTTCAATGTTGGGGCGACAGCTCCCAGGGCCAACTCGGCAACGGAAGCAAGACCGCAAGTAGCGTTGCCGTGACGGTGAAGGACCTAGCCAGCGCCGAGGCCATCGCTGGGGGGGACCAACACGCCTGCGCATTGCACAGTAGCGGCATGGCCCGCTGCTGGGGCGACAACGCGCATGGACAGCTCGGCAATGGCAATGACACCGACAGCAGTGTTCCAGTGCTGGTGTCGAGCCCATAGATTGTGCGAGT
>CAZRGL010000422.1:0-10180 GCA_964599485.1 uncultured Polyangiaceae bacterium
GGGCCCCGTCGCCGAAGGCGATGGGGCGGGGTCTTTTCAAAGACCCCGAAAAAGACTAGCTGGGCCGAAGCAGTCGAACCCCTAACGCGGGAGCATCGAGCCGAGTTGGATCGGGCTGTCGGGACCGACCGGTAAGCCGAGCAGGTACCATGCCACGAGCATCAGTACCCAACCAATCAGCAAGTAGCTTGCGTAGGGCACCAAATACGACAGTACCGTGCCGACTTTGGCCTTGTCCTTGTCGATCTCCGCAATCCAACCCAGCAAGATCGGAAAAAACGGATAGAGCGGGCTGACGCAGTTGGTGATGGAGTCACCCAGCCGATACAGCAGCTGTGTAAACGCCGGGTGGTAGCCCAGGCTCATGAACATGGGCACGAAGATGGGCGCGAAAATGGCCCACTTGGCCGACGCGCTACCCATGAACAAGTTGGCAACCGCAACGATGACGATGAAGGCAATGAAGAATGGAATCGGTAGCGACTCCATGCCCATGGCTCGCAGCAGGTTCGCACCCTCGACAGCGATGATTTGATCCAGATTGGCGAACTGGAACATCTTGATGAACTGCGCGATCACCAAGATCAGCACGATGTAGCCCCCCATGCGCTTCATCGATTCGGTCATGAAGCCGATGACGTCGTCGGCCTTCTTGATCGTCTTGGCTGCGACGCCGTAGGCAACCCCGCCCACCGCGAAGACGCTGAACAGAATGGGGATGAGCCCCTTGAAAAAGGGCGAGCGCCACAACAGCGCTGGATCGGGATCCGGGTGGCGCAGCAGACCTTTTGAGGGAACGATCGTCAGCATCCACAGCGCGATGGCCACGACAATCGCGACACCAGCGATGCGCAGCGCGCGTTTCTCGTCCGTGGTCAACGCCTCAGGCTTGGACAGCTCGGCAGCCGCGTCGGCGCCCTCGAGTCGCGGCAACACGAAGCGTTTGGTCACCCAGGTGCCCAAGGCCGCCAGGAAGAACACCGAAACAACCATGAAGTACCAATTGGCAAAGACGTTGACCTCCGGATCACTTCCGGTCGCCGCATTGGTCAGCGACATGGCCAGCACGTCGGTGCCAGCTGGCAGCAGGTTGGCCGTAAAGCCGGCCGTCGCACCCACGTACCCTATCAAGAGCCCAGCGATGGGATTGCGACCAAGCTGTTTGAAGATGGCCGCGGCGAGGGGCGGGATGACGACGATGCCAGCGTCCGAGCCGATGTTGCCGCACGCCCCGAGAGCAAAGAGCACCGGAATGATGAAGCTGGTAGGCACGGCCAGCGCCAGCCCCCTCATGGCGGTGGGGATCAGCCCAGAGCCGTCCGCAATGGCTACCCCCATGAGCATCACCAACACCAGGCCGAGCGGCTCGAAGTGAGCGAAGTTCTCCACCATGTGGAGCACCCACCAGGTCAGCCCCTCCTTGGACAGAAGCGATCGCGCTTTGACCTTCTGGGCGCGGTTGACGATCTTGAGCAGGTACTTCTGGCCGCTCTTCAGCTGCGGAAAGCGCGTTTTTGAGACTTCGAAGGCTTTGAGCGCTTGACGGGCCACCTTCTGGGCCGACAGCAGCTTGCCGTCTTGATGCAGCTCCACGTAGATGTTGTTCAGTCGTGAGCTGTGCACCGCGTTGGGCAGACGGATGACGAGTTTGTCGAAGGCCTCGTCGACCTCCACGATCTGGCCATCGATGCGCTTGCCCTGCTGCTCCGTCTTGAGGATCTGGGTCTCAGGACGCGTGACCGTGAGATCGACCGCAGCCAGCAGCTTGGACAGCCCCGCAACCAGCAAAATGAGAATGCAAAACAGCCAAAATGGATGCGGCAGCCGGTTACCCAACCGCTCGACCCCGTCCAGCATCTTGGTCGTCAGGGTCTTTTTCTGCTTGGCCACGCTTCCTCCTGTCCGAGGCGGCGCATCATAGTGTCATGCGCCGCCAAGTGGGGCGCTATTGCCCTGCTGCGCCCCGGCAGTAGGTTTTTTCGGCCCGGCGCTGCTAGACTCGGTGCGTGTCGCTGAAGATTGGTCAGGATCACGCCCGCTTCCGGCATATCGTGCGTGGTCGTATCCGCAAGAACCTGCGCAAGTACATTACCAAAGGCGAGCTGATCGGGCGCAAGGGCAAGGACCGCGTCTCGATCCCTGTGCCCCACATCGACATTCCACGCTTCCGTTTCAGTGATCAATCCAAGGGCGGAGTGGGACAAGGTGAGGGCGATCCGGGCGATCCGCTCGGTCAAGGGCCGCCCCAGCCTGGTTCAGGCAAGGCTGGCCAGGGCGAGGGCGATCACGTCCTCGAGGTGGACGTTTCGATCGATGAGCTGGCCGAGATCCTCGGCGAAGAGTTGGAGTTGCCCGACATCGAGCCCAAAGGCGAGAGCAACATCAACCAGACCCACGACCGCTACACCGGGATCCGGCGGGTCGGCCCCGAGTCCCTACGCCATTTCAAACGAACCTACCGCGAAGCGCTCAAGCGGCAGATCATCACGGGCACCTTCAATCCTGATGATCCGGTGGTGATCCCCACCCCTGCCGACAAGCATTTTCGCTCTTGGAAGACCACCAACGAGCCCGTCGCCAACGCCGTGATCATCTACATGATGGATGTGTCCGGCTCGATGGGCGACGAGCAGAAGGAGATCGTCCGCATCGAGTCGTTCTGGATCGATACCTGGCTGACCAAACAGTACAAAGGACTCGAATCGCGCTTCATCATCCACGACTCCGTCGCCCGCGAGGTGGATCGCGAGACCTTCTTCAGCACCCGCGAGTCCGGCGGGACGATGATCTCGAGCGCCTACAAGCTGTGCAATTCAATCATCGAGACCGACTATCCGGTCAGCGAGTGGAACATCTATCCCTTCCACTTCTCCGACGGGGACAACTGGTCGATGGATGACACCCTCGCTTGCGTGGAGCTGCTCAAGAACTCGCTCATCCCAGCCTCGAACATGTTCGCCTACGGTCAGGTCGAGAGCCCCTATGGCTCAGGCCAGTTCATCAAAGATCTGAAAGAGAACTTTGGCGATCAGCCCCAGCTGGTGATGTGTGAAATCCCGAACAAGGAAGCCATCATCCAGAGCATCAAAGATTTCCTGGGAAAGGGTCACTGATGAGTCAATTCGCGCTCAAAACGCGCTTGCCTCGCTACCTCCGCGTGGAGCAAGAGCGCGTGCAAGAAGTGGCCCGGGGCTTCGGTCTGGACTTCTTCCCTACCATCTTCGAGATGACCACCTACGACCAGATGAACGAGCTGGCGTCCTATGGTGGTTTCCCCACGCGCTATCCGCACTGGCGCTTCGGCATGGATTACGAGCGGCTCAGCAAGAGCAGCGAGTACGGACTGAGCCGTATCTACGAGATGGTCATCAACAACAATCCTTCCTACGCCTACTTGTTGGAAGGCAACTCGCTGACCGATCAGCGATTGGTCATGGCCCACGTTCTGGGACATGTCGACTTCTTCAAGAACAACTTCTGCTTTCGCGCTACCGATCTGGACACCCTCGGCAAGACCATCGATCCGACCCGGCGCGAGGAGCATTACGACCCGAACCGCCGCTGGATCGACAAGTTCGGCAACCACGGCTCGCGCGTCTCGCGGCATATCCAGAAGCAAGGCATCAACAAAGTCGAAGCCTTCATCGATCACTGCTTGTCACTCGAGAACCTCATCGATCCGTGGCTGCCTTTCAGCGGCAAGAGGCGCGTAGACGACCACGATGAACAGGACGAACAGCCCATCGAGGTCCACAAGCTCGCGGCCAAAGATTACATGGACGCGTACATCAACCCGACCGAGTACTTACAAGAGCAACGCGAGAAGCTCGAAGCGGAGCGCGAACAAGAAAAGAAGTTCCCGCCTGAGCCGCATCGCGATGTGCTCCGCTTCTTGCTCGATCATGCACCGCTCGAGCGCTGGGAGCGCGACATCCTCGGGGTAATCCGCTCCGAGGCCTACTACTTCGTCCCCCAGATGCAGACGAAGATCATGAACGAGGGCTGGGCCAGCTATTGGCACAGCCGCATGATGACCGAGAAGATCCTCAGCGCCGCCGAGATCATCGACTACGCCGATCGCAACGCTGGCGTACTGGCGACCGCACCAGGGCAGCTCAACCCCTACAAGCTCGGCGTCGAGCTGTTCCGTCACATCGAGTCGCGCTGGAACAAAGGGCAGTTCGGCCGCGAATGGGCGGAGTGTGACAACCTCGATCACAAGCGCAGCTGGGACATGCAGCTCGGTCTTGGCCGCGACAAGCTCTTCCAAGTGCGCGCGCTTTACAACGACGTCACCTTCATCGACGAGTTTCTCACTCCCGAGTTCGTGATCGCCAACAAGCTCTATACCTTCGGCTACTCCGGCAAGACGGGACAGTACGAGATCGAGTCGCGAAACTTCCGCGCCATCAAGAACAAGATGCTGTTCCAATTGACCAACTTCGGCAATCCCTACATCCAAGTGGTCGACGCCAACCATGCCAACCGTGGGGAGCTGCTGCTCGAGCACCAACACGAAGGAATCGACTTGCAGAAGGACTACGCCGAGGCCGCTCTCGAAGCGCTGGTGCGCTGCTGGAAACGTCCCGTCGCCGTGGCCACCAAGATCGACAACAAGAGCGTGTTGGTCCGCTACGACGGCACGGAGCACAGCGAGGCTCCCTTCAAGCTGTGACGTGCTCGCGGACAAGCCATCTGCTGGTCGCTTGCGTGCTGGCCCTCTGCGGCTGCAACCACACGACACCTCAGCTTCCCCAACCCGGGACCTCCTCGACGGCTACCGCGACCGCCACGGCAAGCCCTTCGTCAACGCCCCAAACGAGCGCAGTCAGCTCACGAACGCTCGCGCGAAATGATGGCAGCACTGCGGATCGCCAGCTCGCCCTCGGCGACGCGGCTTTTGCCCGCGAAGATTGGGCGGACGCCCTCTCTGCATATCAGCGCGCCGCGCAGCTGGCGCCGAAGGACCCGGCGCCGCTCGTTGGCGTAGTGCGGGCGACACTGGCACACAAGAGCGTCCCCGAGGGGGTCAATGCTGCACCCGGCAACACGACGGCGTTGGGCGCAGCGACAACGCTTCACGACATCGTCACGCTCGATCCGAGCTATTACCCCAGCCATCTCGAGCTAGGCCGCGTGCTACTGGCCCTCGGCAGATTCAAGGCGGCGCGCCAACCTCTGGATCGTGCGGCCGAGCTGCAAGCGAACGATCCAGAGGTGCAATCGAGCCTTGGCATCGTCAAATTGGTCACCGGTGATCCAGAAGGCGCGGTGATAGCGCTGAAGCGCGCAGCTGAGCTCGATCCAGACGATGCCTACCGGCATTTCAACCTCGCCACCGTGCTGACCCAATCCAAGCGCCTGGCCGACGCCATCGTGAGCTACCAGCGCGCCGTGAAGCTTGCCCCCACCGATCCAGCCATCCAGACCAGCCTGGGCACGGCCCTGCTGCAAGCGGGCGATGTCAGCACCGGCCTGGTTCACCTCGAGCAAGCCGTGAAGCTCGAACCTGGTCGGGCCACCGCCCGCAACAACCTCGGTTTCGCCTATTTCAGTCAGAAGCAATACGACAAAGCGCTCGAGCAGCTACGCAAAGCGATTTCCCTCGACGATCAGCTCGGCAGCGCCTGGATCAACCTCGCAACGACGCTGGCCAAGACGGGCAAGCTCGAGGACGCCGAGCGCGCCATCAGCAAGGCAATCGCCCTCGATTCCGAAGATCCTCGTGCCCAAGCGGTGCAATTAGAGATACAACAAATGAAGACCAAGGCGCCTGCGAGCCCGAAGAAACCATGACCCGATCGATCCTTCTGTGCTGTCTTTTGCTGGGTTGCCTCTCGCTGGCCTCGGCTTGCGGCAGCGAGCACACTGAAGCGATCGAGAAGCAGCTAGCGAAACAGGGGTTCGAGCAAATCAGCCTGAAGCGAGAGCGCTCCGACCGCTATCGCTTCGAGGCCACGCGACAAGGCTACAGCTGTGAGGGCACCGTCAGCTTGCTGAGCCTGACGCGCAGCTACAACGTTCAACACAAGTACGACGTCAGCTACGACTGCTCACGCTGAACGCTCAATAGCCCTGTAGCAAGCGGCCTCAGTGGGCGCGCGCTCGCGTTGGGCGCTTGGAGAATGCCCGCAGCTACGGAGTCAGCCCCGGTAGGGACCGCCGGGCTGCGGTTGGCTGTACCAGCGGAAACCGGGGATCTGCTGCCAATTCAGATTCTGCGGATTGGTAACGTACTCTTCGAAGAAACCGCAGTCGGTACACATGTAGCCCTCGAGGGCAGCCTCGATGGGAACGAGCTGGCCTTGTCTGACCTCGACGTAAGAGCCCAACCGGCGGGTCGCATCGCTTCCACCTATTTGATCTTGGAGCTTACCCATAAAACCGATACGGCCGCCGCCGCACTTCGGACACCGCCCAGTCTTCTTCATATGGCTGCCTCGCTTGACACTTTGCTCGCACACGAATATTTCGCATGCGAATTATTGTGGCTGGCTCAATCCACCCGAGAAACAAGTCGCGGGTCGACGCGATCGTCGAAACGATCATCTATTTGTACACCGAATCGCGCCGGCTCACGAAGGAGTTGGCACGCTCTTTTGGGCTGACCGGACCGCAGCTTACGGTCATCAAGATCCTGGACGAGCTCGGTGACCTGTCACTTTCCTCGCTGTCCGATCGCATCAAGGCTCAAAACAGCACCGTCACGGGCATCATCGACCGCATGGTGCGTGAGGGCTTGGTCGTCCGAGAGCGTTCTGAGCGCGACCGACGCATGGTCCTGATCCGCTTGACCGACAGTGGCCAGAAGCTCGCCTCGCAAATCGAGGTCGAGCCAATGCAGATATTCCGCCAGGCGCTGGGCAGCTTGCCACGCCAAGACATCGAAGATCTGTTCCGCATCCTAGGACGCGTGCAGCAAACCGTCCGCGAGGTGGTGCAAGAGCAGCGCCTCAACAGCCCACAGGAGTAACCGATGGCAATTGAACGCAGCTACACGGGACAGCCCAAACTTCAGGGGCGCGATCCGGACCTCTGCATCGTGACCTGTGCGCTGACCGGCGTGCTGGCCAATCGCAGCCAGTGCACTGGAATCCCCTATACCCCAGCCGAGATCGCTGACGAGGCCAAACGGGCCTACGACGCCGGCGCCTCGGTGGTGCACATCCACGCGCGCAACGACGACGGCACCCCCACTTTCGAGCCAAGCGTGTTCGCAGCGATCAAACAGGAGATCCGCGAGCGCTGTCCGGTGATCCTCAATTTTTCGACCGGAACGATCCTCGAGGATGTGAGCCAGCAGTGCACCTACTTGCGCGAGAGCTTGCCTGCGATGGGCGCCCTGAACATGGGCACGATGAACTATTCGAAGTACTCGCACAAGCGGAAGAGCTTCGTATTCAGCATGATCTTCCCCAACACCTACGACAAGATCATCAAGCTGCTCGAGGTGATGAACGAAGCGAAGATCAAGCCCGAGCTCGAGTGCTTCGATACGGGTCACACTCAAGGAGTCTGGCCGTTGATTGACATGGGGCTGCTCAAGCCGCCGCTGCAGTTCTCGTTCATCGTCGGCGTGCTCGGCGGCATTCCGCCCGAGATTGAGTCGCTGCAGCTTCAGACCAAGATCATGCCCGCTGGATCGGAGTGGGAATGCATCTGCATCAGCCACGGCCATTGGCGCATGCTCGGCGCCGCGGCTGTGCTCGGTGGCAACGTTCGCACCGGCTTGGAAGACCACTTGTATCTGCCCAACGGGCAAATGGCCTCGAGCAACGGCGACATGGTCGAGCAAGTCGTCGAGCTCGTCGAAGGCGTCGGACGCAAGCCTGCAACAGTCGAGCAAGCCCGCGACATCCTCCAGCTCGAGCCAGCACGATGAGCAAAGACAGCAGCTTCTCGTTGATCATCGTCGAAGGTCCCGCTGAGCACGGGGCGCTCACCATCACGCTCAACAACCCAGCGCGCCGCAACGCCATCGGCCCGCGCATGGTCAACGAGCTACTTCATGCCCTCGAAGCCGCCAACGCTGACGAGCAGGTTCGTTCTATCGTGCTGACCGGCGCAGGCGAAAAAGCCTTTTGCGCGGGAGGTGACTTCGCTCAGATGACGGGCCAAGTCGACGGCTCCGAGCTCCCGTACAAAGGCGATTACGCCGACTTGCTGCTGGCGCTGGTCGGCTCACCCAAGCCGGTGATCGCCCGCGTCAATGGCCATGCCATGGGAGGCGGTCTCGGTCTGGTCGCCGCCGCGCACTTTGCGGTCGGCGCGTACGGCGCCAAGCTCGGCACCCCCGAAATCAACGTCGGGCTCTTCCCGATGATGATCATGGCCGTACTGCGCCGACTCGTCCCGCGCCGGCGCCGGACACAGAAGATGCTCTTAGGCGAGAGGCTCGAAGGCCAAGAAGCTGTCGAAGCGGGCCTGCTCGGTCAAGTCGTAGTGCCTGAGGAGCTCGATGGTGCCGCGGCGAAAATCGCCGAGACCATCGCATCCAAGAGTCCCATCACCGTCAAGCTGGGCCTCGAAGCCATGGCCGCCCAAGACGACTTGCCCCTAGCCGAGGCCCTCCCCTTGCTGCGCGACCGACTCGTTGGCTGCCTGGCCACCGAAGACGCCAGCGAAGGCTTGATGGCCTTCATGCAAAAGCGCAAACCGGAGTGGAAAGGCCGCTGACCCGACGGGCGGGGAACGAGCAGCTCCTAGCGGGTCCGCGGGTCATGCCGCGCCTTCGTCGCCAATCGCCCGAGGGTTTGGAGGAAGCTGGACGCCCACCTGGGCGGGTGCGGCTCCGGTCGGCGGGCTTCCTCCACCAGAATGCGGGACAGCCGCTGCGGGAACGGATAGGACGCTTCGAAGATCGGCACACACGTCAGCAACGATGCGCTCGAGCTCCTGGCTCGGGGTAGCAGCGTTGGCGAGCTCGAGCACCACCACGTAGGGGAAGCGAACTTGCCCAACAACGGTTCCTTCCCGCGCGATGATGAGCTCCACCCCAGGCCGACAAGCCAGCCGCGAAGCGCGAAGGATTGGCTGCAGTGGTCGTCCAGTCTCACCGAGAAACCAAACCACCGTACCTCGCGCCAAATCGACGAGCGCCGAGAAACCAAACCGCGACAGCTTCGCAAGAGGCTGCCGAATCGTCGGTGGCGGAAACGTCCTCAGATCGGGCACAACCCTCATGTTCGGCATTTTCGAGCATCAGCGCAACCCCGACCGCTCGGCCCGCTACTTTCCAAACTCAGGCTTGCGATCCATCTCTCGCAACAAACGATGCGCCCCGTCGACCCGATCCATCAGCCACAGCACATAACGAATGTCGACGTGGATCGATCGAGTAATCTCAGGAATGAACACCCAGTCCGATGCCATCGACTCGTAGTTGCCATCGAAAGCCAACCCAACGAGCTCGCCACGAGCATTGAGCGTGGGTGAGCCGGAATTGCCACCGGTGATATCCAGATCGGTCAAAAAGTCGACGGGCACCTCACCAACCGCAGCACTCTTGTAGCGTCCGTACGGCCCCTTCTTCGCGGCCTCGAGGAGCGTAGCCGGCGCATCGAAGGGTCTGGTTCCGGTACTCTTGGCCACCATTCCGCTCAACTTGGTGAAGGGGAAGTACAACGGCGCATCAGCCTTGGGCTTGTAGCCCCGCACCGTGCCATAGGTAATGCGCAAGGTCTGGTTGGCATCGGGGGCCAGCACACCTCCGAGCTGGCTGCGCAGCGCGGCGGCGTAGATGGGCCGCTCGACGAGCGTCTCGCCTGCATACGCATCATCCCGGTCCTCGCTGGCTTGCAGGATCGGGCGGAGCTTGAGCGCGAGCTGGATGAAAGGATCTTTGCTCTTTTGCAGCTGCTCGGTGCTGGCCTCGCGCAACAAGCGAACCCGCTCCTTGTCGTCTTCGAGACTGGTCTTTTCATACATCGGCCCCAGCGCCGCATCGATCGCCGCCGCGGTCGGCTCCGCTTTGCCGACGAGCAGCGTGAGCACCTCGGGTCGATCCTGCTTGGGCAACCGGGCCGCGCGCAGCAAGGCGAGCTTCAGCTTCTCCATATCCAGCCGGCGGGCGTAGTTGCGTTGCTTGTGCGCCTGGGTTTGCTCGTGACGCTTGTGATTTCGCTTTTGGAAGCTGGGATGGCGCTCACTATCGGGCTTGGGTCGCTCCTGGGCCATGTGG
>CAZRGL010000423.1:0-10173 GCA_964599485.1 uncultured Polyangiaceae bacterium
AAGTTGCCATCTTGATCGGGATCGGCGGCGCGCTCCAAGGCGGCTCCCAGCAGATTGGTGCTGCCCGAGCAACCAAACACCTTGAGTGCGTAGAGGCTGGCCTGCGGCGCTACCCCGGGGGCGACCCGAAACGCGCTCGGATCCAAGCTCTGCGAATACGGCCCGGCAAACGGGCTGCCATCATTGAGCACACCATTGCCCGCAGCAATGCCCGCCACATGGCTGCCGTGCCCGCCACCCGCGTATTTGTCGTTCTTTTCGATGCGGCAATCGCGGGGATCTGGATCAGGCTCGGGCACGCCGGTGTCAGGGTTGTTGGCGTTGTAGGCGTCACCGGCAAAATCGTAGCCGCCGATGACCCGCGCCGTGGGGAAGCTGCCCGGCTCGATGATGGTCGGATCGTCGTTCTTGTACTCGTCGATGTCGCCGCTTCCGCCCAGACCAGCGTGGAAATAATCGATACCCGAATCGATGATGCCAACACGAATCCCTTGGCCCCAATAGGGCGTGGTGTTGGACCACAAGATCGGCGCACCTATCACCGGCACCGCCGACTTGAGCTGAGGATCAAATCGGGTGACCGGATCGAGCCGTACCACCTCGGGCAGGCGGCGGAGCTCGTCGAGCACATCGCCCGGCACGATCACTTGAATCGCGTTGGCCAGCCGCCGCAAATCGGTGACCACGCGGGCGCCGAGCAGCTCGAGCTGTGGACGCACGCGGGCATGCTGTGCTGCCAGCTCGGTCAACCGAGCCCGGCTGCGGGCCACGGCCTGCGGCGAAGAAACGGGCACCCCTCGCGGCAATACCTCCGCGGCCGGGGGCCCCGTCAGCACCACGTAGACGTGCACGGGCTCCGAGCTTTGCTCCAGGGCAGACTGGGTCTTCTGCTGCGACGGCAACGGCAGACTGGGCGCAGCCGTGCAGCTCGCCATCGCCGCCACTGAGACCATCGCCGCAAATCCGACCTGTTTCGCCCTCATCGCCGGCGAGCCTACGCTAGTGGCCGCTCTTACGCCACGCTCCGATCGGCGTTTTGCTATTGTGTCGGCGATCTGAGCGAGCCGCGGCAATTGCGCCGACCGAGGAAAGTACCATGACGCCATCGATGCGCAGCAAGACAACAGCCCCCCTGATGGCCGCCGTGACGACCTTGCTCATGCTGATGGCGTGTGGCTGTGGCGGTGACGACGAACCGACCGATCAGGACCGGATTCTCGATCTTGCCACCACCGAGAGCTGGGTGCTGCCGCAGCTGAGCGGGCCGGTGCAAGTCATCCGCACTGAGGGCAATGTGCCGCACATCTATGCGCGCAACCGCACCGATCTGGCCTTCGTGCAGGGCTTCGTGATGGCCCGCGATCGCTTCTTCATGATGGACCTGGCGCGCCGTTTGGGCCTCGGCACCATCTGCTCGCTGCTCGGCGATGCGGCCCTCGACATCGATCAAGAATCGCGCGGCAGCGGCATCACCTACTTGGCCGATCAGATCGTCGCCAATCTCACCCCAGAGCTGGAGGCCATCCTCGATGCGTTCGCCGGTGGCATAAACGCCTACATCGAGCGGGTCAAGACGGACGAAGTGCAAGCGCCCAGCGAGCTACTTCTGGCTCAAGGCCTGCTCGGCGTGAGCAATCCCATCGAGCTGATGGTGCCATTCGATCGACGCGCGGTGGCCGCGATGGTCGCAGTGATTCTCTACCAAACCAGCTACGAGTCCGGCGACGTGGGCCGCGCCGCCACGGCCGCCAAGCTCGACAGCTTGTATGAGGGTGCAGCGCTCGAGGCGCTCCGCAAAGCCGGCGCCATCGAAGACCTCTGGAAAGCCATCGAGCCAATCAAACCCTACCCCTCCGCTGCCGGCTTCGGCCTCGAAACCAAGAGCGGCAAGGCCAAGGGCTTCGCGACCTCAGGCGGCAAGCCGGTTCCGCAGAGCTTGTTGCAGCGTCTGGCAGCGCGCCTCGCCAAACAACAAATCCGCTTGGGCCGCGACGGTGATGCAGGCTACGGCTCCAACGCTTGGGCCGTGGCAGGAAGCGCGAGCAAGAGCGGCGCGGGGATCCTCGCCGGCGATGGGCACTTGTCGCTCGCGGTGCCCTCGATTCTCTATCAGCTCGGGCTCGACACATCCGTGTTCGGCGGCGGACCCACCCACCAGCTCGGCCTGGTCATCGCCGGCTTCCCGGTCATGCCCATCGGCACCAACGGACGGGTCGCTTGGAGCCAGACCCAGCTCATGGGCGATGTGACCGATTGGTACCGCGAAGAAATCACCCTCGACAGCCAGGGACGCCCCAAAGCAAGCAAGTTCGACGGCAGCTTCAAGGACCTGGTTGCGGTCAGTGAGGAATACATCATCGCCGACGTACCGTTACTGGAGAGCGTGGGACGAACCGAGAAATGGGATCGGTACGAGACCTTCGACGGCCGTTGGATCGCCGACATCGAAGGACGAAAAGCAACCGCGGACGAAGCGCTCGCCCCCGGCGAGGCGTTGCTCAACCTTCAGGGCGACTACATCGTGCCCGGCGATCAGGACGATGACGGCGTCATCACGGCCATCAGCTTCGACTACGGGGGCTTCGACGCGGGCGCCCTGCTGAGCACCACCGACGCGCTCGGCCACGCTGCCGACGTGCAAGGCTTCCGCGAGGCTACCCGCGGACTGGTGGCCTATTCGCAGAACTTCGCTGTCGCCGACTCCTCCGGCAGCATTCTGTACACCAGCTACCAGGCGCTGCCGTGCCGCGGCTACCTCGAGCGCGACAACAGCGGCGGTTTTGCCGCCGGGGCCGATCCCAACCTGCTGCTCGACGGCAACAAGTACGGCGCCTTCACCATCCCCGTCAAAGACGGTGTCGTCGACGAGACACCAGGCCAGAAGGACCCCTACGCATGCGTCGTGCCCTTCGCCGACATGCCCCAAGCGCTCGATCCGCCGGCGGGCTTCGTGGCCACGGCGAACAACGATCCGGGCGGGATCTCCTTCGACGGCTCGCTCAGCAACGACAAGTGGTACATCGGCGGGCCTTGGGACTTGGGCTTCCGCTCCGACAAGATCGCCACCGAGCTGCAGAAGACCATCGACGCGGGCTCCGCCACCATCACCGAGATGGCCACCATCCAAGGCAACATCGATTCGGCGCTCGGCGCCCTCTTCGTCCAGGACCTGCTGGCCTCGATCGACTACGCGAAAGAGCTCGGCAGCGCGCCCTCGGACGAGGCAGACAAGCGTGTAGCGGCACTGTACCAAAGCGACAGCAAAGCCATCGACGAGGTGGCTAGTCGGCTGGGCGATTGGGCCACGCGCGACTACAAAGCCCGCTCGGGCGTCGCCACGTTCTACGCCGATCCGACCGACGACGACGTCAGCGATGCGGTGGCCACGATGATCTTCAACGCTTGGTTACCGCGCGTCATCCAAGGCGTCTTCGACGACGAGGGGTTGCCCGGAGTGTTTCATCCCGGCGGAACCCACGGCCGCATCCGGGCGCTTCATCGGTTCTTGAAGTCCCGCGGCGACAACAGCGAAGGCCTCGCCTCGCACAATTCCGCCACCAAGGAATCGGCTTTCTTCGACAAGCTCGGCACCGACGATGTCGAAACGAGCCACGAGATCGTCCTAACAGGGCTCGTCGACGCGCTCGCTTTTCTGCGCCAAGCGCCTGGCGACGACGAGGAGCCAGGAAATGGCGGCTTCGGTAGTAAAGACATGAACAAGTGGCTCTGGGGCTTGCGCCACCAAGCCAAGTTCGAGTCGTTGTTGGCCGATTTCATCGGCAGCAGCCCGGAGTACGCCGCCCTGACCGAGCAGTTCGCCATCACCACGGGACACTTGCCCCTCGCCGAGGGCCTCAGCTCCTCAGATCCACGTTTCGGTCTGCGCTGGTTCCCCCGCGACGGCGATCAATACGCGGTCGACGCGGCCAACCCCGGCATGAGCGGAACCCGTTTCAGCTATGGCAGCGGCCCGGTCATGCGCATGGTGGTCTCACTCAAAGGCAACGAGGTCAAAGGCCTGAACATCATCCCCGGCGGACAATCGGCGCTGACCGACTCGCCCTACTTCGCTGACCAAGCCGCGCTGTGGCTGGGCAACGAGGCCCACCCCCTCCGCTTCAGTGTGGTCGACGTAGTGGCGGGCGCGATCGGTCGGGAGCAATACACACCAAACTAGTGAAACTGCGCACCATCATTGTCTTCCTGCTGCTGGGCAGCGCATGCTGTGAGCCAAGCGAATCGACTCCGCTCACCGCCGAATCTGCCACGGCCACCAGTCTCGCGAGCGCGACGAGCTCGACCTCGGCAAGCGAAGCGCCAGGTCCGCCGCCGTTTGCTTGGGAAAACCCCGATCTGAAGGCGCCCGGCGACCGCTGGGGCGATCAGAAGAAATGGAGCGGCACTTTCGAAGAGCAAAACGCCCACCTGATCGAGCAGCTCGCCTACGTCAACGGCTTACGCCCCGATCAAGTCAGCCGCATCAAGGCTGTCTTCGCGAGCTCGAAACGAGTCAGTCAGGGCAATCCCGATGCGGCCCGTCACCCCGTCACCGTGGCTCAGTGCCAACGTAAGCTCGCCAAGCTGAAAGTCAACTTCGATGACGAGGCCGCCGCGCGCAGATGCGGCGCACGCTACATGGCGCCACTCTACGACCCTGAGAAAAAGCAGACCTTCAGCGACGCACCGGTCTGCATCGACCGCTTCGAGTTCCCCAACATCCCCTGCGCATACCCGGTGACCTGGGTGCGCGCCAACGAAGCGGTCGCGCTATGCCAAGCCATGGGCAAGAGACTTTGCGACGCCCACGAGTGGGAGGGCGCTTGCTACGGCCGACTGCGCCCCCCCGACTACGAGTTCGACCTTTTCAAGCGCATGCAAAAGGACGACGCACGAAAATCGATGCGTGCCCGCCGCAACAGCCGCGTCATCAAGGACAAGCGCTGGGCCTACGGGCCCAAGTTCCGCAAAGGTGTCTGCGGCACCAGCAGCCGCAAGAGCAAGAACTGCGGGGTGGGCTGGCGCAAGTGTGGCACCAACACCTTCCCTGCGGGCTTCTTCACCGATTGCGTCAGCCCGCTCGGGGTCTATGATCAACACGGTAACGCCGCCGAGCACATGAACCTGCCGCTGTCGCCCGACCAGCTCGCCAGCTCCCCTTTGCAGCACTACGGCCACACTGAAATGAAGGGCAGCTGGTTCGTGTTCGACATCATCCACGCCCACGAGGATCATTGCCTCTGGCGCGCCCCCTATTGGCATGGCACCAAGGTCATGAACGAGGGCAGCCACCGCAACTACCATCTCGGCTTCCGCTGCTGCAAGTCGCTCGAGCCACGCTGAGCGGAGCCCAATCGAGCTGAACCCAATCGAGCTGAGCAAGCCGTGAGCCAAACGACCGAGCTCATCATCAAAGCCCTTCTCGGCATCGCAGCAGCGTTGATCGTTGCCCAGAAGCTCGATCTGGGTCCCCGCCCAAAGCACCTGCTCGGCGGGCTGGCGTTGCTCTCGGTGTTGGCCTTTTTCAACTTCGGAACTTTCCACCAAGTCCGCTATGCCCATCACTCCGAGCTGTTCCACTACGTGCTCGGCTCGAAGTACTTTCCTGAGCTCGGCTTCGACGGGCTGTATGTCGCTTCGCTCGAAGCGCAGCAACAAGCCGCACCCAACTACCCTTGGCCGACGAAAGTGCGCGACCTGCGCACCAACGAGCTCGTCAGCGACCGCCGCAAACTGGCCGCTCACCAACGTGAGGTGCGCGCTCGTTTTGATGACGAGCGCTGGCGCGCATTCGTCGCCGACCACCAATATTTCCTCGACCACTCGGCCCCTGCCTACGTGGCCCTCATGCGAAAGGACCACGGCTACAACCCGACCCCCGCTTGGACCGTGGTCGCGCGGCTGTTCAGTAGCTGGCTGAGCGTAGGCTACGGCTCGCTGCTGCTGCTGACGCTTCTCGATCCGCTGCTGCTGATCTTGACGTTCGTGGTGATCGCCCGGAGCTTTGATTTCAACACTGCAGCGCTCTCGTTGACCGTCTTCGGGCTCGCTTATCTTTCGCGCTTCTACTGGGTGGGCGGCTCGTTCCTACGCCACGACTGGTTGTGCGCGGTGGTCATCGGCATCTGCATGATCGAGCGCGACAAGCCAATCGCCGCCGGTGTCGCGCTCGGCTACGCCGCGGCGCTGCGCGTTTTCCCAGCCTTGTTCCTTTTCGGCGTCGCGGTATGGGCGCTGCGCTGCTGGCTGGCTGGCGAGCACCGGCGCTGGTCATTGCTGCTAGCCGCAGCATTCAGCGGCACGATCCTCTGCGGGCTGCTTGTCGGCGCCGCCGCCGGCCGGGGCTTCGAGGGCTGGTCGGAATTCGTCGACACCATGATCGTGCATCGTTCGGGCTGGTCGCGAAACCGGGTCGGACTCCTCAACTGTATGATGATGGTCTACAACGTCTTCGCAGGCTCGGGCGACAACATCGGCCGCGAGGAGTTGCTCGCCCGGTTGGCAGATTTCCGCGCCAATTGGTGGCCACTGCGCACGCTGCTCGTCGCCGCCGCCCTCGCTGCGGTTGCTCGGGCTGCATGGCGCCGCGAACGGGTCGAAGCCGCTGTGCTCGGCCTCGTGGTGATCTTCACCCTCACCGAGCCGTCTAGCTACTACTGGAGCATGCTGCTGCTGGTGCCGCTCATCAGAATCCGCCAACTGACCGTTTGGATTCTCGGCTTCTCAGCCCTGCTCTGCTTGTTCAGTGTATGGAAGGGCGTCGACACCGTCTACAACGTCGCCGCCAACGCCCTGGTAGTCATCTGGATAGCGTGGCTCGTTCCACAACAGGACACCGAGAGGCGAGCGCTGGAGCTGAACGACTCGACTGACGACCTCGTCAAGGGTGGGGGGTAATGGTCTCAAATCATGCGGCTCGAGCTTGCGCAGTACACAGCTCCTCGAGGAGCCACTAGGCTGCTGGGCCATGCCTGCGTTGCGACTGCTGAGCTCGACGATGCGCCTCGCGTTGGTAACGCCTTTGTTGTTGACCGGACTGGGCTGCGACTCGACTCCGACCGGCACGGCACCGACCAACACCGCGACTGGTGGCACCGTCACGGCCAAGATCGGCGGCAGCTTGATCCTCGCCACTACGACCAGCACGCGCGATAGCGGTTTGCTCGATGTGCTCGTGCCGGAGTTCGAACGACTCACCGGCACCAAGATCAAGGTGATTGCAATCGGCACGGGGGCAGCACTGGCCATGGCGGCCAAGGGCAACGCCGACGCGGTGCTCGTTCATGCGCCGGCCGCCGAGCAGATCTATGTGGACCGGGGCGATTTGACCGGCGGGGCGCGCATCATGCACAACGACTTCGTGCTGCTGGGGCCGGCGGCCGATCCGGCTGGTGCGCGAGGTGCCAAAACCCTGGACGAGGCCATGCGCGCTATTGCCAAGGCGGGGATGTTCGTGTCCCGCGGCGACGACTCGGGCACCCACAAGCGCGAGCTGGCCGCTTGGCGCAGCGCAGGCATCGATCCTGCCAAACTGACACGCCGGGCAGAGACTGGCCAAGGCATGGCGGCAACCTTGCACGTGGCCGATCAGCGCAGCGGCTACACGTTGGTCGATCGGGCCACGCTGCTCGCTCATCGCCGCCGCATAACCTTGCAGACCATGTTCGAAGGCGGACCCGCGTTGATGAACATCTATCATGTTCACATCGTCAACCCCGCCAAGCACAGCAACGTGCATGTGCGCCAGGCGCGTGCCTTCGTGAAGTTCCTGCAAGCACCCGCCACCCAGAAGCGCATCTCTCAGTTCGGGCGCGACATCTGGGGCCGACCGCTATTCGTTGCGGATGGCACTGCTCGGCCACGGCTCCCGGCTCCAGCTTCGGCAATGCCCACGACGCACCCATGAGCGAGCTGGCAGAAGCATTCGCTGAAGCTTGGCGTCTGTTGGTGTCGGGCGACGGTCGCGTGGTGGCGATCACGCTGCGCAGTTTGGGCGTGTCATTGGCGGCCACCGCTTGTGCTCTGCTGCTCGGCGTACCACTTGGTTATCTGTTGGCGCGCAAGCGCTTCCGCGGGCGAACCGTGGTGCTCGCCGCGGTGAACTCGGCCATGGGCATGCCGCCGGTGGTCGCGGGGCTCGTGGTGTGGCTGCTGCTCGTACGCAGCGGTCCGTTCGGAGGCTTCGAGCTGGTCTACACCAAAGAGGCCATGGTGATCGCGCAGTTGCTAATCGCCACCCCTTTGGTGGTGGGCTTCAGCGCCGCCTCGATTCAGTCGCTACCTGCAGAGCAGTCGGACCTGTTGACCATGCTCGGCGCCGGCCCGCTGATGCGTATGTGGTTGTTGATCCGTGAAGCCAAGCTCGGCTTGCTGGCCGCGGTAATGGCTGGTTTCGGTGCCATCATCTCCGAGGTGGGCGCCGCCATGACGGTCGGAGGAAATCTGCAAGGCAGCACCAGGGTGCTGACCACGGCTATCGTCACCGAGACCAGCCGCGGCGCCACCGAGCGAGCGCTCGCACTCGGGCTCATCTTGCTGTTGATCGCGCTGGCGGTCAGCTCGCTGCTCACCATGTTGCAGCAACATCGGACGGCCCCGTGAAGATCATCGTCGACGAGGTGGAATTGCGCCGGGGCGACGCCACGGTCCTCTCGGTTCCGCACCTGGAAATCGACGCTGACGAGCGCACCGCGCTGCTCGGCCCCAATGGAGCAGGCAAGACCACTTTGTTGCGGCTATTGTGCGGCCTGGAGAAGCCCGACCGCGGCACGGTAACGGTCGAGCACAACGACGACAGCCGCGGCCCACCGGTGGCCACCGACTTCGCGTTCGCTTTTCAGCGGCCGGTGATGCTCAGCGGAACGGTCAGTCGCAACCTCGAGCTCGGCCTTGCGCTCCGCCAGGTCGCTCCCGAAGAGCAACGCGACCGCATCCGGCGGGTGCTTGAAGCGCTGGACATTGCACATCTGGAAGAGCGTCGCGCTGACCGCTTGTCTCAAGGCGAAGCCCAACGCGTGAACCTCGCACGAGCGTTGGTGCTGCGTGCACCAATCACGCTACTCGATGAGCCCCTCGCGGGCATGGACCCGGAGATCCGCGCCAGCTTGCTCGACCAGCTCCCCGCATTGCTCGATGAATGGTCGCGCTGCAGCGTGCTGGTCACCCATGACCGCAACGAAGCACTGCTACTTGCGAGCCATCTGGTAATCCTCGTCGGCGGTGTCGTGCACGCGGCAGGATCGCTACAAGCCCTCGCGGGCTGTCCGCCTGATGCGCAAGCCGCTCGGGTGCTCGGATACACCATCCATCAGCACGGCGACGCGTGTTTCGCCGTCGCCCCGGGTAGCTGGAGTCTTGCTGATGATGGCAACGCCGAGCAGCTCGATGTTCTTCGCGTCGTGCGCTTCGGCGAGCAGCTAGAGATCGTTGGCCGGGTTGCGGGTGCGATGGTTCGCTTTCGCACTGGGGAAACAGCAGATCCCCCGAAACGAGGCGAAACCATCGCTGTACGCGCCGACCACCAGGTGCCCTTGTAGACACTGCCGCCAGCCTCCTAGCGTACCGTCGCTCCTATTGTCCGTTGTTGCCCATCGCCTCGATGCAGGGCTCGATGCACTCGAACTCGGCCTCACACCCTGCAACGACCGGGGAGCCGTTGTTGTCACAAGTGAATGTCGGTGAGGTACCGATGCAGTCCATCGCGCCGCCCCACTCGGGGCAGTCTGCCATGTTCAGCGCCTTGCAGAACATCGCGCAGGTCTGCACATCCGGCGGACCATCGCTGCACTTGGCTGCCACCACCGCGTTGCAGAGCTTGTTGCAATCACCCTTGGTATTGCTCTTCGGGCAGTTCTGGCCGCCTTGTCCACCTTGACCGCTGCTGCTCGAAGTAGTGGTCGCGCCGCCACCAGATGAGGTGGTCGTCGCGCCGCCACCAGACGAGGTGGTCGTCGCGCCGCCGCCAGAGGTCGAAGAGGAGCTCGAGCTGGAGCTGGCGGTGGCGTCGTCGTCGTCGGGATCGTCGTCGCTACTGCAAGCGGCGATGGCCAACAGCGCAGCACAAGCAAGGTTGAGACGGCCGTGGACGAAGTGTCGCATCATGTTTCTCCAATGTAAAAGCAAGGGCCCCCCACGAGCCCGACATCTCATTGTCGCCTCTCGAATGCACTCGATGCA